>JBKQIP010000018.1:0-52076 GCA_052148295.1 Acidimicrobiales bacterium
GCGTCTTCTCGGCCCGCTACGCCGGCGAGGGCGCCACCTACGCCGACAACGTGGCCAAGTTGCTGGCCGAGCTGGCGGCGCGGCCCGACGGGGCAGGTGCCCGCCGGGCCCGGTTCCGAACGGTCGCCCTGGTCGCCTTCCCCGACGGCGGCGAGGTCTGGGCCGAGGGAGCCGTCGAGGGCACCATCGCCGAGCGCGCCCGGGGCGACGGCGGGTTCGGGTACGACCCGGTCTTCGTGCCGCACGACGGCGACGGCCGCACGTTCGCGCAGATGGGACCGGCGGAGAAGCACGCCATCTCGCACCGCGGTCGGGCCTTCCGGTCCCTGGCGACCGCGCTGGCGGACCGCGCCGAGCCGGGGACGTGAGCCGGTCCGGACGCCGACCCCGGTCCCTTACGGGGTCTTGGGGGTGGCCCGTTCCCGGGCGGCCCGGAGCCGCTGGACCCCGGCCGTGAGCGACTCCTTGATCAGCCGGTCATTGTCCTTGGAGATGAAGCGGTGGACCCGCTTTTCGAACAGGGCCCGCATCAGCGGATTGAAGGCGTGATAGGTCTCGGAGAAGTGGACCCGCGTCGTCCCGTTCCCCCGGTCCTCGAGCCGCGTGCGGCCCTCGGCGCTCGACCACAGGGGGCGGCCGATGGCGTTGTACTTCCACGACTCGGTGGGTGTGACCTCGGTCAGCCACTCCCAGGACTGGCCCCTGCCGCCCGAGAGGAGGTAGCGCGGCACCCGGAAGGTGCAGTGGCGCACCAGGCCCTCGCCGACGGCGTCGCCGGGATGGAGGATCTCGATGGTCACGTCGCCCGACTGCGACCGGGGCGCCCGGTACCAGAACAGGGTCCACAGCTCGTCGGGGCTGGCTGCGATGTCGACGAAGTAGTGGTGCTCCTGCACGCGCTCACCCTACCGCCGGGCCACCCCACCGGCTCGGAGCGGGGACGCCCGGGCGGCCTGGTGGCGGTCGAGGTCGAGGTGGGGGCCGAGCCAGGGCGCCGGTCGAGATGACCGGCCGGGCGGCGGCGTTCGCGCCGCTCCCGGCGGACCGGGCCGCGTACTGGGCCGGGTTCGGGCACTGGGACGACGTCCTCTTTCCCAACGTGGTCGGGCTGGAGCTCGAGGAGGTGCGGGTCGACTACGCCCGCATGCGCCTGCCCTACCGTCCCGAGCTGCGCCAGCCCGCCGGCATGGTGCACGGGGGCGCCATGGCGACCATGGTCGACACCGTCGTCGTGCCGGCCCTGGCCAGCGCCTTCGACCGGACCCCGGTGATGGCGACCGTCGACCTGCAGATCCGCTTCCTCAACGCGGCCCGGGAGACCGACCTGGTCGCCGAGGGCTGGGTGGTGCGCCGGGGACGCTCGATCTCCTTCTGCCAGGCGGAGGTCCGGCGCACCGTCGACGACGAGGTGGTGGCCGAGGCGTGGATGGTGTACCGGGTCTCGGCCGTCGGCGCCGGGCCGGCGTAGCTCAGGGGTAGGGCGTGCCGTAGCGCTCGCGGTGCGCCTTCTGGGCCAGGGGGAGGCGGCGGGGCGGGCCGAGCCGTTTGGCCAGGTGGCCGAGCGGCACGACGGCGAGCGGCACCACCTCGGGGGGGAGACCCAGGAGCTCGGACAGCCCGGTGCCGGCGACGACGGGCAGCGTGGTGAGGGCCGAACCCAGTCCCAGCGCGTGGGCGGCCAGCAGCAGGTTCTGGGTGGCCGGGTAGACGGACGCACCCAAGGTGGTGGCAGGGGCGAGCCGCGTGTCGCCGCAGACGGCGATGAGCACCGGTGCGCCGGCGACACCCCCCCGGGCGCCCTGGTCGACATCGCGCCAGAGGCCGGGCGGCAGGCGCCCCACCTCGTGGTCCCTGGCCCCCGCCTCCCAGGCCTCGGCGGTGATGGCGCCGATGGAGGCCCGCAGGGCGGCGTCGCGCACCACCACGAAGACGAAGGGCTGGCTGTTCTCCGCGCTGGGGGCGTGGGTGGCGGCGGTGAGGACCCGGGTGACCAGGGCCTCGTCCACATCGTCGGGCCGGAAGGAGCGGGCGGCCCGCTGCGTCAGCACCACGTCGAAGAAGTCGGGCCCGGGCTCGCCGGGGGGCGGGGTGGGGTCGACGTCGCCCATGGAGCGTGATGGTACCGAGGGTGGGGCCGGGGTGCCCGATGGGACCGGTGTCGCGCCCGGTTGGGGACGGCGTCGGATTGGGCCTGGTCGGGGCCAGCCGCTACCTTGGGCCCAGCGTCGGCGCTGGGCCGGCGGGGCCGGGATCCCCCCGTGACGACGGGATGGCGTGACGACGTGGGGGGGGAAGACGGCCGGGGACAAGGAGGACACGGTGGCCGAGGGCACCGCATCGCACGAAGAGGTCTTGAAGGGGATCATCGGGGCGCCGACCGGCAAGGCCAAGGTGGTGGTGGAGCGGGGTCCGGTGAGCCACTTCGCCGAGGCGGTCGGCAGCACCAGTCCCATCTATCGCAATCCCGAAGCGGCCCGGGACGCCGGGTTCGACGCCATACCCGCCCCCCCGACCTGGCCCTTCGCCATGGAGTTCGCCGGCAAGTTCGAGGAGATCCAACCGTCTGACGCCCCGACCGGCAACCCCCTCATGACGGCGGTGGGACCGCTGATGGCCAAGGGCGGGCTCATCCTCCACGGTGAGCAGGAGTTCATCTACCACCGCCCCGTCCTGGTGGGCGACGTCCTGGTGAGCGAGGGCAAGATCACCGACGCCTACCAGAAGGAGTCCAAGGGCAAGACGATGACCTTCATCGTGAGCGAGACCAACTGGTCCGATGACAAGACCGGTGAGCCGGTGGTCACCGCCCGCTTCAACCTGATCCACCGTTCGTGAACACTGCGTGGGTGGCCGGTCGACGAGGTGGCGAGGTGGCGAGCCGGTGAGTCGGCGAGTCACTGTGTCGGCGAGTTGTTGAGTGTGCTGAGTTTGCTGAGCGTGATCGAGTTGACGAGGGGAGAGCGACGTGGGTGAGCCGAAGCTGTTCTTCGAGGACGTGGCGGTGGGCGATGAAGGCCCCGCCATCTCGCACAAGCTGACCAGGACCGATCTGGTGAAGTACGCCGGCGCCTCGGGGGACTTCAATCCGATGCACCACGATGAGGTGGCGGCCCAGGCGGCCGGTCAGCCCAGCGTCTTCGGCCACGGCATGTTCTCCATGGGCCTCTTGGGCTCGGCGCTGACGGACTACGTGGGCGTGGGCAACGTGACCAGGTATCAGGTCCGCTTCGCCCGGCAGACCTGGCCGGACGAGGTCCTCTCCTCCAAGATCGTGGTCACCGGCAAGCGGGAGGAGGGCGGCCAGAAGCTGATCGACCTCGCCGTCACCCTCTCCAACGGCGAGGGCGAGGACAAGCTGGTGGGTCAGGCCACCGCGGCACTGCCCAGCCGGAGCTGAGCCCGCGAGCCGGCCCCGCCCGGGCCCCGCCGGGGGCTCAGGCGGGGTCGAAGCGCACCGGGAGCCGGGCCGGCCCCCAGATGCCGAAGGTGGCGGGTTTCCACGCCACGTCGCCGTTGCGTGCCAGTCCGGGCATGCGCCGGGCCAGCAGGGGCAACGCCTCCTGGAGTTCGGCCCGGGCCAGGGCGGCGCCCATGCAGAAGTGGATGCCGGAGCCGAACGTCATGTGCGCGCTGGCCCGTTCGGTGGTGATGTCGAGCTGGTTCGGCAGGGCCCAGACCTCGGGATCCCGATTGGCTCCGGCCAGCGACGTCGAGACGATGGTCCCCTGGGGGAACAGCACGTCGCGGTACACCACGTCCTCGGCGGCGAAGCGCACCGTGGCCCGCACGGCACCGAGATAGCGCATCGTCTCCTCGACGGCGCGGGAGGCCAGCTCGGGCTGGGCGGCCAGGAGGGCCCATTGATCGGGATGGTCGGCGAAGAGGGCGATGGAGCAGGCCAGCTGGTTGCGCGTGGTGTCGGTTCCGGCCATGAGAACGGCCTCGGCCAGCATGGTCATCTCTTCCGTCGAGAGGCGATCGCCTTCCTCCTCGATGGCGATCAGGTCGCTGAGCAGATCTTGGCGGGGTGCCGACCGGCGCTCGGCGACCATCTCGCCGACGTACGCGGTCAGCTCGTCGGCCGCTCGCGCGATCAGCGGCAGGTCGTCGGCCAGCGTGCCGTTGAAGATGCGGAAGATGTCGGTGGCCCAGCCCGAGAAGAGCTTCCAGTCCTCCGGCGGGGCGCCGAGCAGCTCGCAGATGATCGGAATGGGGTAGGGCTCGCAGATGTCGGCCACGAACTCGCACTCCCCCGCTCCCGCGACGCGATCGATCAGGTCCGTCACCACGGCCCGCATGGTGGGGCGCAGGCGGTTGGCCGAGGCGGGCGTGAAAGCGGGCGCCACCAGCCGACGCAGGCGAGCATGCTCGTCGCCCTCCATGGAGAGGATCGACTGCCGGCGGCGGCCGTAGGCCTCGCCCTCGGGCAGACCGGCCATCCGGGGCAGGATGGACAGCGCCGAATGGAAGCGCCGGTCCCGCAGGACGGCCGTCACATCCTCCATGCGGGTCACGCAGTAGCCCATGTCGGTCCGGGCCAGCCAATGGTGCGACCGGGCCTCCTCAATGGCCGCCAGGGCCTCGAGGCGATCCAACCCGACGGTGTTGAGCTGTGGCAGGTCGAGCTGGTCGACGGGTTGCGTCTGGGGATTCATGCTCACGAGTCTTGCAGTGCGGGATGTCGTTTGACCAGGATCGGCAGGATCCACGATGTGGGCACCAGGTGCCCGGCAGCGGCTCCCACCCGGTTGGCCGCCCCGGGGATGACCACGGCGCGGCCGGCCGCCAGCCCGGCCACCGCGGCCTGCGCTACCTGGGCGGCGGGGATCCACATGATCTTGGGCAGCGCGGCGCCGGCCTCCTCGTCGCTCATGCCGGCGGCCTCGGCGAACCCGGTGGCTACCGGGCCGGGGCACAGCGTGGTCACCGTGACCCCGTGGGCCTTGACCTCGGAGCCGAGCGCACGCCCGTAGGAGAGCACGAAGGCCTTCGACGCACCGTAGACGGCCTGGCCGGGGAGGGGCTGGAAGGCGGCGGTGGACGCCGTGTTGAGGATGGCCCCCTGACGACGACGGACCATGTCGGGGACGAAGAGCGTGCACAGGTCGACCACCGCCTCGACGTTCGTCCGCACCATGCCCAGCTGCGCGTCGCGGTCGCTCTTGTGGGCCGGGCCCATGGTGGTGAAGCCCGCGTTGTTGACCAGGATGTCGACCACCAGTCCGCGCCCGTCGATCTGCTCGGGCAGGGTGCGACGCGATCCGGCATCGGACAGGTCGGCGGCGATCACCTCGGTGCGGACGTGGTAGGTGGCGCCGAGTTGCTCGGCCAGGGTCCTCAGCCTTTCCTCCCGCCGGGCCACCAGCGTCAGGCCGAAGCCCCGCTTGGCCAGCTCCCGGGCGATCTGGGCGCCGATGCCCGAAGAGGAGCCGGTGACCAGGGCGGTCGTGTTCTCGTGGGGGAGGGGGAGTGCCATGCGCAGACTGTACGCAGTCCGGAGCCGGACTGGCGCCCGTCCCCAAGATGTCGATGTTCCCGGCTCCGTGAAGATTGTGTTGCGGTCGTGACCGTGAACTGGGTCTTCGCGAAGGACCTGTTCACGCGGGGTTCACAGAGCGACCCGAGAGGCAGATACTTGGGGCACGACGGTTGCGGGTGTCAGCCGCCGCCGCGAGTGGAAAGGAGCTGCCGATGGACTCGACACGCTCGACCGAGGAAGGCGATCCGCCGGGTTGAACCCGCGTCGCCGGTGTCGGACGGGTGACGCTCCGCAGGAGATCGCCGGGTGGGATGCTCGGCGTATGAATGAGGCTGAACTCGCGCCGGTGCGTGTGTAGGCAGGCCGTGAGGGCCGCCCCCGCACCCACTGCGCCGAATTCTGTCCCCGTGATCTCACTGCCAGAACAACACAACAACGAGTTCAGGACCGGCCTCGCCGCCGGTCCTGCTCGCGTCGGTGGGCCAGGTGTCGTCGACGGACCGGGTGGCGGGGGCCTAAGGTGGGCTCACGGCTATGTGGGCGCGATGACCGAGTCACTCACCGGGCGGGGCGGGCGCCGTCTGGCCATGTTCCCCCTGTCCACGGTGCTCTTTCCCCATGTGCAGATGCCGCTCCACGTGTTCGAGCCCCGGTACCGGGCGCTCGTCGCAGACTGCCTGGCCGGGGACCCCCGGTTCGGTGTCGTCCTGATCGCACGCGGCTCGGAGGTGGGGGGCGGCGACCAGCGCACAGCGCTGGGGACCCGTGCCGTGATCACCCATGCCGCCTCCCTCGCCGACGGACGCTCCCTCATGCTGGTCCGGGGTGACGTTCGCCTTCGGGTCACCGCATGGCTGCCGGACGACCCGTACCCGATGGCCCTGGTGGAGGAGTGGGGCCCCGAGGTCGAGCCGGTGGACGAGGCCCTGCTGCGACGGGCCATCGAGAGCGTGCGGCACACCCGCGGCCTGCTGTCGGAGACCGGCTCGGGTGCCGCGCTCTCACCCGACGTGCAGTTCGACGACGATCCCGAGGTGGCGTGCTGGCAGATCTGTGCCGAGGCGCACCTGAGCACGCTCGATGCCCAGGGGGTGCTGTCGGCCGAGGGGTCGACCGCACGCTTGGAGCTGCTCATCGAGCACTCCGAGGCCCTGGCCCAGGACCTCCGTCGCATGTTGGCCCAGAGCTGAGGGGGTGGGGGTGTCCGACGCGGCGGGCCGTCCGGGCCGCAACATCTTGTTCATCACCACCGATCAACAGCGCCACGACGCCCTGGGCTGCAACGGCGGCACGGTGGCTCGTACCCCGGTGATCGATGGGCTGGCCGCCGAGGGGATCAATTACCTCCGGGCCTACAACCAGAACACGGTGTGCATGCCGGCGCGGTCGACCATGCTGACCGGGCAGTACGTGCGGACGCACGGTGTGGTGGCCAACGGCATCGCGCTGCCGACCGATGCGCCGTCGGTCGCGGCCTATCTGGCCGATGCGGCCGGTTACCGCACCGCCCTGTTGGGCAAGGCCCACTTCGAGCCGGGCTTCGATCCCCACCTGCGGTGGGAGGAGAGCGCACGGGCCGCCCGCGGGGACACCGGTCCGTGGCGCGGCTTCGAACGGTCCGCCCAGGCCATGCACGCGGCGGCCTGGGGCGACCACCCGATCGCGCACTACGGCCGGTGGCTGGCCGAGCACCACCCCGAACACCTGCACAGCTTCGCCGGCCTGCTCCAGGCGGAGCCGGGCGGGGACACCGCGGCGCCGGAGACCAAGAACAACCCCATCCCGCGGGCCTGGTACCACACGGACTGGGTGGCCGACCTGACAGTGGAATGGCTGAATTCGCTCGGCCAGGACGAGCCGTGGTTCTGCTGGATGTCGTTCCCCGACCCCCACCACCCCTGGGACCCGCCGGCCTCCGAGCTGCACCGTGTCCCGTGGCAGGACCTCGACCTCCCCGCCGGCCACCCCGGCACCGACGACGAGATCCGTGCCGTCCTGTCCGGCAAGCCGGCCCATTGGCTGGCCTACTGGGAAGGCCGCTTCCCCAACATGGAGGGCGGTCCCGCCGGGTTCGTGCCCTCACGCCTCACCGCCGACCAGCTCCGCGAGGTCAACGCCAAGGTCCACGTGATGAACGAGCTCATCGACGAGGCCTGTGGCCGGGTGATCGCCGCCCTGGCCGCCCGTTCGTCGTTGGCCAACACCGACATCGTGTTCACCACCGATCACGGCGAGCTCCAGGGCGACTTCGGCCTGCTCTACAAGGGTCCGTACCACACCGACGCCCTGATGCGGCTGCCCTTCATCTGGCGACCGGCACCGGTGGCCGGGATCGCCCCAGCCGTGGTGCACGACCCGGTGGGTCAGGTCGACCTGGCCCCCACCTTCTGCGCCATCGCGGGGATCGAGCCGGCGGCCTGGATGCAGGGTCGAGCCCTCCCGGTCACCGATGGCGTCGCCGGCCGTGAGCGGATGCTGTGCGAGTGGGACAGCCAGTTCCCCGGCTACGGCATGCACCTGCGCTCGATCTACCGCGATGGCTGGCTCTGCACCGTGTACGAGCCCTCCACCGCCGGGCAACCCAACGGTCTCGAAGAGGTCTGGGGCGACGGTGTGCTCCGTCCGTGCCCGGTGGTGTACGAGGCGACCGGCACCGGGCCCGGCGGCGTGGCGGTGGCCACCGGCGAGCTCTACGACGTGGAGAACGATCCGCATCAATGGGACAACAAATGGGATGACGCCGGTGTGCGCTCGCTGCGCGACGACCTCATGGCGGATCTCTACCACAGCCTTCCCGACGAGGTGCGCCACCTCAAGGTGGAGGCGCCGGCCTGAGTTCAGTCCGACAGGGCCGGGAGGACCGCCTCGAGGAAGCGCGCCGGCGCCTCGACCATCGGGTAGTGGCCCACGCCCGCGAGCCGCACGACGGTCGCATCAGGCCGAGCCGCCAGGAGGGTGTCGACCATGGCCGGGACGGCGATGGGGTCGTCCAGCCCCCACACGACGTGCAACGGTGACGGGTCCGTCTCGATGGCACCGGTGAAGCGAGCCTGGTCGCGCCGGCGCTCCTCGATGTAGCGAATGAGCCGGGGCAGGACCAGCTGGCCGTCGTCGTGGAGGATCTGCTCCACCGTGGCCGGGAGCGGATCCTCGGGGGACCCCGGAGGGGGGAGCACCGTGTCGGGGCTGTAGGTGTCGCGCAGGCTCCGCGTCAGCGACGCGGCGTCGATCGGGGCGCCGGCGTCCAGCTTGGCATCGGGCAGGCTCAAGAGGAGCTGCTGACCAGCGGTCAGGTGGGCCTGCTCGATGTAGATGCTCCCGTTGGTCAGCACACGCCGGGTCACCTCCACCGGCCAGATGCCCTCCCGACGGCGGGCCAGCAGCTCGCCGCCGACCGTGTCGCCCATGTCATGGGTGAGCAAGGCCAGGCGGGTGAGGCCGAGCGCGGCCGTGAGGGCGACCACCAGGTCGGCCTGCAGGGCCATGGTGTAGGGCCGGTCGGGCTTGGCCGAGAGGCCGAAGCCCAGACCGTCGAGGAGAAGGACGCGCCGGCCGGCGCGGAGCGGGTCGAGCACCGCGGCGTAGTCGACGGACGAGGTGGGGAAGCCGTGCAGGATCAGGAGCGGTTCGTGCTCCTCGGGGCCGATGGCGGGGGCATCGATGGTGAAGATGCGGTAGCCGCCCAGTTCACGGTGGCGACCAATGGCCTCCCAGCCTGCGGTGGTGATGGTCATGTGCCCGAGAGCGACGAGACGACCGGACCGAGCGCCTCCCAGCTGTCGGCCTCGATGGACCAGTAGGAGATGCCGTACTCGGAGCGCCGCCACTCCAGCTCCTCACGCATCTCGTCGAGCGTGCCCAGCAGGGCCAGCGGGACGTGCAGGGCGTCGTCGGCGCTGATCCCGAAGTGCGGGGCCATCGCCCCGGCGACGCCGGCGGCATCATCGGTGATCATCACGAACCCGATGAGTGCGTTCAGCTCGAGCTGGGCAAAGCGCCCCGCCGCGGCCTCCTTGACCCAGCCCACCTTCTCGCGGATGCGCTCGGGCGTGGCGTTGGTCGCCGTCTCCGGGCCCCCGGTACCGTCGCGCAGGTTGACATTGATGCTGACGATGTCGGCGTGGCGGGCGGCGAAGGAGAGGACCCGCCGGCCCCCGCCGCCGATGATCAGGGGCGGCCCGGGGCGTTGCACCGGACGGGGCAGCAAGGTGTGCCCGTGCACCTGGTAGTAGCGGCCGTCGAAGGAGAACGGCCCGTCGGTGCGCAGCAGGCCCTGGAGCACCTGCACCGCTTCCTCGAAGCGCTCGACCCTGACCCGCGGCGTGTCGTAGGCGAGGCCGGCCTCCTGGTAGTCCGTCTTCATCCACCCGGCACCGAGGCTGAGCTCGAACCGGCCCGCACTGAGCACGTCCAGGGTGGCCGCCTCCTTGGCCAGGACGACGGGGTGACGGTAGTCGTTGCCGAAGACGAGCGAGCCCAGGCGCAGGGTCGTGGTGGCCGCGGCCACGGCGGCCAGAGCGGGGACGGGGGCCAACTGGTCGCCGAAGTGGTCGGGCATCAACAAGGTGGCGTAGCCCAGGTCCTCGGCCCGGCGCGCCTGCTCGCCCCACGAGCGGGCCGTACCCTCCGGGGTGGTGCTCAGCTGGGCGGCGAATCGGAACTTTCGGTCGGGAGGCATGGCACCATCGTGCCGCATGTGCATCGACCCTGCTCACCTGTGGTGGGCGGCCGGCGGCCGCGCCAACGTAACGGTCGCCGTGGCCGGTTCAATCGCAGCAGGAATCACGCCACCCGCAGCCGTCGCAACGGAAGTGGGCGTGTTCGGGCCGGAGCTCCTCACCGCACCGGGGGCACTCCGAGAAGGTGCCCAGGGGTGAGCGCAGATTGGAGAACGTGACCGAAGGGATCACCGGCATGTCCGACACGACCGCCAGGTTACCGGCGCAGGTGGCGCCGGTGGTGCACCCTCGCCGGATCAGAAGAAGCCGAACTTCGGCACGCCCGAATCGATGCCCTTGAAGAGCTCGCTCTTGGCGTCGATCAGTTCCTGGGGCGTCCAGGCCGCATCGCGCGTGACCTGGCCCACGGGCTGGAAGGCGCTCATGGTGTAGATGTTCCCGCCGAAGACGACGAAGATCTGTCCGTTGATGTCGGCTGCGTCGGGTGTGGCCAGGAAGCCGACGAGATTGGCGACGTTCTTGGGGTCCCAGGCGTCGAAGGCGCCGTCGACCTGGGCGGCCATGCCGCCGAACATGTTCTCGGTCATGCGGGTCCGCGCCCGCGGGGCGATGGCATTCGAGGTGATGCCATAGCGGCCGAGCTCCCGCGCCAGAACCCAGGTCAGCGCGGCGATGCCGGCCTTGGCGGCGCCGTAGTTGGCCTGACCGGCATTGCCGAAGAGCCCAGCTTCGGAGGTGGTGTTGATGATCCGTCCGCTCACCTCCTCACCGGATTTTGCCCGGTTGCGCCAGTACACCGCGGCGTGATGGGTGGGGGCGAAGTGACCCTTCAGGTGGACGCGGATCACCTCGTCCCAGTCGGATTCCCCCATATTGAAGGACATCTTGTCCCGCAGGATCCCGGCGTTATTGACGAGAATGTCGAGGCTGCCGAAGGTGTCGATGGCCTGATCGACGACGTCCTTCCCTCCCTCCCATGAGCTGATGTCGTCGCCGTTGACGGCGGCCTCGCCCCCTCGTTCCCGGATGAGCGAAGCGACGTCCTCGGCCGGATGCTCGTCGGCGGTGGTGTTGGTCAAGGCCCCACCGAGGTCATTGACGATGACCCGGGCCCCTTCGCTGGCCAGGAGCAGCGCCTCTTCACGTCCGATGCCCCGACCCGCGCCGGTAACGATCGCCACCTTGCCATCAAGCAGTCCCATGTAGTTCCCTTTGTTGTGAATGCGGCGCGTGTTGTGAATGCGGCGCGCCGACCGACTCATGATGGCGCGGCGTGGGGCATCGCCACACCACGCGTGCAGCAGCATTGCCGATACGCCCGTTCACGGGCAAAACCGGGCGATGAACTCGACGGTCACCTCGGTGATCAAAGCGCAGGTATCCGAGCGGGCCCGGGTAGGGCCATAGCGCTCCGTGAGATCGATGATGTCCAGGCCGGGAGGCGGTTTCCGGGCCAGTGCCGGGTCAGCTGCTCCGACGACGCACAGGACCGGGGAATTCGCCAGGGCGAGCACGCCGCCAGGCACCTTGCCCTGGAAGGAAGGTGGGTCCAGGTGGCCTTCTCCGGTGACCACGAGATCGGCCGCATCAAGGTGTTCCGGTAGACCCACCATGTCGGCCACCAGGTCGAATCCCGGCACGAGGCGGGCGCCGAGCACGGCCAATCCGCCGGCGAGGCCTCCGGCCGCCCCGGCGCCGGGGATGCCGTCCACGTCCACGCCGAAGTCCCGCTTGTACCGCTCGGCCAGCGAGATGAGCCGTCGGGTCAACCGTTCGACCAGCTCCCTCGAGGCACCCTTCTGGGGGCCGAACACGATGGCGGCGTCGCGAAATGCCGTGGTCACGTCGCAGGCCACGATGAGTTCGATCCCGGCGAGGGCCTGACGCGACCCGACGGCATTGAGGAGCCCCCACCCACCGTCGGTGGTGGCCGAGCCACCGCACCCGACCACGATGCGCCGGGCCCCGGCCGAGCGCGCCGCGAGGAGCAGGTGACCGACGCCGGCCGTATCGGCCCGGACTGGATCATCGCCCGTCGGGCGAGGCAGGAGGCCGCGTCCGACGGCCCGCGATGTCTCAATGACGGCAACGGGGCCTTCACCCAGGAGATGCGGCAACAGTCGCCACTCTGCGGCCACCGAGTGCCCGAGAGGGCCCGGGACACGCGTCGTTCGTGGTGAGCCACCGATGGCGTCCAACAGACCTTCGCCCCCGTCTGACAGAGGCACTTCAGCCGCGGTCCAACCGGAGAGCCGCGCCGCCTCCGCTATGGCCGCGGACACGTCTATGGCCGAAGCGGTACCCCGGAATTTGTCCGGCGCGGCGACGAGATGTCCCACTGATTTCAAAGGACGCCCATGGACGGGTGCGGGTCGGACACGTCATCGGCGACAACCGAAAGGAGCGCCACCCTATGGATGTGCGAGCACGGCATCGTGCGGGCCACCGACCGAGAGCCACGTCGAGCGAATCACCGGGCCACCCTACCCGGAGAGACCCCGCGATCCGCAGACGCGGCTTCGACGCTCGCGATCACCTCCGAGTGCGGAGTTCTCCGTCATGCCCGAGATCGAGATTGTCAGCTATCGTCGCGGGGTGCTTGACGCCAGCCCGCGGCCACAGCGGGCTACGGACATCCCGAGACGCCGAACGCGTCGTTCCCGATCGCATCCCGACGCCCTGGTGGCGTCCCTTCTCTTTGCCGGATTGTTCCTCGTGTACGTGGCCGTCAGCCGACATAAGTTCGTCGCGTACGACGCGACGTGCATGGTGGCCGTGTCGAAGAACCTCGTCGATCACTTCACGTTACGCACGACCGGGGCATTCGACGACTATTACCATCTCTGCACGCCCTACAGTCCGTATGGCGTCGGAGTCAGTGTCCTGGCCGCACCCGTCTATGCGCTTTCCAAGACGACCGGTCATGAGATGCTGCTGCTGTCATTGATCAATCCGGTCATCGTGGCTGCGACCGGTGTCGTGGTGTACGCCATCGGGCGAGCCTTGGGTTGGTCTGCCTCCCTGGCCGTTCTGGCCGCGCTGACGTTCGGCGTGTTGACCATGGCGCTCCAGGCCACGACCGAGCTCTTCTCCGAACCGGCGGTGGGGTTGTGCATCGCATTGATGGTGTGGGCGGCACTGCGTTGGCGAGACGGTTGGAGACATGCCCCACTCGTGCTCGGACTCTCTTCGGCGGCGGTGATCCAATTCCGGGCCGATTCGATTCTCACCGCTTGGATCGGTTTGGTGGCCTTGCCGATGTTCGTTCCGTGGCGCCAGATCCTGAGCCGGAGGAACGTGATGGCACTGGGCCTGCCGGTCGCCATCAGTGTGGCATTTCTGCTGTGGTACAACGACCTGAGGTGGGGCAAGCTCTTGGTCTTCTCGTACAACGGTCAGGGATTCAGCACTCCGATGGGAAGAGGGATCGAAGGCCTCTTGATCAGCCCCGGGAAAGGTGTGTTCATTTTCAATCCGGTGGCTGTGCTGGGTGTGATCGGTATCGGGATTCTCCTGTGGAGGAACCGCCCTGTTGGCGTGATGTTCATCCTCCTCATCGTTGCCCGGGTCCTTTTCTTCGCGAAATGGACGGCGTGGGACGGAGGCGTGGACTGGGGCTCGCGCTTCATGTTCCCGGTGGTGTTCTGCTTCGTGATCGGCGCTGTGGAAGTGCTGCATGTGACCGAGGCGGGCTCGGCACTCGGAATCCTCGCTCGGGCCACGTTCACGGTGCTCGCCCTGCTCAGCGTCGGGATCAGCTTCCTTTCGATCCGCGTTCCGTATGAGCAGTGGTGGCAAACGGTCTCATCTCCCACGTTGCGGGCTCCATTCGACCGAGGCGGCCTTCTCCTCCCCCATCCCTCGTCAGTGGATGCGGTGGAGAATGCCCTGAATTTCACCGAGCGAGGGAGCCAGATCCAAGGCAACTTCGATCTTTTGGAGAAGGGTGAGGCGCTTATGGCGCCGGAAAGCTTCCAGGGAAAGGACCCGATCAAGGGCTGGATCGTGCTGCTGGCTGGGGTAGGGCTGCTGGCCGCCGCCGGGGGCTTGAGTCGGGAGCTCGGGCGTGACACAGACCCTCACGGAACTTCAGGGAGACAGAGGGTCGCTCGTCATGTCCGATCTGATCCCTCCGCACTGGATACGGGGGTCGAGGGGTCGCCCGGTCTTGCTCGACCGCCGCCGTGAGAGAGACGCCCTCTTCGACGTGCCGGTCGTCGGGTTGTCAGTGGCGAGCGCTTCTGGGAGATCTCCCAACTGGACACGGTGCTTCGCCGCCACTGTGAGTGGGCGAGGACCGGTCAGGTGGAGATTCTCGCGTGCGCCCGCCGAGCAGCTGTGTAGATGTCTCGATGATCTTGTGCGACCCGCTGCCAACGGAATTTGCGGGCCGCCATGGCTGAGCGCAGGGCGAGGTCTCGGCGCAGGTCGCCGTCAATCAGTACCTGCCGGACGGCATCTTGGAGGCTCGGGTTGTCGTCGGGGTCGACGAGAAGCAGGCTCTCTCGCGCGTCATCGAAAAGAGGAAGATCGGTGGCGATGATCGGCCGTTCGATCGGGAGGACGAAGCGCAGGGCCGCACTCGATGACTCCTCGGTCTGGCGGTAGGGGAGCACGATTGCATCCGCTCCTCGCAAGATGGCAGCTGCGGTCCTATCTGGTAGGAACTCACTGATCAAGAGCACGTTGTCATCGAGTCCCCGGGCGTCGATTTCCGCGCGCACGGCGTTCTCGTACTCGCGGGACGTGGGACTGGGATGGCGAGCGCAGAGGGCGAACAAGCAGAGGTCCGGGAAGTCGGTCCGGAGCGTGTCCACCGCGCGGATGAGATCCAGGATCCCCTTGTGTGGCAGGAGAAATCCGAATGCGCCGATCACCGGCCGTGACCCGACCTTGAGAGCAAGCCGCGCGGCCGAGTGCGTGATCGGTGGCGGCGATGGCGCCCCTTGTGGCACGACGCGGACGTTGCGGACCAGTCCGAACTCCCCGAGCAATCGTGCGTCCGCCTGTTGGTGCGTGATCAATTGATCGACCCGCTGCAGGGTGGCTTCGATCTGTTTCAGGCTCACCAGGTCGCCCTCGATGTCGATGTCCGCCGTCCGATGGAGAGTCACCACCACTCCCCGATGTTCGAGTTGGCGGTCGATGAACTCGGCAAGGTGTTTGAGCTCGAAGAACCCGAAATTGAATTGGATGTGGACGACGTCAGGGTCCGACGTCGTCAGGGCTGCTTCCAATTCTCGCAAATCGGGGTTCCAGCGGTCTGACCAGCATCGGTTGACCCCACGCTCGGCGAACGGATCGACGACATCGTCCACCTTGTCGGCGAAGAGCTCGAAGGAAATGGATCCCCGGCCGTGTTCGACGATGTACCGTGAGTATTCGGCCACGCCGCAACGGGAGTTCCACGGGCTCACCATGGCGACGCGCGTCATGGTGCTCAAGTCCTCCAGTTCGTCGATGAAGTCGCCCCATCGCTCGGCGGCGGCGGCCCACGAGTATTTGGTGGCGACCAACTCGGCCGCCTTCGTGACCCGCCTTCGCACGTCCGGGCTGTCAGCGTGTTCCACGAGTCGGCTCATCTCGACCGCGAGGCGTTCGCCGTCCGGCTCGGCCCACATCGAGCCGGCGATATCCATATGCGAACCGGCGGGTTCGAGACGGAACGGAATGGTGACGGCGGTCTCCCCCGAGACGAAGTCCGCCAGTCCAGAGTGGGCGACGCTGATGACCGGGACCCCGGCGGACATTGCCTCGGCCACGGGCAGCCCGAACCCTTCACCCCGGGCCGGGTGTACGTAACAGTCCGACAGGTTATAGAGCCCCTGCAGTTCACGATCGTCGAGATCGCGGTCGATCCACCTGACGTCGGGCGGATTCGGGTGCCTGCTCCGGAGCTGCTGCAGCAGTTCGCCCACCTGGTTGTGCGGGTTGGGAAACGTCTTGAGCACCAGTGTCACGTCACTCTGGCCGTCGAACGCGGCGGCGTAGGCATCGAGCAACACGTCGATCCCCTTGCGAGGAAAGGCCGAGCTGATGTGGAGGAAACGGAACGCTCGGAGGTTTTCAAGCTCCGGTGCGTCGATGGCAGCCCTTGGGTCATGAGGGTCTACCCCGTTGCCCACCACTCGAATCGGTACATTGACCCCCGAGTCCCAGAGCACGTCACGGACGAATTCAGACATGACGCCGACACCGTCAAGGAATCGGTTGAAATCGTCGGCCATATCAGGGGGGATCCGGCTCTCCTCCCATCCGAAGTACTCACAGGTGATCCCGCCAGGCGTGTCGATGACCCGTGGCGGGTACATCTGACGGATGACGACATCGGGATACGGGACATCGTGAGACCGCTGGAGGAGTTCGGCGGCGCGGGGGTGTTGCTTGAGGTCCTCGACCGCCGGTGCATAGTCGCCGGGCCCCTCCGTCGCGTAAATGGACACGGCGCGACTGGGGACACGATCGAGCTCAATCGCCAGTCTCCGGTTCATGGCTGCCAAGCTGTAGCTGGTTTCGAACGGCCCCTGCACCTGAATCTCGAGAGGATAGTGCGCACCCGAGGCGCGACGGACGACTCGCTTCAGGAGCTTTGGCACGTCGAAGGACTGAACCTGGTGGATCCGCTTGAACTGCCGTTCAACGAGACGATTGCGAAGATCTGCGTCTTCCATCACGCACCGCACAGCGGCCGCCACGATCGTGGGTTCCTTGGTGCGAAGGAGGATACCGGCCCCGCCCATGGTCTCGGGAATGGCGGCTGCCCCGAAGGCTACGACCGGAAGTCCGGCGGTCATCGCTTCGAGCACGGGAACGCCGAAGCCCTCATGTTCGCTCAGGGAGACGAAGATGCCGGCCCGAGCGAACGCCGACTGCAGCTCGCCATCGGAAACTTTGCCGGGCATGATGATCCGATTGCCAATGCCAAGGGTGTCCGCCTGTCGCTGGACGAAGTCGACGTAGTCACTCGAGGAGGTGTCCCCGACAAGGATCAGCCGGGCGTCAGTCCCGTATGCCCCGGCGTAGACGGCGAACGCCCGGACCAAGTCGTGCTGGCACTTGTTCCCGATGATGCGACCGACGAAGAGCCAGTCCTCGGAGCGGGCCGAGGTCTCGGATGTCGGCCGGGCGAACTCGGAGAAATCCACCCGAACGGGGAGCACCTCCGCACGGCGGAACCCGGCCCGCAGCATCTCCCGTCGGTTGTAGTTGGAGTCGGCCAAACCCAGCTTGGCCCGCAGCGCCAGTCGCCCCAGCTGTTCCCGACCGAGCCGGATGTATTGGCGCACGCCTTCGTCGGTGAAGTAGTGCTCGGGAGTGATGTTGTGGTAGACGGCGACGATGTCGTCGGGCAGGCCGACGACCTGGTCGAACGAATCCGAGCCCATGGAGTGGTGCAGGAGCATGAGGTTGGCGTCGGAACCGGTGTAGCCCTGTACGGGGTGGATCCGTCCTTGGAGGCTGGGTTCGATGTGCTCGGCGAAGATATCCGAGGTGATGCCCATCGCGTTGAGGTGACCCTGAAGCTCGAACATCTGCCGGGTTATGGCGTCGCCACTCGCCGTACCGGAGTGGAATTGATGAACAGCGGAGTACCTGTTCACCGTGTTGCGATAATCGCGTAGTCTTGAAACCCAAAGACATTCTTCAGCAGCGCCTCCACCGCAGTCTTGATGGCTCCCTCTTCGGGAAGATCATCGGCGAGCTCGAGCAGTGGGTGGGGGGAGAGCTCCTCGAGGTCAACGTCGCCGAACCCGACGCTTTGGCAGATGAATCGCAATGTCTCCGGATGCACCGGACGAACGTGGGACGTATCGGCGAAGAAGTGGTTGCCCAAGGAGTAGGAGCTGCGCGGGTTGATCGTCTCCATCACCAGGACGCCCCCGACAAGCAGCTTTTGTCGGGCGATCCTGATCAGTTTCTCGAGTTCGGAGGTGAGCAAATGCTCGATCACCTGCAGGCAGAAGATGCCCTTCAATGATTGGTCCTCCATCTGCTCGAGAAAGTGGATCCCGTCGTCCTTGATCACGGGAAGGCCCTTGACGGTGCACAGCTCGACCATTCCCGAGTCGGTGTCGACGCCCAACGCGTCGTGCCCCGCATGTCGGAGCAACTCGAGCATCTCCCCCCGGCCACAGCCGATGTCAACGACCCGTCCGGCGATCTCCGGCGGAGGGAGCTTCGTCAGGTAGTGCTCCTGAGAACGACTCGTCCCATCGCTGGGACCTCGGAAGCGCTCTTCGAAAGCCGCGTAGTCGATGTGCACCCCAGCCGCTGCGGCCATGCCCAGACGCTCCAGCACGACGGCCACCTCCTGTCGCAGCAGTTGGACGTCAGCCTGCATGGCGAACCCATCGCTGGCTTGCCAGCGGGAGCGCTCCAATCGTTCCAGTTGTTCTGTCAGCGAAGCTGCCTGCAGCTCGAATCGGGCGTTGTGCAGTTGGAGCTCGGCGAGCACACTGGAAGCCAGTTCGGCATTCTGGAGGTCGTACTCCTGCTGTATGACCCACCGTGGCTCGACATACCAGTGCGTGAGCTTCCGCACCACCCGCTTGGCGAATTTTGACGCCCGCCCTTTCAGGCCCTTCGGCTGCCCTAGGTCAGGGGGACGAATTCTTGCTTGAAGCGCCCACACCCTACGAAGCGATGCTTCGTTGAGCGCGGTCGGCTCGGGCGTTCGCTGCCCGAGCACCCCGTCCCGCGAGCTCGTGGCGGTCGTTCCGATGTTGGTGACCAGCTGATCGACCCGACGCACCAGCTCTTCGGCAGATATCACGTTTCCATCGACGTCGAGCACCTGCACTCCTTACGCAACGCAGCGGCAACCGCCAACGGGGCTGGCAAATACTAACGCATGGGTTCGAGCCTCCTTTGCCCGCCAACCGCGCCGCAATCACCAAAAAGCGGCAGACGCAGACCCGTGCACCGGGTGGCTCAGCCGGTGGCCGTCCGGTCGATACGTTCCTTGGCCTTTGCGGAAGACACCCCGGAGATCACCGGTTCCGAGGTCGCGCGACTCACCTTCATCTGGTTCGCTGCGCGTGAGGCGATGACGGGCGATCGAGACGCGTTCGGACGGGCTGCCCCCGGCGGCCCTGTTTCTCCTGCTTGTCCTCTCAGCCCGGTCACAGAGTGTCGTCGTCGCAGTCACGTTTGGCGTCGTCATCGGGCTCGTGGGCCTCGAAACGGGTGAAGGTAAGCTTCGAGGCACGGTATTCCTGTGTCAGTACCCATGTCTCACGAACACGTGGAAGCGAGCAAGGTGACGTCAACGCAGAACCAGAATCAAGAATCGCTACCCGCCGAGCCGATCCTCCACTTCCGAGCAGAAGAAAACCCCAAGGTGACCGTCATCATTACGGGATGGCGGTCCGCACCATTGCTGATGGATTGCCTCAGGACGCTGGAAACCGGAAAGGGATCGGTTTCCTATGAGGTGATTGTTTCGTTGAACGAGCCAACGGAGTCACTGCTCACATCGCTCGAACGTGGCGTCACAGGCGCCAGCGTGATCTCCAGTTCTTACAATCTTGGGTTTGGTGGGGCCTGCAACCGGGCTGCGGCGAAGGCTCGGGGCGAGTTCATTGTGCTCCTCAATGACGATGCCGTGGTCCTCGATGGCTGGCTCGAAGCCCTGGTCGAAGCCGCTGAACAGAACCGTGACGCTGGCGCCGTGGGAAGCCGGATGGTTTTCGAGGACGGTCGCGTACAGGAAGAAGGCGCCGTGATCTGGTCCGACGGGGGGGTGACGCAGATCGACTCGGAGATCCGGGAGGAACCATTCGGTGCTCCCCGACTCAGACGAGTGGACTACTGCAGCGCCGCATCGCTTCTGGTCAGGAGAAGTACCTGGGAATCGCTCGGTGGGATGTCCGATGACTACTTTCCGGCGTACTACGAGGATGTGGACTTTTGCATGAAAATTGCCGCCCTCGGCCAGAAGGTTCTCTACCAACCCAAGTCGACTGTGGTGCACCGCCACGGCACGAGTACCACACACCGTTACCGATCGTTCCTCCTCGAGCGAAACAAGAAGCGCTTCGTCGCCAATTGGGCTGCCGCATTGGCTCTCCACGAGCCACCTGAGCCCGGATGCCGCGATGCTGTGGCGCGAGCAGCACGATTGGCCGAGTCCCGAACCTCGCCTGCCCCCGTGACCCCCACGGACCTTCGGTCGCGACCCAACGTGAAGAAGGATGCCGAATACCCCAAGCGGGAGCTCGAGCTCTATGCCGAGTACGCCTCGCAACTGGAAACCACCGTCGCCTCGGCAGAGTCAACCAATGAGCAACTGGTCTCTCAGGTCGAGGGCCTTGTCTCTCAGGTCGAGGGCCTTGCTGCTCAGATCGAAAACCTTGAAGGTGAGCGCGTCCAACTGCACCACGACGCGAACGAACTCCAGACCCAAGTGGAATTTTATCGTGCCCGGGACCATGAGGCGCGTCATGACCTGGCCAGCGTCTTGAGCCGGCGCCGTTACCTGATGATCGACCGTCTCTATAACACGGCAAATTCGGTCCCAGGATTCCAGCGAGCTCTGCAGTGGGTCCTCCCGTCCAGGGTCCGAACCGACTGATCGCCGATTCCGACACACCACGCCCGGTGCTGGGTCTGCCGGATGCTTGCAGCGCCGGCCCAGGCTCGGTGCCACTCGCGCCCACTCGATGCTGCCCAACAGAGAGACATGGCGCGACTATCGTGGCTGCCTTGTCGCGGGTCGTAGGAGCCAAGGAGACCATGGAGCTCGGTTTGTTGATGGCAAAATGCCCTCTATCGGGTTGGCGTGGCCGGTGACCGACCCGGATCGTGCCGGTGGCGCCGCGCCACTTCCCTTGAGCAGCCTGACCAATGTGGCGGCGTTTCAAGACCCTGAGTGGTTCGCGTTGTTCGAGGACCTGGCCACCTACTCCTATGATGACCACATCTTCGCCGGCAAGTCCGATCCCCACATCTACCGCAAAGGTTGGGAGTGGGTGCAGACGATCTACGGGCTCCGGCACCTTGGGATGATCGACCCTGGCCATCGGGCGATCGGGATAGGGGCTGGACGCGAGTGCGTCATCTTCTGGTTGGGAGACCGAATTCGTCAGGTGATCGCCACCGACCTCTACGGCAGTGGCGATTGGGCGACCGCCGGTGGTCGGGAAGCTGACGCCGCCGTCATCGAGAACCCCCAAGACTTCTGCCCGCGCCCAATCCGTACTGAGGCAATTGAGTTCAGAGTGATGGACGGCACCGACCTCGGGGCCTACCCCGACGGGACCTTTGATTTCTCCTGGTCGCTCTCGTCGATTGAGCATTTCGGCAGCCACGACCGCGCGGCGGATGCCGTGCGTGAGATGGCTCGCGTTGTGCGACCCGGTGGTGTCGTCGTCGTGGCCACCGAGTACCTCCTCCTCGAAGACCAGCATCACCCCGAGTTCTTCAACAAGTCGGAGATGGAGAGGTACGTCATTGAGGCCTCACCGCTGCTCGAGCTCATTGAGCCGGTGGACTGGTCGCTTCCACCCACGGACTACCTCATCGAATCGATCGTCTACCCATCCGGCATCGATCGCGTCCGACGCCACGTCGTACTCAACGACGGGACGGTTCAGTGGACGTCGTTTCTGGCCTTCTTCCGCCGGAAGTAGGGTCCCGACCGATCATCACCCACCATCGGTGATCGCAGCTTGGCCGGGCGGCGGTGAGGGCCTGAGGCTCGCCCCCCGTGGCCTTTGGAGTCTACCGGCAGCGTCAGCCACCGACCAGGGTGAAGACACACTGAGACGCCGAAACCGCATAGCTGAGGTAGGCCTGACATCCGGGTAGCTGCAATGCTCCGGCCGTAATGGTGGCTGTGTGAGAGGTGCCCGAGCTCGTGTCAAGATTGAAGGGCGCGCCCGTTGCGGAGGATGGGGGCGAAGCGCTGAACGTGAACACCTCGGATTGCTTACCGTCCTGGTAGACGAAGCTCAGCGTCCCTTGCAGCGTCCCCGGGGCCGAGGGGGCGATGGCTATCTGGTAGTGCGGGACCGCCGCCGACGCGTTGAGGTAGTCGCCGGGAGCGAGAAGGGCGGTGCCACCAGTCGTCGACGCGGCAGAGGTGGTGGTGGTGGTGGTCGCCACCCGTATCGGCGGGCCAGTCGACGTCGTGGCACGGGGCGGTGCCGTTGTGGTCGAAGGGTGGGAGGTGGAGGTCGCACTCGGGTTCCCGGTTGACGTACACGCCGAAGTGCCGACGGCCAGACCACCGACGGCAACGAATCCGATAATGATCCGGCGGGTTCGTGTGCGCACGGGAATGCTCCTCATCAACCGCCTCTGACGGACGGGATGGTACCATTCGTCACCGACCCACTCCAGGATGTGTCCTTGCTCAAGCGTTGACGGCGTATGCCGCTGGCCTGCCTCGGAGCGGTCGGTCGCGGGGCGGAAGTGAGGGACCGAAGTCATGGCCAGTAAGAACGTCACAAGTCGATACTGGTGGTCCCTGGTGGCCGTGGGCCAGGCGGGTCTCCTGGTGGCTGGCCTGCTTGTCGTCACGGTCGCGGCCTCGCTCGTCACTGTCAAACCAGCGGTTGCGTCCACACCCGTATCCCCTTCGTGCATCTACACTCCGACGGACTTCGCCAACGCCTTGCTCGCGGCAATCCCCGAGCCGGTGACTGCTTCCAATGTGGAGGGAGTCCTCGGATGGGAGCAGGCCGAAGGCGGCAACTGGGAGAACACTGCTCGCTTCAACCCGCTCGACACCACCCAACCATTCGACGGTTCGTGGAACTACGACTTGGGAGTCGTACCGGGAGTCACGGCACAGACCCCCGGCGTCCAGGCCTACAACAATTGGGCCGATGGCGTGACGGCGACGGTGATCACATTGAAAAACGGGTATTACCCCTACATCCTGGCGGCAATGTCCCAGGGCGACTTCGCCGCCCAGGTAGCAGCGTACTCGCCGTCCGTCACCGGCGACCTCGATACCTGGGGGACCGGCAATTTCGCGGACGTCCTACCACCCAACTATTCGCCCCCGGCGCCGAGTTGGGAGACTCCGTGCACCGCCGTCGACACCAGTGGCGAAGCGTGGGTGCCCGTCACCACGAACGGAACCTCTGACTACTGCCGCCCGGTGGGCGCCGGTCCGGACTGGGTTGCCAGCTACCTGGCCTGCACGTCGTTCAATGGAACCAGCTTCGGTCCTACGGTCGTGTCAGGACTGACGGATTGGGGCTATGACTCGGCGCGAGCCTGGGTTTCGGTGGGAGGTGGGGCGGATTACTGCCGCCTGGTCGGTGCCGGCCCACCAGGCGGGAGTTTCCTGGCCTGCACGCCGTTCAACGGAACCAGCTTCGGATCTACGGTGGATTCTGGGGTGGTGGACTGGGGTCAATCCGCCAACGCGTCGTGGGTTCTTGTCGGAAGTGACGTCGACTACTGCACGTTGGGTGGGGCGGGCCCGGACTGGGTAGCCAGCTATCTGGAGTGCACCCCGTTCAACGGGACCAGCTTCGGATCGACGGTGACATCGGGCATCACCGATTGGGGTTGGAGCACGGGAGCCTCGTGGGTGCCGGTGACCGGAGGGGCCGACTTCTGCCGCCGCGTCGGCGGCGGCCCTGACTGGGTAGCCAGCTATCTCGCATGCAACACCTTCAACGGGTCGTCCTTCGGGCCTACCCAGATTTCCGGCCTCACCGACTGGGGCTACGACACTGCCGCGATGTGGGTGCCGGTAGGAAGTGACGTCGACTATTGCCGCCAGGTGGGCGGCGGCCCTGACTTGGTCGCAAGCTATCTGGAATGCACTTCATTCGACGGTTCCGTCTTCGGTTCGTCGGTCCTGTCGGGACTCGTCGACTGGGGCTATGACGTTGCCGCGACGTGGGTGCCGGTGACCGGAGGCGCCGACTATTGCCGCCGGGTGGGCGCCGGCCCGCCCAACGACAGTGATTTGGAGTGCAGCACGTTCAACGGCACGAGCTTCGGCACGACAGGGTTGTCAGGTCCCGTCGACTGGGGATATGACCCCGGAGCTACGTGGGTGGCGGCCGGTGTCGACGCCCGCTACTGCAGTTGGACGGGCGCCACCCAGCTGACCTGTACGGCGTTCAACGGATCGAGCTTCGGCCCGTCGATCAACTCCGGTGTAGTGACCTGGGGTTACGATACGTGAGTCAGCGGAGGGAGACCGCGACGATCGGCTCACTCCCTCGATCAGTTGGACTCCTCGGCCTACGGCACCAGCTGTGGAATATCGGATCGCCGGATGACGCACCATGAGGCGTCTTCTGATGCCGAACCGCGGAGGGTCTTGCCCACACCGGGACGATGGCCCGTAGCTGCCGCCGCAGGTGTCACACGACGCCGGGGGCGCGAGGCGGTTCTTGAGCGGATGAACGCGGCGAGCCGCTGGTACGTGGCTTCGCCGGCTTCGAGTGGGACGCCATGCCCTCCTGCGGGCGGAGCCACCGCGTCGCCCGACCTCGCGTGGCCCGGGCCCCGCTTCTGACAGCTTGTGCAACACTTTGGCCTGTCGCAATCAGGAGTCGACACAGAGGAGCACGGTGACCGGACGTACACAGGGCGAGAGATGGAACAAGCTCGCTCATGACGCCACGGTCCGCGTCCGTCCGCTCGCCGGTCGCATTCGCCGTCGAGCGGGTCGATTTGCTCGGCAGGCGGGGTTGAGGCCGGGCGCGGTGCCGGCTGTCGTACGGCGAGTGGGACGAGCGGCCCTACCCGATCCCAACGTCCAGGTGCTGCGCACCCTCGATGAATTGGATGCCAAGCTGCGCGAAGTGGACGCGGCCTACCTCGTGTCGGACGACGCGATGCGGGCCGTGTTCCAGACGTTCAAGATGGGAACGCCCACCAATCTGCCGTCGGATCCCGCCGGCCAAGAGTACGCAGACAGCCAGTTCGAGATGTACCGGCGGATCTCTGGTCGCACGGAGTACGCGATCTCCAACGAGCGATCCGACTTCCCGGTGGACGCCAACCGACCGTTTCCCTATTACACCGAGAGCGCCGAGACCGTCGGTCACCAACTGATGGCATTCGGCTTCATCATCCAGACCATGGGGCTGCCGGCAGGGGCGTCGGTGCTCGAGCTCGGTGCGGGATGGGGCAACACCACCGTGGCGATGGCCCGGATGGGGTACCACGTGACGTCTATTGACGTAGACCCGAATTTTGTCGACCTGGTCTTGGAGCGGGCGAGCAAGTTTGCATTGTCGATCGACGCCCGGCGGGGCGAGTTTCTCCAGATCGACCAATTGGGGCTGACCTTCGACGCCGTGCTGTTCTATGAGAGCTTCCATCACTGTTCCGACCACCGAGCCCTCCTCGCACAACTGGGCAACGTCCTCAACCCCGGCGGGCGGGTGTTTTTCGCCGCCGAGCCGATCCACGACTCGTTTCCCATTCCGTGGGGTCTTCGGCTCGATGGTGAGTCGCTGTGGGCCATCCGTCAGCATGGTTGGTTGGAGCTGGGTTTTCAGGAGTCCTACTTCTTGCGGACGCTCATGCACCTGGGCTGGGTCGCGGAGAAGCACGTGACGTCCGCCACCCACCTGGGGGTGATCTTCGAGGCTCGGCGGGCCGACGGGGTCTACGAGATGTCCTCGTTCGAACTGCCCCCAGACGAGGACGCCACGTGGGCGCCGGCGGACGGGGACCCGGAGCTCCGTCAGCGCTACAGTGCTCGGCGTAGCGTTGTGTCGATTGAGCGTGGACGGGACAGCCGGTCCATTGCGATCGAGGCGGTGAACCCCAGCCCGCGCGACGTCCATTACCGGATCACCCATGGTCGTCATGACGTCAATGGAATCGCCGGTCCGAACGCGGTGGCGACGATCGAGGTGCCCTATGACCCTTCGGGCGACTGTCTGGTGATCTCGGCCTCCGTGTGGCGTCCACGCGACGTCCTCAAGACATTGGACGGCCGACAGCTCGGCCTCGGCATTCGCACCATCCGGTTGCACTGACGGCCGGCCAGGAGGACCCGGGCGCGTCGGGCCGGGACCGCGACGGGGGTAGCGGGACGAGCCAGAAAGACCCGACGCTGGGTTGCTCTACGTGCGGGCGAGAGGACTCGAACCTCCACCCCCAGTGGGGACCGGGACCTAAACCCGGCGCGTCTGCCAATTCCGCCACGCCCGCAGCGGGCCCGCACAGCGGGTGAACTGGTATTCTATGGCTACCTACCGACACCTGTTCACCTGGACCAGGTATCCTCTGGCCATGGCCTTTCCTTCCTCTTCCCCCATCATCGGTGCTGCCGGCGGCAGCGAACCCACTTCGGACATCTATCAGCGGCTGCTCAAAGAGCGCATCGTCTTCATCGGCAGCGCGATCGACCAGATCACGGCCAATCTGGTCTGCGCCCAGCTGATTCTCCTGGAGTCCGAAGATTCGGACAGGGACATTTCGGTCTACATCAATTCCCCCGGGGGATCGGTGACGGACGGTCTGGCCATCTACGACACCATGCAGTACGTGCGGCCGGACGTCTCCACCATCTGTGTCGGCCTGGCTGCGAGCATGGGCCAGTTCCTCCTCTGCGCCGGGGCACCCGGCAAGCGTTTCGCGCTGCCGCACTCACGGATATTGATGCACCAGCCGTCCGGCGCCATGCAGGGCCAGGCCGCTGACATCGCGATCCAAGCAGAGCAGATCATTTACCTGAAGCGGATGATGGCTGAGCGCATCGCCCTGCACACCGGCCAAACCCTTGAGCGGATCGAAACGGACTCCGATCGCGACCGGTGGTTCACCGCCGAAGAGGCCCGCGAGTACGGCTTCATTGACCAGGTGATCGACCGCTCCGCCATCGCGGCGGGAGGAGCATAGAGGTGGCGCTGGACGTCCCGACCTCCTCTTCGGGTGCCGAACCGACGAACAAATCCGGCGCGCCTGAGGGTTATGGGATGGCCCGACCAGTAGCCGATCCTTCGCCCATGGCGGCCGAAGCGGCTGGGTTCAGCGCGCGAGAGGCCCGCGGGAACAAGGTCACGCGCGTTGTCACCCCGACCATAGGGGTGGGCCAGCGCATGCGTGAGATCTGGCTGTCCCGGGAGCTCCTGGTCTATCTGGTCCGCACCGAGATCAAGGTGAAATACAAGAATTCTGCCTTGGGCCTGGTCTGGTCCATGGTGGCTCCGGCCATGACACTGGCCATCTACTTCTTCGTCTTCCAGGTCGTGCTGGGCAACAAGATGCCCAATTTCATCATCTACCTCTTTTCCGGCCTGCTGCTGTGGAACCTCTTCTCGCTGGGTGTCCTCACCGGTACGGGCTGCATTGTCAACAACTATGGGATCGTCAAGAAGGTTGCCTTCCCTCGAGAGATCTTGGCGTTGGCGGCGGTGGGCTCAGCCTTTGTCTTCTTCTGCTTCCAGTCGATCGTCATGGTCCTTTTCCTGGTGGTTCTGCACGTGTCGCCCGACTATGGCTACCTCCCCATTTTGTTCCTGGCCCTCTTCACCGGCATCCTCCTGGCCTCTGCGCTCGGGATTCTGCTGTCGTCCATCAACGTGTACCTGCGCGACATGCAGCACCTCATTGAGGTCCTCCTGACCGCGTGGTTCTGGGCCTGCCCGATTGTGTATGCCTATCAGCAGAACATCGGTCGGAAACTTGCTGAGCGGGGATTGACCTGGGTGTACTTCCTCAACCCGATGACGCCGTTGGTCATGAGTTTTCAGCGGGCGCTCTACGGGCACCCCACCACCTATGCCACGACCAAGGGCGTGGTGACCACCTACTACGTCCTTCCCACATGGGGATACATGACGTACTTGCTGCTGGATCTCGGCGTGCTCGTCGGTTCTGCCGTGCTCTTCATCGTGGCCCTCGGCGTGTTTGGCCGGCTCGAGGGCAACTTTGCCGAGGAGCTGTGAACGGTGAGTGATTTCTCGGTTGACGTCCGCGGTGTCTCGAAGCGATTCCGGTTGGCCCATGAGAAGCACAATTCCTTGAAGGAGCGGGTGATTCATCGCGGCAGGGTCACGCACGAAGACTTTTGGGCCTTGAAGGACGTGTCCATCCATGTCAAGGAGGGGGAGACGCTTGGGATCGTGGGCCGGAACGGCTCCGGGAAGTCAACGCTCCTCAAGTGCATCTGCGGCGTGTTGCAGCCCACGTTGGGCGAGGTCGCCGTGCGCGGCAAGTTGGCCGGCCTGCTCGAGCTTGGTGCGGGGTTCCAGCCAGACCTCAGCGGCCGGGAGAACATCTATCTCAATGGCTCCCTGCTGGGCATGACCAAGCGTGAGGTCGACCGGGTGTTCGATGCCATTGTGGATTTTTCGGAGTTGGAGGAATTCATCGACAGTGCGGTCAAGTTCTATTCGTCCGGAATGTACATCCGGCTCGGTTTCGCCGTCGCCGTCAATGTCGATCCGGACATCCTGGTCATCGACGAAGTGCTCGCCGTGGGTGACGAACGGTTTCAACGCAAATGCATCGACCGGATAAAGGCGTTCCAGCGTGAAGGCCGGACCATCCTGTTGGTGACCCATTCGGTGGATCAGGTCAGGACGATCTGCGACCGCGCCGTCGTGTTGAGTCACGGGATCATGGTCGGCGATGGGGATCCCGGCGAGGTGGTCCGTATCTTCCGGGAGGGACTGATGGAGGAGGGTGCCGGGATGTCCCGACCAGACCTCGTTGCCACTCCATCGTCGGCTGCTCCCACTCGGGTGTCGGTCGAAACACCGGATGCGGAGCGCCCGGTTCGATTGACCGGGGTGACACACTCGTACTCCGCCATGGCGGAGAGGCGGTATCTGCGCACCGGGGAGGAGCTCGTCATCAACGTCGATTTCTATGCCAACACGGCCAGCGACGACGTGGTCTTCAGCCTTGCCCTGCGCAACGATGACGAGGAAATCCTCACACAGACTGACACGGCCATCATGGGGAACACCATTGGTGTACCCGCCGGTCCGGGCACGGTCCAGATCCGGCTGAAGGACATTCCGATGTTGGACGGAGAATTCTCGTACGCCATCGGTATCGAGAGTCGGGGCGGTGTGCTCTACGATTCGCTCGACACGGCCGGTGTGTTCGAAGTGATGAATTCCGGCAAGATGACCGGGTCCATCTACGTGAGCGCAGAAGCGACGCTGTTGTCGAATCACGGGGTGGGCGCGGACGACTTGATTCCGCAACAGGCCTCGTAACCCAGCCAACGAATCACAGACGGATGACCGAGGCGAACCCTCCGCTGCCGACTCCCTCGGTCGATCTGGGACGGGTGATGGCCGAGATCGAAGAAGACGTCCGCCACCGGAGGGATGTCGGGGATCTGTCAACGGCGGGCGACCGCGAGCTCGACGTGCTCTTTCGCGCTCATTCACCCAGCTCGAGTGCCGGAGGCACCTTGGCCCATGAGCTGGAGTCGGTCGACCGGGCGGCCTTTGTCGATCCCGTCGTACCGATCGACTCGAATCGCAAGGTGGGTGCAGTGGCCAAGAAGGCCATGCGTTCAGCATCGCTCTGGTACGTGGGGTGGGTGACTCACCAGTTCAACCAGTTCGCCGCGGCAACCAGCCGGAGCCTGCACGTGATTGAACGGCGCCTGGACGAGCATGAAGTCCTCATGAGAGACGAGGGCGTTCCTCGAGGGGAAGTGGTGGAGTTCGTGGGCGTGCACAGCCCTGACGCGTGGTGGGTCGACGTGGCCATCTCCGCCGTGGTCGAGGCGCCGGGCCGCATCCTCCACGCGGCCTGCGATGACGGGTGGTTGGTCCGCGCCATTGCCGCTGCCGGGGGGGACTCCTATGGCGTGGACCCGCGGCCCATGCGGATCCCGCCGGAGAGCGGGGAAACCGATCTTCGGGTGGTCGACCTGGCCGAGCACCTTCGCACCGTGGCACCGAGTGCATTGGGAGCAGTCGTTCTCAGCGGCGTGGTCGAAGGGATGGCGGGTGGAGAGCGCAACCAGCTCCTGCGCCTCGTCACTGATCGCCTGGCCCCCGGCGGTGTCCTGGTCATCCATTCGGTGACGACAACCCTGTGGGGTAGCCCTGATGCACCCCCCGAGGCTGATCTGTCTCCGGGAAAGCCCCTCCGTGGTGCTTCGTGGTGTCGCCTTCTTGGCGGCCATGAGTATGACCCCGTGCTCCATATGGGTCCCGACGGGGCTGACTATCTGGTCACGGCCACACGGCGGTCCGTCGCACCTCCCTCAGGGGCAACGCCGAGGCAGTGAGCACCAGTGTGCGGGCTGCACGACGCCCGCGCCACCTGTACCTGCGTCCCCCAGCCGCTCCGACCCTCGATGGCAGGGTGCATCGGCCGTACACGGCTGGGCCTGCGTCCACGCGGCGCCCCTGGCCCGCACTCATCGGACACCGCGCCGACTTCCCAGAGTCAGCCGACTTCCCAGAGTCAGAGGTCGGACGTGGCGGGCCAGGCCGTTCTGGTGCCCACGGCGCGCCGAGCCGGTGACGCGCTGAACGTGTGACACCAGGTCACGTTGAGCGGTTGGGAGATCGAATGCGGCAACCCGCGCCCTTCCGGCCTGCGAGAGGGAACGGGCCAGTACGGGATCGTTGAGCACGCGGGACACGGCGGCGGCAAACAAACTCGCCGACTTGTCTGCCAGCAGGAGCCCGGCAGCTCCGACGGTCTCGGGCACCGCGGCCGCCCCGTAGGCCACAATGGGCAGGCCGTGACCCATCGACTCGGCCAGTGGCACGCAGAAGCCCTCGTGTTCTGAGGCGCAGACAAAGACGTCGGCTTCTTGGTAATACGCCTCGAGCTCGGCCGCGGTCACCGAGCCGGTCATGAACACGGCGTCTTCGAGACCGAGTTCGCGAATGAAGGAGCGCAACGCCGGCTGGTAGTTCTGGCCGAGCGGTGCACCCACCAAGTGCAGGCGGGCCTCGGGAATGTAGGAATGGCGCAGGACGGAGAGCATCTTGACCAGGTCATGCTGCGCCTTGTGCGGTGCCACCTTGCCGACGAAGAGCAGGTCGGCCCCGCCCCGCGACGTGCGCCGTTGGATCAGCGAATCAGCCAGGCCTCGGTCAGCCACGTTGCTCTTGGTGTGCATGTCGATGAGCAGGGGTATCACGGCGGTGTCCCGGAATCCGAGCGTCTCCAGCTCGGATTGGTTGAAGGCGGAGTCGGCCACCGCACAGACGCTCTGGCCGGCTAATCGCGCCAGTTGTGCCCTTCCCACTGCCGCCGCAGAGGCCATGTCGGGCTCCCACTCGACCAAGAGGTGTGCCGGGGTGATGTTGTGGTAGTTCACCAGCTTGGGTTCTGTGCGAGCGGCAAAGAGGTCGCAGACCCGGCTGCCCACCGAGGCCTGGTAGATCAGCCAACGGTCCCGGACGGAACGTCCGAGCGCGGTAACCGGTCGGCCCTCCCGCTCGGCGCCCAGTTCGAAGTCGCCGTAGTAGATGTCCGAATCAAAGCCTGCGGCACGGAGGCAATCGCGCACGTTGATGGTGTGCACGCCGATCGCGTCGCGTGGGGCCAGCATGGGGATGACCTGATCGACCCGCACGAGCGCCCATGGTACCGGTGCCCCGGGGCTCCCCGACCCCGGATCGTTCGGTGGCTCCCCCCGTCGGACGTCGGCACGCCGCCAGAAGCGGCAGGGTGCACCCGATCGGGCATCGGGGCTTCGCAAGGAGCGGGTCAGCCCGCCACGACGATCCACCGGACTCGGCGAGCATGCGTGCCGCGTCGTTGGACCGGTGAGGCCCACGGGACGGAAAGGTCCGGACTACGAGCCGGCCGGGTGGGGGGTGGTGTTGACCTCGACCAAGCGGGGGAAGCGTCGCAAGCGCCCCATCGACCCCAGCCGCCCGGCGTCGACGCCGTGGTCGGCCGCAGTGAGGAGGCGCAGATCCCCTCGGCTGTTGCCGTAGGCCCACAGCACGGGGCGGCCGTCGCCGCTCTCCTCGAGCCCGAGGTCCCGCAGGTGGAGAAGGAGGCGAGCGTACTTTTCGGCTCCTCGGCAATTCTTGCCTTCGTAATGCCCGGTGAGGATCCCTCCTCCGTCGAGGGCCAGGCGGGTTGCCACCACACCCCCGACCCCCAGCTCGGCGCCGGCCGGCCGCACGTAGCACTCCGGCGAGGCCGAGACGATGACCACGTGATGCCCCTGCGACTGGTGCCATTGGAGCCGGCGCTTGGTGTCGGCCCGTAGGTGCCGGGCCAGGTGCCGGTGGGCGAAGGCGACCGAGCGCCGATCGACCTCGTCCTTCGGCAGGCCAGCGAGCAGGCGCCCGAAGAGCTTCTCCTTCACGTCATCGGCCACCGTCCCCCCGGCCAGGGCGGCGTGCAGCAGTTCCGGCGCCATACGGACCATCGTCCGCACGACGGTCCAGACGTCTCGCTGCGCGATGAGGAAGGGCACCACACTGCCCCCGTTGGTCAGGGTGCCGTCGAAGTCGAAGGCCGCCACGGTGGGGCGAGCCCCGGACGTGGGTGTCGGAGCAGACGGGGATGGGGACGGGAATGGGGACGATGAGGTCATGGGAGTTCAGCGGAGGACGGCGCCTGGGTCAGGGGCGTGCCGCCGCGCCCGGCACCGTCGGCGAAACGACGGGCTCCTTCCAGTGTCTCGCCGCTGAGTATGACCTGGCGCCCCCGCCGGGCCTCGTTGACCGCGGCGTCCTCTTCCGACAGCCCCCATTGCTCAAGAACCGAGAGCCGATCGGAGCGCAGGCAGAACTGGGGCAGGTCAGCCAATTGTCGGGCCAGGATCAGCGCAGCGGAAAGCGCCTGGCCGGGCGCGACCACGCGATTGACCAAACCGAGCTCCAGGGCTTCAGGCCCGCGCACGGCGCGGCCGGTCAGGATGAGGTCCATGGCCCGACCGTGCCCGATGATCCGGGGCAGGCGCACCGTGCCCAGATCGCACAGGGGGACTCCGAAGCGCCGGCAGAACACGCCGAAGACGGCATCGCTGGCCGCTACCCGGAGATCGCACCACAGGGCCAGTTCGATGCCACCGGCCACGGCGAAGCCCTCCACGGCGGCGATGACGGGCTTGGACAGCGTCAGGCGGGTTGGTCCCATGGGCGCCGGCCCGGCGTCGGGGATGGGCCGGCGATCCCCTTCGGCCACCGCCTTGAGGTCCGCCCCGGCACAGAAGGTGCCCTCCGCTCCGGTCAAAATGGCGACCGACTGGCTTTCGTCCTGGTCGAAGGCTTCGAAGGCATGTCGAAGTTGGTCGGCACAGAGACTGTCGACCGCGTTGCGCCGCTCGGGGCGGTCGATGGTCACGATGGTGATCGGCCCTTCCCTGGCCGTGCGCAGGGTGTCGGCCCGATAAGGGGTGTACCCGTCCCCGATCGCGGGGGCCCCGCTCGTCGGTGCCATGTACGCATTCTGGCACGTCCCCGCAGGTCAGTGGCTTCCGCCGGCCGATCCTCCCCGGGGCCACCGACCCGAACCGGCGGCGTCGGCAAAAGACGACCAAAGATGTCGACAATAGGCGGATGAACCGGTAGGGTGGCCTGCGCAGGACCGACATCTCGGCAGTCAGGGAACTACCTGCCCGGCGCCACAAGCACAGGAGGATCACATGGCAGTCCGACTCGGGGACACCGCTCCCGATTTCACGGCCGACACCACCGACGGCAAGATCAGCTTCCACGAATGGCTGGGTGACAGCTGGGGCATCCTGTTCTCCCACCCCAAGGACTTCACCCCCGTGTGCACCACCGAGCTGGGAGCCTTCTCGGCGGCCAAGCCCGAATTCGACAAGCGCAACGCCAAGCTCATCGGGCTCTCGGTCGACTCGGTCGAGTCCCACAAGGGCTGGGCCGGCGACATCGAGGAGACGCAGGGCCAGAAGCTGACCTTCCCCCTCATCGGCGACGAGGACCGCCAGGTGGCCGATCTCTACGACATGATCCACCCCAACGCCGACAACACGTTGACGGTGCGCTCGGTCTTCATCATCGGCCCGGACAAGAAGGTCAAGCTCACGCTCACGTACCCGGCCTCGACCGGCCGCAATGTGGACGAGATCATCCGCGTGCTCGACTCCCTGCAGCTGACGGCGGACTACTCCGTGGCCACCCCGGTGAACTGGACCGATGGGGAGGACGTCATCATCGTCCCGGCCGTGAGCGACGACGATGCCAAGGCCAAGTTCCCCAAGGGATGGAAGGCGCTCAAGCCCTACCTCCGGGTGACCCCCCAGCCCAACCGCTGAGCAGGGGCGGGCGGGGGACGTCCGCTCCAAGGCGGCCTGGGGTGGCCACTCAGGGGTGGCCGATGGGCCGCGCCCGACCGATGGAGAGGTGACCTCGAGGGGGAGGGAACACTGAAACTGGCGGCCAATTCGTCCCACGTCCCACCCCGGAGGTCGAGGCTCCCCGCCTCGAGGTGGGAGCGCCGCACCTCACGCGCCCGACGGCCGGGCCCGGTGGTGGCAGCGGCCGTCGGTCTGCTCGTGCTGGTCGTCGCCGGCATCCCGGCGGGCGCCGGGACCGCGGCCCCCGCCCCCGCCCCCGCCACGACCCCCGCGCGGGCCGGTGCCGCTCGGACAGGTTCCACCATGGCTCGGGGTGCGGCATCGCCGGCCACGACCGGCGCCACCGGTTCCCCCGTGAGCTTCGCCGTGGACACCGCTGTGGACCACCAGGCCATCTCACCGCTCATCTACGGGATCAACCTCGACAAGAGCGTGGACCCTTCCCAGTTCAACGCGGTCATGGCCGAGTCAAGGCCCGCATTGATCCGCTTGGGCGGGGACCGGTGGACGGCGTACAACTGGGAGAACAACGATTCCAACGCCGGCAGCGACTACGAGAACGAGAACGACGACTACCTGTCCGCCTCGACCACCCCGGGGGCGGCCGTGCTGCCCACCCTGCTGGCCGCCCAGAAGGCGGGGATCGCCGTCCTCTTGACCATCCCGATCCTGGGTTACGTGGCCGCTGATCGCGACCCTCCTGGCCCGGTCGAGAATTCCGGCCCCGACTACCTCCAGACGCGCTTCGATCTGGACGAGCCGACCGACCCCGATCCGCTGTCCCTGCCACCGGATACCTCGGATGACGTCGTCTACCAGAACCAATTCGTCTACTGGGTGGAGCATGCGGCCCCGGGGGCCGACGTGATGTTTTCACTGGACAACGAACCGGACCTGTGGGACTCGACCTTCGCCGACATCCATCCGGACCCCACCACCTACGCCGAGGTGCTCTCCAAGGATCTGACCTATGCCGCAGCCGTGCGCGCCGTCGACCCGAACGCACTGATCACCGGTCCGGTGAGCTACGGCTGGGAAGGCTACGAGACCCTCCAGAACGCGCCGGACTCCACCCAGGACGGGGATTTCCTCAACTGGTACATGCAGAACGTCCATGCCGCGGACGCCGCGGCCGGCACCACCCTGGTCAACGATCTCGACCTCCATTGGTACCCGGAAGCCACCGGGGGAGGGGTGCGGATCACCGGCACCGAGACCACGCCGGCCGTGGTCGCCGCCCGCGAGCAGGCGCCACGGTCACTGTGGGACGCGAACTACGTCGAGGACAGTTGGATCACCCAGTCCCTGGGCAACCAGGCCATCGATCTCATTCCGCGGCTGGACGCTCAGATCGCGGCCAACAATCCCGGCATGAACCTGGATTTCACCGAGTACAACTACGGCGGCGGGCAGTCCATATCCGGTGCGATCGCCACCGACGACGTGCTGGGGATCTTCGGCCGCTACGGGGTCCACGCGGCCGCACTGTGGCCGCTCAACGCCAATGAGGACTACAACTACGGCGCCCTGGCCATGTTCCGGAATTACGACGGCCAGGGTTCGGGATTCGGTGACACCGAGGTGGGTGCGACCACGTCGGACAAGGTGAAGACGTCGATCTACGCGTCCATCGACCAGGCGGACCCGAGTCACCTCGTCATCGTGGCCATCAACAAGGGACGGACCGCGACCCCCTCGACGCTCAGCCTGACCGGCATCTCGTCGGACGACGCCGCGGTGTACACGCTGACCAGCGCGTCCTCGAGGCCCCAGGCGGCTCCGGGCCTGGTGGCCACCGGGCCCGACGTCTTCAGCTACACGATGCCGGCCCAGTCGGTCTCGGTCATCGTGCCGGCTCCGGAGGTGGGGTGAGTCGACGCGCCACGGCCCTGATGGGTCGGTGAAGGTCAGCCCGCCTGTCCCAGCAGCTCGTCGCGCAAGTTGCGCTTGAGGACCTTGCCGGCCGGGTTGCGGGGGAGCGGCTGGTCGCGGAACCAGATGTGCGTGGGCACCATGAAGCCCGCCAGGCGCTGCCGCACGTGGAGGCTGAGCTCCTCGGCCGTCACCTTGTGCCCCGGGCGCAGGACGACGACGGCGCCGACCTCCTCCCCCAAGGTGGGTTCGGGCACCCCGATGACGGCACAGTCGGCCACGGCCGGGTGCTCGAAGAGGGCGGCCTCGACCTGGACCGAGGACACGTTCTCCCCGCCCCGGATGATGACGTCCTTGGCCCGGTCGACGATGTAGATGAAGTTGTCCTCGTCGAGCCGGGCCACGTCGCCCGTGTGGAGCCAGCCGCCGGTGATGACCTGCGCCGTCTCCTCCGGCCGGTGCCAGTAGCCGCGCACGACCTGAGGGCCCTTGATCCAGAGCTCGCCCCGCACGTCGGGCCCGCGGGGGATGGTGGCATCGGGCTCGGGACCGGCGAAGTCCTCGGGGACCACGGCCACGTCGGTGACCGGCACCGGCGGGCCCACGCTCTCGGGCTTGGCGATGTAGTCGCCGCCCGAGTTCATGGAGGTGATGGACGAGGTCTCGGTCAGGCCGTAGCCGTTGGAGGGTTGCCCGACGGGCCAGGCCGCCCGTATCCGCCGGACCAGGTCCGGCGGGGCCGGCGCCCCTCCGTAGGAGACGCCGCGCACCGACGAGGTGTCGTACCGGGCGAAGTTGGGGGAGTCGAGGACCTGGAGCACCATGGCCGGCACGCCTCCGAAGGTGGCCACCCTCTCGCGCTCTATCAGCTCCAGGGCCCGGTCGGGCTCGAAGTGGTGCATCATGACGATCTTGCCGCCGGCGGCGCAGCTGGTGACCATCACGGCATGGCATCCGGTCACGTGGAACAGGGGGACCGACAGCAGGTAGGCCGGCTGGGTGCGGCCCGAGGTGTCGGCCAATGAGCTGCCGAACCGGAGCTGCCCCCGGGTATTGAGGAAGAAGAGGTTCATCAGGTTGGTGCAGATGTTGCGGTGGGTGCCCACCGCTCCCTTGGGCCGGCCGGTGGTGCCCGAGGTGTAGAAGATGGTGGCGTCGTCCTCCGGGTCGATGGCGAGGTCGGGCGGCACCGCCTCGCCGTCGACGTCGCCCAGGGCCAGCTGGAAGGGCCACTCCGTCACCGGGATCGCCCCACCGGCCGGTTCGGTCGCCGCCGCCGCCACCGGGCCGCGGTGCTCGTCGGCCACGATCATGGTGTCGAATCCGGCCAGGCCACCGAGGAAGGGGCGCAGGCGCGAGGCGCGTTCCTGGTCCACGAAGGCGATGGTCGACCCGGAGTCCTCGAGGCCGAAGCGCAGCTCCTCACCCGACCACCAGGCATTGAGCGGCACCACGACGGCGCCGGCCAGCGTGATGGCCCAGAAGGCCATGACCCACTCGGGCAGGTTGCGCATGGCGATGGCGACCCGGTCGCCCTGGGCCACGCCGAAGCGGTCCCGCAGGCGGTGGGCCAGGGTGCAGGCGATCCGGTAGTGCCCCTCGAAGGTGGTGCGCTCGTCCTCGTAGACCAGGAAGGTGGCATCGCCGTGGACCAGGGACAAGTCGATGACGGCGCGCAAGCTCGGCGGGGCGTGCTTCCACGTCCGGGTGGGCACGCCGCGGATCTCGCGCTCTTCCATCTCGAACATCTGACCCGGCGCGGTCAGGGTGGCGTTGGCCTCGGCCATGGTGACCGACGGGACATCGTTCTTGACGGGTTCGGGAAAAGTGGTCACGGGGCTTTCACCCCGGTCACCGGTGCTGGGTGAAACAGCGCCGTCCGGTAGTAGGCCAGTTCGGCCACGCTCTCCCTGATGTCCTGGAGGGCCCGGTGACCGCCCGCCTTGGCCGGCGCGTCGTGGTACACCTCGGGCTGCCAGCGGCGGCAGAGCTCCTTGATGGTCGACACGTCGATCGAGCGGTAGTTGAGGAAGGCCTCCACCTCGGGGATCTGGGCGGCCAGGAAGCGGCGGTCGGTGCCGATGGAATTCCCGGCCAAGGGGACGGTGCCCGCCGCGGGGATGTGGAGCTTGAGGAAGGACAGGGTCTGGGTGCCGGCCTCCTCGAGGGTCACGGTGGAGGCCACGACGGCCTCGAGGAGGCCCGATCGCGTGTGCATGGAGGTGACGAACTCGTCCATCTGGGCCAGCTGCTCGGTGGTGGCATGGACGACCAGATCGGGGCCCTCGGCCACCAGGGCCAGATCGTCGTCGGTGACGAGACTGGCGATCTCGACGATGGTGTGGCGGGCGGGGTCGAGACCGGTCATCTCGAGGTCGATCCAGGCCAGCATCAGCGGGATGCTAGCAATCGGTCCCGACGGCGCCGACCCGAGGCGCACTAATGTCCGACGATGCTGCGCGTGCCGCTCCACCAGCTCGACCCCGATCTGGGCGTCCCGGCCTACGCACACCCAGGCGACGCCGGGGCCGATCTGGTGGCGCGCCACGACGTGGTGATCGCGGCGCGGGGTGGCCGGGTGCTGGTTTCAACCGGCATTGCGGTGGCCATACCCCCCGGCTTCGCCGGCTTCGTGCTGCCCCGCAGCGGGTTGGCGCTGCGCCAGGGCATCACCTGCCTCAACACACCGGGGCTGATCGACGCCGGGTACCGGGGGGAGATCAGGGTGGTCCTGATCAACCACGATCCGGCGGAGGACTACACCGTGAAGCGGGGGGACCGGATCGCCCAGCTGGTCATCCTGCGCGTGGAGACCGCTGCCTTCGCGCTGGTGAGCGAGGCGGGGTTGGGCGAGGCCGGGCGCGGGAGCGGCGGCTTCGGCCACACGGGGAGATGAGAGACAGGTCATGAAGGCGCTGGACGGGACCGACGCGGCCTTCCTGTCGCTCGAGACGTCGACCACCCCCATGCACGTGGGAGCCGTCCTGGTGCTCGACCCTCCCGAGGGCACCCGGTCGCTCTTCTCGCCCTCGACCCGGTACGCGCAGATCCGCCGCGTCATCAGCCAGCGTGTGCACCTGGTAGGGCCGCTGCGGCAGCGGGCCCTGCGGGTCCCGCTGGGCCTGCACCACCCGGTGTGGGTGGACGACCCCGACTACGAACTGGACGATCACCTCACCCGGGCCAGCCTCCCCTCCCCGGGCGGGCCCCGGGAGCTCGACGCCTACGTGGCCTCGGTCATGAGCCGCCGGCTCGACCCCAACCGGCCTCTGTGGGAGATGCACATCGTCGAAGGGCTCGACGGCGAGCGCACGGCCCTGATCGCCAAGGTGCACCACGCCATTCTCGACGGCGTCAGCGGTGCCTCCGTCCTGGCCGCCTTTCTCGACCTCACCCCCCGGGCCCGCTCGGTCATACCGATGGAGCGCTGGGACCCGGCGCCGCTGCCGAGCAGCACCCGATTGCTGCGCCACGCCGTTGCGGCCCTCTCGCGTCAGCCCGGTGCGACGTTGAGCACCGTGCAGGCCGGCGTCGAGGCCATGGCCGACCTGGGCATGCACAACCGCGACCTGCTGAGCCGGGGCGAGCGGCCGCCACCGGCCTTCTTCTCGGCCCCGCGGACCTCGCTCAACGGCACCGTGTCCAACCGCAAGCGCTTCGCCTCCCTGTGCGTGCCGCTCGAAGACGTGAGACTGGTGCGCCACGTCTTCGCCTGCACGGTGAACGACGTGATCCTGGCCACGGTGGCCGGCGGCCTGCGCCGGTTCCTCGAGGCCCGGGGCGAGAGCGCCGCGCCCGCGTTGGTGGCCATGGTGCCGGTGTCCACGCGCCGCGAGGGGGCAGGAGAGGAGCTCGGCAACCAGATCTCGGCCATGCTGGTGTCGCTGGCCACCGACATCGACGACCCGGTCGAGCGCCTCGACGCCATTGCGGCTGGAGCCGGGGTGGCCAAGGACCAGGAGCAGCTGCACCGGGGCCGGCTCATCGGGAACCTGGCCGAGCTCGCCCTGCCGGCGTTGGCCACCCGCGTGGCCCGCACCGTGGCCGAGGCGCGGCTGTTCGACCGGATCCGCCCACCCGCCAACGTGACGATCTCCGGCCTGAAGGGACCCGATGTCCCCCTCTTCTGCGCCGGCAGCCGGGCGGCGGCGGTGTACCCCGTGGGGCCTATCGCCGAGGGGGTCGGTCTCAACATCACCGTGCTCACCTACCTGGACCAGCTCCACTTCGGCCTGCTGGCCTGCCGCCGGCTCGTCCCCGAGCTCGACGAGCTGGCCCTCGGCCTCGACGACGCCCTGGGCGAGCTGGTGGGTTGTGCCCTCGACGCCCAGGGCGCGGCGGGGTAGCCACCGGAGGTGGCGGGCCCGGCCGGCGCAGGGTTGCCGCCGGGGGCACGGGGCATCAAAGGCCTGGTGGCACCGAGTTCTCCCCGCGGGGTTGAGGCGGCTAATCTGAGCAATCCACGCGGATGTGGCTCAGTGGTAGAGCATCACCTTGCCAAGGTGAGGGTCGCGGGTTCGAATCCCGTCATCCGCTCGCAATGAAGTCGAGTTGGTTACCCGTTGACCCCCCCATCATCGACCATCCCGATTAGACGTGGGACTCCCGCAGGTGACAATCAGAGCCGGGATTTGGGGAGGGCGATAACACGCACCACGGGACCTTCAACGGGAGAACGTCGCACCGTTCGCCCCCATGTGCAACTGCCGTGTCGCTGATATTCTGGGTGTCAGAAGCGGGAACAGGAGAGGGGACATCGGAGTGAAGACCAACCACAGGGCCAAACTGGCCCGTTCGCATACAAGTGCCCGGATAGTCATTTTGACCTCTTTGATCACGGCATACTTCGTGGGCGTGCCCCTTGGGTCGCAACCAAGTGGCGCCACTTCGGTGCCCGGTGCCTCGCTGTTGCAGGTGGTGGCCTGTCCACCTTCGTCGGGTTCGTGCGTCGCTACCGGCGTCACCTATACGACTCAGGGCTCAATAGCGAACGACGTCGTGGTTCCCCTAAATGACGGGCAGCCTGGCGCTGCCATCGCCCTGCCCTCTGAACCGGATGATTCGTACTATGAGTTCGTCAACGGGGGGGCGTGCTCCGCACAAGGCACGTGCTGGCTTGTGGGCTACGAATACTCCACGAGCGAGGTCGGGGCGCTGATCCCGTTCACTGATGGTCAGGTCGGGACCACGGTTACGGTCCCTGCGGTCGGATATTTCTCCGGTGGCATCTCATGTCCGACGAAAACAGTGTGTTGGGTGGCCGGCTATTCGGCGACGGGTACTACCGACTACCTGGTCAAGCTGGACGCGCTTACGGGTGCGACAAAGGTCTACTCCTTCACTTCTCCCGATCTTGTCTTTTCGGCCGGTGAAGGAGGGGATCATGCCTTCGACTGCACGTCGGCAACCACGTGCTTGGCCTTGGGCCGCACCAACTTCAGCTCAACGTCAAGTGGCGTCGTGTCGGTGTTCACCAACGGCGTCTTGACCTCGACCAACACGGTCAACGGCACGGGAGCTCTCGCCGGCCTGGCCTGTTGGTCGGCGACCCAATGTCTGGGCGTCGGGGTCACCTCGGGCACAACCACCTCCGGGGTTGCCGTTCCCTTCACCAATGCTGTTCCCGGCACCCCCTACCCAATCCCGTCAACCACGTGGCTGGCAGGCCTGAGCTGTGCCAGCACTACCGAATGTGATGCCTCAGGATTCGCTTCGGCTGGGGGTGTGTTCGCCCGATTGAGTGGCGGCGCAGTGGTGAATGAGAGCAAGAAGTCGGATGCAACCTTTGAAGGCGACGCTTGTCCGACATCGTCGAGCTGCTATGTGGTCGGGGCCACCGGTTCGACGTCGAGCAACGAGGCCGGATTCGTCGCGACTCTCACACCCTGAAGATCCGAGCTATCACCGACCCCAGCGACGAGCGCTTTCGGCCGGTGTTCACCAGGAGCATAGGTACCACCACTTGATGACTATTTAGCGGGCACCGGGTTTACTCTGCCCGTAGGTCTCCCATCATGAGCGGTCCCGATTTGGCGTGAGACTCCTGCAGGTGCCGTGTTGGGGCTACGTGAGCAGCTCGGGAACTCATCGCACGCAGAAGCCGGCGTCGACCGCCAGCGCCACTCCCGTGATCCACTTGGCCTGGTCCGTCACGAGGAAGGCGACCGCGTCCGCGATGTCCTCGGGTTCGAGCATGTCGATCGGCATGGCGTTCTGCATGGCCGAGATCGAGGTGCTTTCGCCCGCCATGGCCTGGGCGACCAGCTGGCCCATGGCCTCGTTCATGGTCATGCCTGACCTGACCCCGGTGGGATGCACACTGTTGACACGAATGGACTCGGGGGCGAGCGCCGCCGCCAGCTGCTTCATCAGGCCGACCAGGCCCGTCTTGGTCGAGGTGTAGGCCAGGGCGCCGATCCCGAATCCCGCGGTGGGCCTCAGGCCGGCCGTCGAGCTGGTGATCACGATGTTGCCACCCGGACCCTGAGCCCGCAGGGTGGGCAGCGCCACCGAGATGGTGTTCCAGGTGCCGGTGAGGTTGGTGTCGACGACCGTGCGCCACACGGCGTCGGGGTCGCCCCCGTCGGTCAGCCGCACGATGCCGGCGTTGGCGATGACGATGTCGACCCGTCCGAGCGAGGCCATGCCCTGGTCGAAGGCTTGCTGCAGGCCGACCCGGTCGCGCACGTCGGCCGTGAGGGCGACGACCTGGCGGCCTTGGGCTTCCACGAGTCGCGCGGTCTCGTCGAGCTCGGCCCGCGTGGCGTTGGGGTAGTCCATCGCGGGTAGGTCGGCGCAGATGTCGATGGCCAGGATGTCGGCTCCTTCGCGGGCCAGGCGGACCGCGTGGGCCCGCCCTTGCCCGCGCGCCGCGCCCGTGATGAATGCCACCTTGCCCTCGAGCTCAGCCATACGACTCATGTCTCCTTCTCGTCACGGACCTGATTGGCCGCTGGAACACCGGCACCGGGCTCAGGCGACGCCCACGGATTTCACCCGGAGGAACTCCTCCACGCCGAGCCGGCCGCCTTCCTTGCCCATGCCCGAGATGCCGATGCCCCCGAACGGGCGCTGGACCCGCAGGTTGGCGGCCCCGTTGATGAGCACCTCGCCGGTGACGAGCTCCTCGGCCACGCGCAGGCCCCGGGACAGGTTCTGCGTCTGGAGGTAACCCGAGAGCCCGTAGCGCGTGTTGTTGGCGATGCGGATGGCCTCCTCGTCGTCGGCAAAGGGGGTCATGGCGAGCACCGGGCCGAACACCTCGTTCTGGGCCAGCTCGGAGTCGGGGTCCACATCGGCGAAGACAGTTGGCTCGATGAAGTAGCCGCCGGCCAGCTCGCCGCCGATCCGGGAACCACCGGTGACCAGGCGGGCACCGTCTTTCTGTGCCCGCTCGATCATCCCCAGGATCCGCTCGAGGGCGGCTCCGTTGACCACGGGCCCCGCCAGCACCGCCGGGTCCCAGGGGTCTCCCACCGCGATGCCCTTGGCCACGTTGGCCACCCGGGCCACCACGTCCTCGTAGACGGGTTGCTGCACCAGCATGCGGGTAGGGAAGGCACAGCCCTGGCCCGAGAGGATCCCGACGCTCATCATGGCGCCGAGCCCACAGGCGGCGTCGAGGTCGGCGTCGTCGAAGACGATGTTGGCCGACTTCCCGCCGAGCTCGAGGGTGGCGGGCTTCATGGTGTCGGCGCAGGCGTGAAGGATCCTGCTGGCGGTGGCCGGACCACCGGTGAAGGAGACCTTGCGCACCTTGGGGTGGACGACCAGCGCCTCACCGGCCGCGGGGTCACCCGCCAGGATGCTGCACACGCCGGGTGGGAAGCCGGCCTCGGCGACCAGATCGGCGAACAGCTCGGCCGAGAACGGCGTGAGCTCGGAGGGCTTGCACACCACCGTGCAACCCGCCGCCAGCGCGGCCGGGATCTTCATGGCCAGTGAGATCAGCGGGCCGTTCCAGGTGATGATGATCCCGACGACGCCGTAGGGCTCGAGGAGCGTGTAGTTGAGCTCGCCCACGCCCGAGCCGAAGTTGGTGGAGAGCTCACCGGCTATCTTGTCCGCCCAACCCGCGTAGTAGCGGGTCCATTCCACCGCCGACCCCGTCATGCCGGCCACGACGGATGCGGGCGTTCCGTTGTCCATCGTCCCGCGTCGGCCGAACTCCTCGGCGTTGGCCTCGATGAGGTCGGCCAGCCGCAGCAGGAGCCGTCGCCGCTCATCGGGCGGTGTCCGCCGCCAGTCGCGGCAGGCGGCGTCGGCCGCGTTGACCGCCCGGTCGATCTCGCCTGGCCCGGCGAGGGGGATGGTGGCGTCGACCTGACCGCTGGACGGGTCGACGTGGTCGTGGCTGCCACCGCTTCCCGTGTCGAAGCGCTCGCCGGCAATGTGCAGGTGGACGGCGGGGCGAGATGCCATGTCGATCGTACCCTTCTTCTCGGTGTCGTGAGCGAGCAAAATGACGGTCTAACAAGCGCTGACCGGCAAATGAGTGGCCCAAATTGCAACCGTAGGCATTGTGGCATGCGATGTCAATAAACGCGCCGCACCGTTCGAAGCCTCTGGGAAAGCGATCGCCCCGTCGCTCTTACGGTCAGGCGCGCTACCGCAGCTCGGACAAGACGGCAAACGACTCCGCCAGCATGTCGGCGAGGGATCCGGTTCCTCCCTCCGACACCCAGCGCTGATAGGAGTAGGCGACTAGTCCCGAGAATGCCGCGCCCAGCGCCCCGGCCCTGGTGTCGAACTGATCGATCCCAAGGCGCTCGGCGATAATCGCTTGGAATACGCCGTTCATGGCGAGTGCGCTCTGGGCCATGGCCCTGAGCGCGGGCTCGGGGGATCGGTGGACGGCGATCCCCCACAAGAGGACCATCTCCATTTCGGTCTCGGCCTCCTGAGCAGCAGCAACTGCCTCGGAGAAGGCCTCAACGAGGGTTTCTTCTGCCGGACGGGCCCGCACCAAGTTGGAGATGAGCTCGAGTTTCCGCATTGGCAGCGCGGCCAACACGTCGTCCCTTCCGGCGAAGTAGCGGAACCAAGTCCTCACCGAGATGCCGGCCGCATTGGCCAAGCGTTCGATCGTCACATCTTCGGCGCGCTCCTTCGCGAACAGCATCAGCGCCGAGCGCTCGATCCGCCGACCCATTCGCTCACGGCGCACGTTCCAGCCGCCGCCCATTTCGACGGTGTCGCCAAGGGTCACTGCACCAGTATGGGTCACCTTCGGACTCATCAGCCACAACTGCCCTGGTTGGCTCCTCGTGCCGCGAAATAGCCTCTCGGGTGCCCCGGCGACCCTCCCTTCCAAACTTGGCATGACTTGACAAGGTTGAAGGGCTCGATATTCTTTCGTTCCAACCGACCCTGGGGGCAAGTGGGTTCCGATGGCCTCTCACGCCCTTCGCGAGGAGAACGCGTGCCGAATCAACGCGGTTTCTGTCGATCTGATCACGAGGAGGAAGCAGTGTTCACAGCAGCTGAGGTGAGCCCAACGGGCAAAACGGCCAGAACGGTCTTGGTCAAGATTCTGCTTGCCGTCGGAGTCATGACGTCGGCGACGGTGTCGACAGCGGTGGTGGGCGTCGGAGCAGCCGCCGCCAGCAGCGCGCTCGGCGCGGCCCACCCGGCCACGCTGCCCGCGATCACGATCGGCTTGATTTCCGACACTGGCAGCGGTGGTGGCGGCACCGGCAGCCTCGTTGAGCAGGGAGCCAAGGCAGCCGTCGCCTACGAGAACGAGTACGGCGACGGACTCGAGGGGCACAAGATCAATCTCTACATCTGTGAGAATCAAGAGACCCCGGCCGGGGGACAGACCTGCGCCAACGACATGGTCCAGCATGGCGTCGTCGCCGTGGTGGAGCCCTTCACGGGGCAAGGCCAGACCGAGGTGCCGACAATCGTCGGCGCCGGCATCCCGTACATCACCATCAGCGGAGCGTCCGAGGCCGAACTCACCTCGTCGGGTGCCTTCGACCTCGAGGGCGGCTTCCCGGCCTACCTGGGTGCCATGGCGCTCAGCGCCAAGCAACACGGTTACAAGAAGGTCGCCTTCCTGGTGGAGAACGTGCCGGCCGCCATCCAGGGCGCACAAGAACTCGGCGGCATCGTCTACAAAGCGGCCGGCGTCGGCTATACCGTGATTCCGGTCAATCCTGGGACGGCCGACATGAGCCCACAAATGCAGTCTGCTGTCTCAGAGGGTGCGCAGGCCGTGGGCATGGTCGGTGACGTGACCTTCTGCAGCTCCTTCCTCTCGGCCTACAACACCCTCGGCCTCACCCTGCCCAAGTACGTACTCTCGACGTGCCAGGACCCGAGCATCCTCGACTCGCCGACGCTCGACAAGGCGCTGGCCGGCTCCTACATCACGACGACCTCCCAGGCGTCCAAGGCCCAGCTCGCACTCTACGGGGCTCTGATCAAGAAGTACGCGCCGAAGGTGAACCCGAACCCCGACATCAGCAGCAACCAGGCTGACGGCATTTCACCGGTCCTCGCACTGGCGGCCATCATGGGGGGCTCGACGGATCCGGTGACGGCAGCCGGCATCAAGGCGCAGACCGAGGCGGCGAAGAACGTGGTCATCCCGCTCTCGGGCGGCCTGACGTTCACCTGCAACGGGACGGCCATCCCGCTCCTCAAGTCGGTGTGCTCGTCGACCGCTGCCATCGGCATCATCAAGGGCGGCAAGTCCGGCAAGGTCACCGGTATCAAGTTGTACAACCCTACGCCGCTGTTCTAGTGGTAGGTGCTTTCACCGCCTCGATGAAACTTCGCGAGCAGTGACGGTCCACGGCCTTCGAGAAGGAGAAGGTCTCGATCACGCTCGACAAAGCTGTGCTCGAGGAGATCCGTGAACTCTTTGGTGAACGCCCATTGTCAGCGCCCATAAATGATCTTTTGCAGGGCGCCCTCGTTCAGCATCGACTCAGGCTTCTCGTGGACCAGATGGAGGAAGAAGCAGGTCCGGCATCGCCCGAGGCGTATGAGCGGGTCCTCTCTCAGTGGTTCGAAGAAGGATTGCCAGGGCTGGCCCGGCGCCTTGGCCGTCCCTCATTCTCGACAGCGAGGGACTATGGACGGTTGCTAGGAACGACAGCGAGGATGCTCGAGCAGCCCTGTCAGCTTCGAGGACAGCCGGGGCGAGGCCGGTCGACACAGCGGATCGGAGCTAGCGGCGTCCCTTGGCATTCGGTCGGAAGAGGACCACATCCCGGCCCTCGATCTCGGCCGCTGCGAGCGTGTCCTCGAGAGACCGAGTACGGCGGCACGCGACGCCGGGCTGAAGGACCTCACCGGCAGGCGTCATCACTCGCCCCTACTACCCTCAATGAGGGTGATCGGCGGTTGGACCAAGAACTCGTCCCAGAACCCGGCGTGAAAGGCGGTGAGACCTTCGCCGGTCACGGTGGGTGAGACCCATCGAACGCCAACGAGACCAGCGGTGCCGAACGCGCCTTCGTGAGTCGCCATGTCGAGATGGACGACCGAAACGTCGAAAAAACTGTCGTCTTGGTAGTTGCGGAAGATGAGCGGCGCACCGTTCTCCGGGCCTTCTGGAAGAAGGCGATCGAATCCGTAGATCCGGTAATCATGGTCGGCATCGCCGATCTCGGGGTTCGCGTTGATCGCAACGAACCTGCCGCCCGGGCGCAGGTGACGGACGACGCTCTCACACATCACGAGGAGGTCGGAGGCGTCAATGGCGTAGTTGAGCAGGTAGGCCGCGGTCACAATGTCAAACTGCTCGCCGAGATCGAGGTCACGTACGTCGCCAACGCGGTACGTGATGCTCATATCGCGGTCGCGACGGGATCCCTGGGCTTCCCGTGCCAGCTCAACCATTGCGTTCGACGAGTCGATCCCGACTACCCGGGTTGCTCCGGATTCCGCAATCTGTCTCGTGTAAAAACCCTCCCCGCAGGCCAGGTCGAGCACCGAGAGTCGATGGACGTCGCCCACCAGATTGAGGAATGACGGGGCCTCGATGTGGAACCGCCATGCCGCTTGTTTTGACGTGCGGTACGCCTCGGCGATGTCGTCGTAGTCGGTGGGCACCATTCAATGGATAGCCCAGCCGGAGGGCCGCCTGCAATCGCAACGCCGCACCACCGGCGAGAGCGTACCGCTTAGCCTCCCGCAGGCCTCCGACTATCGACGCAACGCTGCGTCGAACAGGTCTCAGCACGCATTTTCGATGTCACGCTTGCGTGGGAACCAGTCGGCCCAGGTACGACGAACAAACCGTGGCAAGGCAAGGTCATCCCAAAGGTCAAGGAGGTGGTCGACGTCGCCGAGGAATCGGATGTCTTCGGCGCTACCCTCTCGCAGTACTGCTCGTACACCCGAGAGCGATCCCGGCGGACATCAAGATTGCACGTCTTGGGTGGGCCACTTCAACGAACATGCAAGGGAAGCTGACCGGCTCTGACGTCCAGATAGCGTCACAGAGTCCATTCCAAGGCGAATGCGGGGGAATGTGGCGATTGGTCCGGATGGACCCGAGGGCGTCGGCGTAAAGACTTGCTCAGCCCGACCAAAATCCCAATCACCTCGATCAGTCAGGCTCGAACGTTGGTCGCGGAATGGTGTTGCCGTGTGCGGCGGCGAAGCTACGGAGTTCCCGGGTCACGTCTGGTCCCGTGGGCGTGTAGAGGACCTCACGGAACCCGGCCTCGGCGATCCGCCCAAGCTTGCGCCCAATGCTCGACGCATCTCCGACCATGCTGGTGAGGTCGATGTGATCGAGGAGCACCTCATCGCGTTCGGCGAGGTGCGTGACGTGGCCGTCGAAGGCGAAGAGATGGCGCTCACCCTCACGGGCAAGCGCCTCCAGCGCTACCCGCCACTCGAGACCACCTGGCATGGCGTCCACCGCGGCGGCGCCTCCGGAGGCGTAGGCCGCGTGCCATGGCACCACGCGCCATGGAGCAAGAGCGGCGATGACGCGAGGGGAACCACGGTCCTCACCGGGTTCGAGCACTGTGCCGGACACCATCGTCGCCGACGGCAGAATCGGATGTGGCGGCCCAATCACTCCGTCCGCAACCTCTGGTGCGCGCTCGTTCCCGCGCGGCCCCATCACACTGATCCACAGAGGAACCGGCACCGGTCTCGCCGCGGCGATTCCCGGCCAATGGAGCATACGGGCGGCCTTGCCGTCGACCGTCACGACCTCACCTGCGAGCAGCTTACGCAGGGTAGCGATGTAGTCGAGCAGGGCTTCGAGCGGCATGGGGGGCTGCCCCATCGCCCTGCGGGCCGTAAATCCAGTGCCGAAGCACGCCCGGAATCGACCTCTGGACAGACGGGAGATGGTTGCGATCCCTGCCGCCATTGTCATCACGGAACGTTCTGACGGGATCAGCACCCCAGTGGCAAGCCCGACCGTCGACGTACGGGCCGCAGCCAGTGCGAGGTGAGCGAACGGGTCCTCCCACAGCGGCGCCGAATCGAAGATCCATACTCGGGAGTAGCCGAGCTCCTCGGCCAGCACGGCGAGGTCGGCGAAGTCGGGGCCGGGAGGAAGACCGCAGGACAACTCTAGTTCGCTCAAGACCTGGCCCCTCCGCTTTGCCAGCTCAGGTACATTGATTCGACCATTGAGGCATGGCGCCAGGCTCGCGTCCCCGACAGCGGTGCGTCGACGCTCGAGGTCGTCATCGAGCCGGCCATCTGATTGAACGTTCCAGCTTGTCGGCTGGACTCAGAAGCCTGAGGCTTTGCGACCTCTTTGCACCCCGCGGGCGTACGCAGCTCGGCAATGAGGGCATGCACACGTCTTGGCCGACCAGGCGTGGACTCTTGTCGATGGGAGACCCCTTCCACTTCGGTGTTTCCGTGCGTGGACTGATCTCGACGAGCGACCCCTTGTCACTTCAGCTCGTCGAGATCGTTGTCCAATGCCCAATGCCAGTCCGCGTGCCAATCCTCGACCCCCAGGACCCGCAGTTGTCGTCGTGCGATGCGCCAGCCTTCCCGGGTGCGGACGACCGAGTCGTGGTAGTAGCCCCACAACCTCGGAGTGATGCCGTCAGCCCGCTGGTGCCAGGCATAGACCGATGTGCGCACCGTGGCGTGGTCGTCACTCTCGAAGGTCACCAACATATTGGCATTGTGATGGCTGGTGGCCTTGAAACCCCCCTCAGGGTGCCCGAACAACCGCCGAAGAGCAGCTCGGGAACGCACCGGCGGCCCACTACCGGGGCCGTAGTCGACTACGCAGTCGCTCGTGAACAACTCGACGACCTCGTCATAGAGACGGTGATCGACGCAGTACGAGTATTGATGTACCAGGTCGACAATGCTGTCCTTGTCGAGGAGGCGGCGCAGCGCGGCGGGCTCGTCAGTGACCACCAGTTCTCCTGAATTTCTGACAAAGACAAAGGGCGCTCGTGCGGAGCCATACCGTTCGAGACGGAGACGACCTGATGCCGATCTGGTGCATCACGCCGGAATGAGATCGAGGTGGAGCCTGCGCAGACTTCGCGCGAGGTATGTGGGTACGTACTTGTAGGTACGCGCTCCGGCGGGCCCGTGCGCAGACTCTGAGATCCCGATGGCGCCGAACCGTGAGAGCATTCTTTCGACGCCGATACGGCTCTCCACCCGGGCCAGGGGAGCACCCAAGCACAGGTGGGCGCCGCGTCCGAAGGCGAGATGCTGACGTGCGTTGGGTCGATCGACGCGGAATTCACCCGGACGCTCAAATTTCCGAGGGTCTCGATTCGCGGCACCGATGAGGAGCATGACCGTGGATCCGGCGGGCACCTCGACGCTGCCAATGTTCTTGGTGGTGCGGCAGAATCGAAATGTACCCTTGAGCTCGCTGTCGATGCGCAGGGTCTCTTCAATGAAGTTGGGGATCCGCGTGGAATCGTCCCGCAGCAGCTGCTGAAGTTCAGGATCCTCGCCCAGGACCTGGAACGCGGTGGCAAGCAAACCAGCTGTCGCCCCGATCCCTGCGATGAACAGGATGGAGGCCAGGCGCACAGCGTCCATGACCTCGGGCATCGATCCGTTCGGAAAGGGGGTGCTCACGAGCTTGGTCATCACATCGTCACGTGGCGCGGCCCTGCGATCGGCGATATAGGCGGAAAACCGCTCGTGCAAGAAGGCGAATGGATCTTCGGCCATGCCCGCAGACGGAGTACCGGTAAGGAGACCACGATCTGGGTCGAGCATCTCGTGGACGAACGTCTTGTGGTCGGATTCGGGCACCCCGAGCAGGACACAGATGTTGAGTAGGGTGAACGGCCCCGAGAAATCGGTGATGAACTCGCACCCATCCCGGTCGACCAGCCCGTCGATGAGCCCATCGGCGATGCGACGAATGGAGGGTTCTAAGGCGTTGACGTGTTTCGGGGTCAGGTACCGGGCCACCAGTGCTCGATACTCCGAATGCTCGGGCGGATCCATGGTCGTGATCTCGTGGCTCATCGGGAGCCGGTCACGGTGTGCCTCGACAAGTTCACTGACGTCGTCACCTTCGAAGGGGAAGGGGAAACCCGGGAAAGGGCCGCTCAGCGCATTGCACGAGGAGAATGCCGCGGCATCGGAGAACATGGCCGCCGCTTCCTCGTAGCCCGTGACCATGACCACATCGTGATGCGGCTCGCGCTGGATGGGGCAGCCCTCCCGGAGGCGGTCGAAGTAGGGATAGGGGTCACGGATGAAGGACCTGTCAGTGAAGAAGTCCAGTTCGTCCGCGCTGGAACCACTCATGAGCCCACCTCCCACGTCATCGCAATCACGCATCGTAACCGAGATTGGACCGATCGGTACACAACCTCGACGGGACTCACACCTGGCCTGACAGGCCTTCACCGCGCCG
>JBKQIP010000019.1:0-2518 GCA_052148295.1 Acidimicrobiales bacterium
GTGGGGGGATCCCGGCGCCTGGCCCGTGCTCTTCCTCCACGGTGGGGGCCAGACCCGGCACGCCTGGGGCCGGACGGCCGAGATCGTGGCCAAGGAGGGTTGGCGTACCATCACCCTCGACCTGCGCGGCCATGGCGACAGCGACTGGGCACCCAAGGGTGACTACTCGTTCACCGCGTTCTGCGCCGACACAGTGGCGGTGGCGGACCAGCTGGGCAAGCCGCCCGTTCTGGTTGGAGCCTCGCTGGGCGGCATGACGGCCATGATCGCCGAGGGGACCAGCGACCGGGCGCTCTGTTCGGGCCTGGTGCTGGTCGACATTGCCCCGAACACCAATGCCCCGGGGATCACCCGGATCATGAACTTCATGCGCTCCGGTCTCGACGGGTTCGCCACCCTCGATGACGCGGCGGCCGCCATTGCCGCCTACACCCCCAATCGCGAGAAACGGACGACCAACCCCGAGGGGCTGAAGAAGGTCCTGCGCGAGCGTGACGGCCGTTGGTACTGGCACTGGGACCCGGCGTTCATCGCCGGCGCCCGCACGGAAGTCCCGCCGGACACGCTGACGGGACTGATCGATGTAGCCGTGAGCAATATCCATGTGCCGACGCTGCTGGTACGGGGCCTGCTCAGCGATGTCGTGACCCAGGAGGGCGCCGACGAACTCGTCGCTCGCATCCCGGGCGCCACGGTGGTCGGGGTCGCGGGGGCGGCGCACATGATCGCCGGGGACCGCAACGACGCCTTCTCCGATGCGGTGGTCACCTTCCTCGCCGACCGTGTCCGGCCGACCCTCCCGCCTGCCTGAGACCACTGGGGTCGGGTCGGGTCGGGTCGGGGCGGGGTCGGGTCGGGGCGGGGGGCGGCGCGGCGCTCGACGGCGAAGGTCAGGCTCAGGCTGGGGCGGGGTCGCGGCGCTTGACGGCGAAGGTCAACGTCGCCGTGGCCACGTGGAGGTCCTCCGCGCCGATGTCGTGCGCCTCCACCCGGACCACCGCCGTCCTGCCACCCCAGCGCAGGACGTGGGCCACGGCGCGCACCGGACCGACCCGGGCGGCATCGAGGAAGCTGATCTGCATCTCGGTCGTCGAGCTGCGCTCGTAGATGTCGTCCCCACGGAAGAGGGCCGTGCCGGCCACCACGTCGATCAGAGTGGCCATGACACCGCCGTGGAGCATGGCGGAGCCGTTCATCACCTCGGGGGTGACGTCCAGATCGATGGCGAGGTCGGAACCGTCGACCGGGACGTACCTCCATGAGAACGTGCCGAGGACATGCCCCGGGGTCGCGCCTGAGCTCGGGGAGAGGACCTCTCTGGGGAACTGGGGCCCATCGGGGAACGGAGGTCCCCCGCGGAGTGGTTTGGCTGTCACCCGCGAGCGGTCAGCTGGTGCCCTTGGGCCCGAACCGGAGCGCTCCGTCTATCCGGATGACCTCACCGTTGAGGTAGTCGTTGTCCACGATGGCCTGCACGAGCTTGGCGTACTCGACCGGCTGCCCCATCCGCTTGGGGAACGGGATGGCCGGGCCCCAGTGGGCCTCCACCTGGTCGAGGTTGGTCCCGTAGGCGGGGGTGATGAAGGTGCCCGGGGCGATGGTCACGACGCGAATGCCCACCACGGACAGGTCGCGGGCGGCCGAGAGCGTCATCCCGATGACTCCGCCCTTGGCCGCGGCGTAGGCCACCTGCCCTATCGTGCCCTCGTAGCCGGCGATCGACGCCGTGTTGATGATCACCCCGCGGGCGTCGTCGGCCAGGGGTTCGTTGGTGGACATCTGGGCGGCCGCCAGGCGCAGGACGTTGAACGTCCCCACGAGATACGGGTCCAGCACATTGCGGAAATCCTCGAGCGAGTGCGGGGTCCCGTTGGACTTCAAGGTCCGGCCGCCTCCACCGAATCCACCGTGCACCGCCACGGACACCCGCAATGGCGCAAGCGCAGCGGCACGTTCGATCGCGGCCTTGACACTGCTCTCGCTGGTGGCATCGGTCTCGACGAACTCGGCGTCGGCACCCAGCTCCTTGGCCAGATCGACGGCCTTCGACGACCCCAGATCGGCGATCACGACCTTCGCGCCCGAAGCGACAAGGCGCCGAACCGTCTGCTCGCCCAGTCCCCCGGCGCCACCGGTCACGATCGCTGACGCTCCACGTAACTCCATGCGGACTCCTCGTTTCCTTCTCGGCACGCTGCCCGTCTGGGCAGGGTGCGCCGCGTGAGCTCTCTGCCCTGCGGGCGGCGGCCACCCTAGACGATGCCGGGCCGGTGGGACCAGGAGGCGGTCGGGGCGGGCGGAGGCGGTCCGGGTGGTCTCGGCGGTTCAGGCGGTCCGAGTGGTCGCTGTCCTATATTTCGTGGAGCGGCCCGCCATGATGGCGGGCGCGCACCGACCGGGGGGTCGGCGGCCGAGAGCGAGGTACGGGATGCGGTTCAACCACATGGAACTCACGTTCGGGCGGGGCGGGTTGGACGAGGACTCCCGGGCCGACATCAACCACTTCTACGGCGACATC
>JBKQIP010000020.1:0-14758 GCA_052148295.1 Acidimicrobiales bacterium
GGTGATCGGGGTGACCATGGCCCTGGCCATCGTGGCCACCTTCTTCGCCGCCTCACGGCCGGCCCATGCCGTCACCAAGATGTCCATCGTGACGGCCCTGTCCGGGCGGCCGGACCCGCCCAAGCAGGTGCACCGCTCGGTGGTGCCCGGCGTCATCGCCGGCGTGGTCGCCTTCGTCCTGCTGGGGATCGCCGGGGGCGGCGCCGGCAGCGGCCGGGGAGGCCCGTTGCCGCTGGTCCTGGGTCTGGTCGCCCTCATCGTGGCCGTCATCCTGCTCTCCCCCCTGTGTCTGGCCGTGCTGGCGCGATCGGCGCGGCGCGCCCCGGTCGCGGTGCGCCTGGCCGTGCGGGACCTCGCCCGCTACCGGTCCCGATCAGGGTCGGCCCTGGCGGCCATCAGCCTCGGGGTGCTGATCGCCGTCATCATCTGCGTGGTGGCGGCGGCACGGTACGGCAACGCTCTCGACTACGCCGGACCCAACCTGGCGTCGAACCAGCTGATCGTCTACACGCCCAACGGCAACCCGAACAGCGGCGGCCCGAACAACGGCGGCCCGAACGGTTCGCTGGCCGGCGGCGCCGCGTCGAGGTCGGGCACGACCGCGTCCCCCCAGGCCGAGGCGGACGCCATCGCCAGCGGCCTGGGGGCGCACGGCATGATCGAGCTCGAGGACGCCGGTGCCACCCTCCAGCACGCCGGCCCCGGGCGCCAGTTCAGCGGGACCGTCTATGTCGCCACCCCGCAGCTCCTCCGTGCCTTCGGCATCAGCGCCTCCAGTGTCGCCCCCGCCGCCGACATCCTCACCATGCGGCCGGGTCTGGCTTCCCTCTCCGGCATGCAGTTGGTGTACGGCAACTCTGGCGGTGGCCAGGTCGGACCCGGTGGGCCCGGTGGCGGGCCCGGCGGCGCCATCGCCAACCCCCCCATGCAGACGGTCGGCGCCCTGCCGGCGGGCACGTCGGCGCCCAACACCGTGATCACCGAGCACGCCGTTCACGAGCTCGGCCTCCAGACCAGCGTGGCCGGCTGGCTCATCCAGACCCCCCACCCCCTCACCGCGGCCCAGATCACCAACGCCCGGCAGCTGGCGGCCACGGCGGGCATGACCATCGAGACCAAGAACGACCAGCCGACGTCGGCCGAGATCATCGACTGGGCCACCGTGTTCGGCATCCTCCTGGCGCTGGGCATCCTGACCATGAGCGTCGGCCTCATCCGCAGTGAGACCGCCGCAGACCTGCGCATCCTCACCGCGACCGGGGCCAGCAGCGGCACCCGTCGTTCCATCACCGCCGCCACGGCCGGCGGGCTGGGCCTGCTCGGGGCCGTGCTGGGCACGGTGGCCGGCTACGTCGCCACCATCGCCTTCCTGCGGACCAACTCGCTGGACGGCCTGTCCTCCCTCGGCAACATTCCGGCCCGGAACCTTCTCCTCATCCTGGTCGCCATGCCCTTGATCGCGGCGGTGGGAGGATGGCTGCTGGCCGGACGCGAGCCGCCGGCCATCGCCCAGCGGCCGCTGGAGTAGGTCGCCGGCCGCTGTCCCCGAGGGGCCGTCGACGCGACCACCGAGTGTGCGAGGTGCCATCCATGGATGCCGAGAACCCAGGAGCTCCGCCCGGGCGGGCCGTCGGCGTCGCCTCCGAACGACCGGCCCGATCGGAGACGACGTGGCGTACCCGGTCTCGCTGGCTCGTGCACCTCGGCCTCCTGCTCTTGCTCGCAGCGGCCCTGGGGACCCTGCAACTCCTCCACGTCCGGAACGCCATCCATGCCATCGTCGGGCTGGCTTTCGCCGGCCTCGTCGTTGTCCACCTGGCCCAGCGTCGCCACCGGATTGCCCGGATGGTCGCGACGCTCATGCGCCTCCGGCCACGGTTCGAGCGCGAGATGCGTCTGTTGGCGTCGGATGCGATCCTGACCTTCGTCACGATCAATGTCGTGGTTTCAGGGATCCTCGACTGGGGCCGGGGTGCTCCCCTGCTCCTCCCCCTCCCACAGCCGTTCGACCGGTGGCACCTGACCTCGTCGGTCGTGCTCGTCGTGTACCTGGTCGTCCACGTCTCGCGACGGTGGAAACGCCTCCGACGGTCCACGATCCGATAGCCCCGACCTCGCACAGGGGTCTCAGCGGCCACCATCGGAGAGGCCGGCGAAGAGGGCACGCATGGTCCGGGCCACCGCGTCGCGGGTTTGCGCGGGATCCGTCGAATTGGCGATCAGCATGGCCCCCCGGGTCAGGGCTCCCAGCAGCAGCCGGGCCAGGGTCTCGGGGTCCTCGACCCGCAGCCTCCCCTCCTGCACGGCCGCTCGCAGGGCTTCGACGATGGCGACGAAAGCGTAGCGCTCGTCGAGCTCGGTGAAGCGGGCCAGGCCGAGCACGGCCGGTGCGTCCACCAGGATGATCCGCTGGAGATCCGGCTCGAGGACGGCGTCGAGGAACGCCTCGAAGCCCCGGTTCAGGAACTCGACTTCGTCGGCGGCGCCCTCGGCCGCGACGGCCGAGGCGCCCAACAGCTCGAGGTGGACGGTCTCGAACACCGTCTCGAAGAGCGCAGCCTTGGTCGCGAAGTGGTGATAGAGCGCGCCGATGGTCACCCGCGCCTCGCGGGCGACGTCCTCGACCGAGGTGGACGCGAAGCCGTCCCGGCCGAACAGATGGCGGGCGGCGGCTACCAGCGCGGCCCGGGTCTGCGCCACCTGCTCGGCCCGCAGGGAGGTCGGCTGGTCCACGGTCGGCGGTTCGGGCACCTCGGCGGTGGGCACCACCCTTGTGTAGTCGGTGGGCTCCACCCTTGTGCGCACCCTTCGGCCTGGTTATAGTAGTTGTATCCTACATAGTAATACTATCTAAAGGAGTATAGATATGACGGATGCCATCAACGCGCTGAAATCCGACCGGGCGGCCCTGCTGGCGATCTGCGACGGGTTCGACCGGGACGATTGGGAGGCGCCGAGCGGGTGCGCCGGCTGGTCCGTCAAGGACGTGGTCTCGCATGTCGGAGCCCTCTTCTGGATGGTGGTCGACCCCGGGAACCTCCCCGACGTGACGGCCCTGGCCACCGAGCGCGCCCAGGACGCGCTCGTCGAGGCCAGGCGGTCGATGGACGCGCCAGCGGTCCTGGCGGACTACGAATCGGTGAGCGCCAGCGCGTTGGAGGTCCTGGCCTCGTTCGCGGGGCAGGACCTCGAGATCCCCCTGGGCGACCTGGGGACGTATGCCGCGTCGCTGCTGCCCACGGCGTTCTGCTTCGACCATTACGTCCACATCCGCGCCGACCTGTTCGCCCCTCGCGGGCCGCTCACCGGACAGCCGCCACCCTCCGACGAGCTCCGTCTCGTCCCCGTGCTCGATTGGATCGAGGCCGCCCTGCCTCAGCAGAACGCCGAGAAGCTCGATGCGTTGGGCGGCTCGGTGGAGCTCGTCGTCGACGGTCCGGGCGCACGCACCATCCGGATCGGGTCGGGAGACGCGCTGGGCCAGGTTGCCTCCGACGCCCATTCGCTCGTGCTCTGGGTGACCCAGCGTGCCACCTGGGACGACGTGGGCGTCAAGGTGAGCGGTGACGAGAGGGGACTGGCGGCCGCCCGCAACCTGCACGTCTTCTGATTCGGGGACGGGTCCGGGGCGGGTACCCCCACGACCGGCCGCGACCGCTCCTCAGCCGAGCAGCTCGGGGTCGGCCCTGAGCTCGGCCCGCACGGCGGCCTCCCAGAAGCCGATGAACCCCTCGCCGTCGCCGGCGGCGGTGGCGTCGAGGAAGGCCTGCGGAAGGGGCGAGTCGGCCTGGCTCCCGGCGGCCCGCGCCAGCCAGCTGCGGTGGCAGCGCTGTTCGAGGGCCACGGCGCGCTGGTGCACGGCCCGGGCCGATCCGCCCAGGACGAACACGCCGTGGCCGGCCAGGAGCGCCGCGGTCGCCGTCCCCATGGCCTCGATGGCCCGGCGAGCGCTCGAGGGGTCGTTGACCGGTCCGGTGTACTCGTTCACCAAGGTGAGGTGGCCGCCCCCCAAGGCCGAGCTCTGATCGAGGATCGGCGGGATCTCCCCCATGTCGGACCACACCGTGCCGTAGAGGGGATGGTGGTGCATGGCCCAGCCGATGTCGGCATGCCGCTTGTGCAGCTCGAGATGAAGCGGGATGCCCGGGGGCACGGGCCAGTCGCCTTCGACCACCCGCCCGTCGAGGTCGATCCGCAACACCTGGCCGGGCTTGAACTCGGCCCAGGTGAGGAGCCACGGGTTGCACAAGAGGGTGCCGTCGCCCTGGTTGACCGTGATGTGGCCGGCGAGGTGGTCGTTGTACCCCTCCCGCCACAGGGCCCGGGCCAGGACCACCAGCTCCTCGCGCTGGGAGAGGTCGGGGATGAGCTTCTCGGCGGTCGGTTCGTACTCCATGGGGCTCCTCTCAGAGGGGTAGGACCAATGCGGGTAGGGGGTGGCGGTAGAGAGCGGCGGCATTCCCGCTGCAGATGGCCCGCAGCTCATCGGGCGGGAGATGGCTCCAACATTCCGCGATCACGCGCTGGGTGTCGGGCCACGTGCTGTCGCCATGGGGGTAGTCGACCTCGACCATGACGTGCTCGACCCCGATGCGGTGGCGGGTATCGATGGTCGAGGGGTCGTCGATGGTGCAGAACCAGAAATTCCGCTGCAGCACCTCGGACGGTCGCAGCTCCCAGCCCAGCCCGTAGCCCGAACGGTCGACCATGTTGTCCAGGCGGTCCAGCAGCATGGCCACCCAGCCGATGCCCCCCTCGCTCATGGCGATCTTGAGACTGGGGTAGCGGGTCGGGTAGCCGGACCACAGCCACTCGGCGCAGGCGGTCAGCGACAGCTGACCGAAGAGGGTGGCACCGAGCTGCAGGGCGGGAGCGCCCGGGGGTGACGGGGTGAGGCCCGAGCTGCCGACGTGGAGCGAGACGACGGTGTCCGTCTCGACGACGGCCTCCATGATGGGATCCCAATGGGCGCGGTCCCACAGGGACGGGAGACCGATCTCATGGGGTCGCTCCGGGAGGGTGACCGAGGTGAAGCCACGGGCCGCATTGCGGCGGATCTCGTCGGCGGCGATGGCGGGATCGGCGAGATACGTGATCCCGAGCGGGATGATCCGGTCGGGGTGGGCCTGGTACCACGCCTCGAAGAGCCAGTCGTTCCAGGCCCGGATGCAGGCCAGTCCCAGGTCCTGGTCGGTCGCGGCGAAGAACACCCTTCCGCAGAAGCCGGTGATCTGCGAGGGGAAGTTCACCGAGGCCCAGACCCCGTTGATGTCCATGTCCTGGACGCGGGCGTCGACGTCGTAGCAGCCCGGGCGCATCTGGTCGAAACGGAACGGTTCCAGACCGTAGGTGTCGGGCCGGCGGCCGGCGACGGCGTTCATGCCGACCTGGGTGTAGCGCGCTCCCTCGAATTCCCACACCTGGTGCCCCTCGGGTGTCTCGACGATCCGGGGGGCCCCATCGGCCAGCCGGCGGGGGAGTCGCCCCTCGAACGTGTCCGGTGGTTCCACCACGTGGTCGTCGACCGAGATCACCGTGGTCCGCACCTGGCGCGGGTCGGGGTCGGGCAGGAACAGCTCGGGGTCCAGCATGGTCCTCTCGGCAGAGCGCTGGCTCGACGGCATCCTCATGCCTCCCCTCAATGGCTGCCCTAGCTTCGCAGACCAGTCTGCCCCTCCCGTCAGCGTCCGCTCAACCGCGGGGTTCCGGCCCGCTCCGCCCGGCCCACCCGACCCGGTGCACCGCAGTGATGTGACAAGGTGAGGCCGTGAGCCACCGGGAGCGGTCCCGGGAGGACGCTCGTGGCCGGAGGAAGCGCATGACGATGGAGATCGGTGGAAGCGCGCTCGTCACGGGGGCGAGCCGGGGTCTCGGACGGGCCGTCGCCGTTGAGCTGGCCGACCGCGGCTTCGACACGATGGCCACCATGCGCGATCCGGACCTCGGCCAGGGGCTCGCCGGCGAGACGACCGGCCGGCTCGCCGTGCGGCGCCTCGACGTCACCGACCCCGGCACCTATGACCTGCCCGGTGACCTGCGCGTGCTGGTGAACAACGCCGGCATCGACTCCGACTACCTCCCGGTCGAGCACGGCGATCTCGAGGACTGGCGCAGGGTGTTCGAGACGAACGTCATGGGCGTGGTCGGCGTCACCACGGCAGCCATCCCACTCCTGCGGGCGAACGCACCGGCCGTCGTCTGCAATGTGACCTCGTCGTCGATCCTCGCCAGCGTCCCGTTCTTCGCCACCTACCGGGCGTCCAAGGCGGCGGTCTCCGCGTTCGGCGACACGCTGCGGGTCGAGGTGGCCCCGTTCGGCATCCGCGTGGTCGAGATCCTGCCCGGTCCGATCGACACCGACATGTTCCGACTGAGCACCGGTGACCCGATCGCCCTGCGCTACGAGCGCTACCGATCGATGGCCGAGTATGCCGCCCGGGTGCGCAGGGAGGTGGCGGACCCACAGGTGTCGGAACCGGCAGACGCCGCCCGCCTCATTGCCGACGCCATCCTCGACGAGCAGGGTCCGATGCGCCACGGCTGCGACCCGTTGTCGATCGGGATGCTCGAGTTGTGGCGCCAGTGCGATGACGAGACCATGTACCAGCTGACCGGCCAGTCGCTGGCCGAGCACGCTTCGCCGTGGGAGGACTGAAGGGTCCGCCGCCGGACGTCATCCGAGGCCGAGGAATCTGACCGTAGCGTCAATTGCGCCGAAGTCCGACGGCGTGGCGAAGTGATCGACGCCGGCGAGCGTGACCAACGAGGCCGACGGCAGCGCGGCGATCAGCCGGTTGGCCGATCGCACCGTGTCCCGGTCGCCCAGCACCACCAGGATCGGGCAACGCACGCTCGACAGCTCTTCCTCGGTGACCGGCCGGCGTGGCCGGCGGAGGAAGGCCGAGAGCGCTCTCGGGTCGTTGCCCGCCGACCGGGCGAGCCGGCGGAATACTCGAGCCTGTATGTCCTCGGGCTCTTCGCCGCTCTCGAGCGCCGCCACGAGTGCCGCCGGGTCGCCCGACTCGAACACGTTGTCCCCCAGCCCGAGGAGGGCGATCCGGTCGAAGCGCTCTGGCTCGGCGACAGCCAGACGCAGGAGCACGTCGGCCCCGGCCGAGAAACCGACCCCTGCGATCAGTCCGTCCGCCGGCAGGGCGCGGCGGACCTCCTCCTCCACGTCGGCGTAGCACGCCGGATCGGTCAGCGGGGCGGACGACCCGTGACCCGGGAGGTCGATGGCGGGGACGGTCACCCCGAAGTCAGCCAGGATGTCGACCCATCCGGTCTGCCGCCAGTTGTGGTCGAAGGAGGACGCGAAGCCGTGTAACAGGATCAGCGTGTCGGGTGGACCATCCATGATCGCGCCAAGCTAATGGGAACGGACGACTCTGGCACTCGTGGACCTGGTGCCGCGCCACCGACGTGGTCACCACCGGACCCCCACGCTCAGCCCGCCGGCTCCACCACCGGCAACGGCCCGGAGAGGTCGAGCGGACGGAGGTACAGCTCGCGACTGTGGGGGTAGCCCACCGCGCCGGGCGCCCAGGCGTGGAAGGCGATCCAGACCGCACCGGAATAGGCGACGAACACCGACTCACCACCCGGACCGGACAGGTCGGGACCGCTGGCCAGGATCGGCTGCGCCGACAGATTCGTGCAGGGGCCCAGCGGACCGCTACAGGTGGCCACGCCGACGGCATAGTTGGCGCTGTTCCAATTGTTCCCCGAATAGAAGAGGTCGTAGTGCCCGGCGTCCCAGAACAGGTCGGGTGCCTCGACCACCCCGTTCTCCCAGGCCTCGGTGGGTTCGAGCAGCGCCGTCGCTCCGCTTCCCGTCAGCGCGGTGCCGGTCGGGTTGAGCTGCTGGGACCAGATCATCGGCGGTTGGCCGTTCAGGCCATTGGACTTCCACACCAGGTACGGCGTGCCGTCGGTGTCGACGAAGGGGGACGGGTCGATGCTGCCGCCGAGGCTGGGTTGACAGACCATCGGGGCCGACGACGAGTCGACGAAGGGGCCCTGCGGCTGGGCCGCGGTCGCCGACGAGATGCATTCCGCTCCGTCGCCGGTCTGTACCGCCGAGTAGTAGAGGACGAATTGCCCGCCGATCGGCAGCACGGCCGGCGCCCACGTGTCGTTGGCGTTCGGGCTGGCCCAGCTGGGCAACTTCGGCAACGCGTTGCCCACGGCAGTCCAGTGCACCAGGTCGCTGGATTCGATGATCTGGATGTTGCCCTCGGCGGAATTCGTGGCGTAGGCGTAATAGACGCCGTCGACCGCCAGCACGAAGGGATCGGGGAAGTCGAAGGGGTAGACGAGGCCGCTCTGGTTCCCACCGGCCAGGGTCAGGCAGGGTCCGGACACGGCGCTCAGGTCGGTTCCGGCCTGCGCGTTGCTGTGGTTCGCGATGCTGAGGAGCGCGCTCCTCACCCCTCCCAGACAGGCCTGGAGGGTACCGATGTCGAGGCCCTGCAGGTACGCCGCCTGGCTGGTGCTCGTCAGTGACTGTTCGTCGGCGGACGCGGCACCCAGCGTGATCGCCGTCTCGGCCTGCAACCGGACCGCCTGTGCATTGGCGCTCCGCAGGCTCCCGCTCGCCGCGGCCAGGGTGCCGCGTGCGTGCGCCAGGTTCGCATCGGCGGCGGTGAGGATCTGGCGCTCGTGACGGGTCCGCGCGTGCGCCTGGAGGTCGGTTGCCGCGGCAACGATGAGGACGCCGACGGCAGCCGCCGCCAGGAGGACGGTCAATCCCCGCTTCCACCGCGGCCTACCCATCCGAACCCAGCACCTCCTGGCAGGCCGGGGTCACGGTGGTCAGTTGTCCGATGGCGTCGTTGAGATCGCCGACCGACAGGGCGTTGAGCGCCTGCTCGACGCCGCCCAGACAGGTTTGCAGGTCAGCGATGGTCGAACCCTGGTGCGCCACGTTCGCCCGGGCCAGGGCCAGCGTGGCCTCGATGCCCTTCAGCTCGGTGGTGTCCTCGGTGAACGTGGCGGTGTCGGCACCGACGTGCCCGTCGGCGACGCGGAGACTCTGGCGCACCGCGTCGAGGTCGGCCAGGACCACCGTGAAGTGTTCGCCGGTCCGGTCCAGCGAGGCGTGGGCCTGGTCGAACTGGGTGTTGGCCTGGGCCTCGTTGCCCACCAGGTACCCCAAGCCGGCGGCGCCCAGCGCGCAGAGCGACACGCCCAGCACCCAGGTCCGCCACCGTCTCCGGGGTCGCCCCGTCGGGGCGGCCGCCTCGAGGTCGCTCTCAGCTGCCAGCACGCTGGAGGCCATGGCGATCCCTACCCTTTCCCGGGGGCAGCATCACCCCGCCCGCGCCCCTCCATCGTCGCATCTGCGCGCGGCGCACGCACGGCGGGGATCCCGATCGATCCGGGACGGCACGGACGGCACCGCACGGTCACCACGCCCCGACGCCGGGACGCGGCATGATGCACGGCATGCGGCAACCCCCAGTGACGATGTCGGCCGGCGCCGGAGCGACGGCTCTTCCCCCCGCCATCGAGATCGCCCGCCAAGCGTCCCTGCTCCCCATCACCGAGATCGCGGCCCTCATGGGCCTGCGGCCGGGGTTGCTCGAGCACTACGGGCCGCACGTGGCCAAGATCGACCTGGACGCAGTGGCCGAGCTGGCCGCCCGCCCCCGGGCGCGGTACGTCGTGGTGACGGCGATCACCCCGACGCCGCTCGGCGAGGGGAAGACCACCACCACCGTCGGCCTCGGACAGGCGATGGCCCACATCGGCAAGAAGGCCACCGTCGCCATCCGACAGGCGTCCATAGGCCCCACCTTCGGGATCAAGGGTGGTGCGGCCGGAGGGGGCTACAGCCAGGCCGTGCCCTTCGAGACGCTCAACCTGCATCTGACGGGCGACCTCCACGCGGTGTCGGCGGCCAACAATCTGCTGGCGGCCATGGTCGACAACCACATGCACCAGGGCAACGCGCTGGGCCTCGATCCGCAGCGCATCACCTGGCGGCGCGTGCTCGACGTCAATGACCGCGCTCTTCGCAACATCGTGACCGGCCTCGGCGCCCGCGAGGACGGCACGCCGCGGGAGACCGGATTCGACATCACCGCAGCATCGGAGGTCATGGCCGTGCTGGCGCTGGCCACGTCGTTGCAGGACCTGCGGGACCGGTTCGGCCGCATCGTCGTCGGCTACACCGCCACCGGTGAGCCGGTGACGGCCGAGCAGGTCAAGGCGGCCGGGGCGATGACGGTCATCATGCGGGATGCGATCAAGCCCAACCTGTTGCAGACCATTGAGAACACGCCCGTCCTGGTGCACGCCGGCCCGTTCGGGAACATCGCCCACGGCAATTCCTCCATCGTGGCCGACCTCATCGGGATCCATGCCGGCGAGTACCTGATCACCGAGGCCGGGTTCGGCTCCGACATGGGAGCGGAGCGGTTCTTCAACATCAAGTGCCGGGCCTCGGGACTGGTCCCCGACGCCGCCGTGGTGGTGGCCACCGTGCGGGCCCTCAAGCTCCACTCGGGACGGCACGCCGTGACGGCCGGGAAACCGCTGCCCCCCGCCATGCTGGCGGAGAACCCCGAGGAAGTGGAGCTCGGGGCGGCGAACCTCCTCAAGCACCTCGCCATCGTCCGGCGCCATGGCGTCACCCCGGTGGTGGCCATCAACGCGTTCCCCGGGGACTACCCTTCCGAGCACCGGGCCATTCGGCAGATCGCGGCATCGGTCGGCGTGGCGTCCGCCGTCTGCACGCACTTCACCGACGGCGGGCGGGGCGCGGCCGAGCTGGCCGAGGCCGTGGTCGAGGCGACCGAGGATCCGGGCGACTTCCGCATGCTCTACCCGTCGGAGTCGACGCTCCGCCAGAAGATCGAGACGATCGCCACGGAGGTGTACGGGGCCGACGGCGTGGACATCCTGCCCGCGGCGGACCGCCAGCTGGCCACCTACGAGCGGGCCGGGTTCGGCTCGCTGCCGGTCTGCATCGCCAAGACGCACCTGTCGATCTCCTCCGATCCCTCCCTCAAGGGGGCGCCCACGGGCTGGCGCCTGCCGGTGCGCGAGGCCCGGGCCAACGCCGGTGCGGGGTTCGTCTATCTGGTCAGCGGCGACATGCGGACGATGCCGGGCCTGTCGTCGCATCCCGCGGCCGAGAGCATCGACATCGACGACGAGGGGAACGTGGTCGGTCTCTACTGATCACCCGGCGGACCACGGGAGCGAGACAGACCACGGGAACTACATTGGCGACATCGTCGAGAGGAGCGGCCCATGGGTTGCCTGCTGGCACTGTTCGCCTTCATATCCCCGCGATTCGTGCTGGCGCTCCTGTACCTCTTCACCAACCGGCTGACCATCGCCTTCACCTCGGGTTGGGAGGGCATCATCGGATTCGTGCTCGTGCCCTATACGACGCTCTTCTATGCGCTCGTGTACGAGCCGGTGAAGGGGGTGACGGGGTTCGGCTGGATCGTGGTGGCGTCGGGGCTCGTCATCGATCTCTCGTCCCTGCTGTTCGGCCGGCGGGCCCGCGGCAGGCGGGTCCCCGTCGATCGCTGAGGCGGGCCGCGCCTCACGAGCACCGGAGGCGCAGGTCCGGTTCGGGTCCGAAGTGGGGATCGCTCCCGCCATCGGAGGCGAATCTCTGCCAGCCGGCGACGCCGATCATGGCGGCGTTGTCGGTCGCCGACGACTGGGGCGGGATGAGCAGGGTGCTCCCGAACTGGTCGGCCAGGGACTGCGCCCGGGCCCGCAGGATCGGGCTGGCCGCCACGCCCCCGACGACGGCGACGGCACCGTCGCCGAACTCCTCGAGGGCCCGGCCCAGCTTGGCGCACAGCACGTCCATGCAGGCGGCCACGAACGACGCGGCCACGTCCTCGAGGACGAAGTCGGGTGACGCACGGACGTAATTGACGACCGCCGTCTTCAACCCGGAGAAGGAGAAGTCGTAGCCCTCCCGGACCATGGGCCGCGGGAAGCCGAGCGAGTCCTCGCCGCCGGCGGCCAACCGGTCGAGGGCGGGCCCCCCGGGGTAGCCCAGGCCCAGGTACCGGGCGACCTTGTCGTAGGCCTCGCCGACGGAGTCGTCCACGGTCTGGCCGAGCAGCGTGTGGACGCCCACATCCACGGTGCGCGTCAGCAGGCAATGCCCGCCGGAGACCAGCAGGGCGGTGTGGGGGTAGGGGACGTCACGGCTGGTCAGGTAGACGCTGGCCAAGTGCCCCTCGAGGTGGTTCACGCCGACCACCGGGATCCCCCAACCCAAGGCCAGCGCCTTCGCCGTCGAGATGCCGACCAGGAGGGCACCGACGAGGCCCGGGCCCGACGTGACCGCGATGGCGCTGAGCTCGGGCCCGGAGACCTCGGCGTCCGCCAGCGCCTGCTGGACGATGGACGTGATCAACTCGACGTGGGCTCGGCTGGCCAGCTCGGGTACCACGCCCCCGAATTGGGCATGGAGATCGACCTGGCTGGCCACCACCGATGAGCGCACCACCAGGGTGGCATCGACCACGGCCGCCGCCGTCTCGTCGCACGACGTCTCGATGGCCAGCATCGGTCCGCTCACGGTGCTCCGCCCGCCGCGACGAGGGTGTCCGCAATGGCCCGGGCCGAGAGCGCCCCCTCGCGTTCGACCACGGCACGGCGCGCCCGCACGTTGACCAGCGTCGAGGCCTCCCCGCGGAGGGGGCCGCCGTCCACCACCAGATCGACGTGGGCTCCGAGCGCGGCCCTGACACCGTCGGCCGAGGTCGGCGTCGGTGCGCCGTGCCGATTGGCGCTGGTGACGGCCAGGACGCCCACTCTCTCGAGCAGGGCCAGCGTGAAGGGGTGACGGGGAATGCGGACGGCGACCTCGTCCCGACCATCGAGCCACGGCGGAGGCCCGGCGTCCGCCGCGAAGCCGAACACCATGGTCAACGGTCCGGGCCACCACCGGTCGGCCAGGGCCCGCGCCTCGTCGGTCATCTCGATCCCCAGTCCGAGCAGGTGGGGCAGCGAGGCGCCCAGCACGGGGAGCGGGAGGCCCTCGGGCCGGTCCTTGGCGGCATAGATCCGCCGGACGGCATCGGCGTCGCCGGGCAACGCCGCCAAGCCGTAGACGGTGTCGGTCGGAATGACCACCACCTGGCCCGCCCTCAGGGCGGCCGCGGTGGTGTCCAGGGCGTCGTCGTCGTCCACGTGCAGCATGCGCCCTCCCGGTCCGGTGCAGTATTGCCGATGATCCGGACCGCTCCGGTGGGCCGGCCGCCGTCGAGCGGCCCGACGGCTCAGAGCTTGAGCGGGCGGATGGGCGACGCGATGAGGGCCGGGTCCGACTTCCAGTCCACGCCGGGCACGTCGACGTACAGCTCGATCTCGTTGCCGTCGGGGTCCTCGATGTAGAGGCTGTGAGTCACGGTGTGGTCCGACGCACCGACGATGGTGGCTCCGGCCGCCTCCAGGGCACGCTTCATGGATCGGAGGTCGTCATCGGAGTCGCCCACGTCGAGGCCGAAGTGGTACATCCCGACGCGCCGACCGCGGGGGATGTCCTGGGCGTCAGCCCCGACCTCGATGAGCAGGAGCTCATGGTGCGTGCGACCGGACGAGAACCCCGCCACGCCCATCGGCGGAGTCCCCGGTTCGGGCATGATCTGGCGCCACCCGAGCACGTCCCGGTAGAAGGCGGCGGAGCGGCCGACGTCGTGGACGTAGAGCACCAGGTGGCCGAGCTCGCGTACCGTCATGCCGTCGCCTTCTGCTCGGTGGACCCGGTGGGCTCGTGGGACTCGGCGGCCTCGCCCGGCCCGGCGCCGGTCGCTCTGACCCAGTGGGCCTGGGGCGGCATGCCCGGCCCCAGATGGATCGGGACGTCGAAGGGCTCGGACTCGAGCCCGGCGGCCTCCATGAGCTCGGCCAGGGCAAAGGGAATGGCGGCCGCGATGTCCCACAGGCGCGGCACGGCCCGGGCGTCGGAGGCCATCCCCCAGTACAGAACGCCCCGGTAGCTCATGATGGTGATGTTAAGCCCCATGCCGTCCATGACCGGTCCGAGGGGGAACATGCCGAGCAATTCGGCCCCACCCAGGTAGAGGGGGAAGTCCGGACCCGGCACGTTGGAGACGACCAAATTGGCCACCGGACGGTGACGGTCGGCCAGTTTCATCCCGGTGTACAGGCGGGCGGCCACGGCGAACACGTTCGGCGTGGCGTGTTCGGCCCAGTTCTGCAGGGTCGACGCACCCAGCGCCTTGTGCTCCTCCTTGGCGCCTCTGGTCCCCAGGTGGATGGCCCGCAGCCGCTCCAGCGGGTCGTCGAGCTGGCACGGCAGCTGCACGAACATCGCCGACACCTTGTTGGAGCCCCGGAGTTCGGCCACGTCCGGCGTGACCGACACCGGCACCACCGAGACGAGGGGGATCTCGGGCAGCTCGTCGCCGGCCTCGAGATAGGTCCGCAGCGCCCCGGCGCACATGGCCAACACGACGTCGTTGACCGTCGTCCCCATGGCGTTCTTGAGCTTCTTCACGTCCTCCAGGCTGGCGGCGGCGAAGGCGACGCGCCGCCGGGAGTGGACGGCGACATTGATGGACGTGCGCGGTGCCGTGAGCGGGAGCGCCGCCTTGGCCGAGAGGCCCTGGCGCACCCGCCGCACCCCGAGAACGTTCCATGCCGTGCGCCATGCGATGTGTGCCATCTCGAACGGCGCGATCAGAGCGGCCCCAGCCGCCTGGGAGATCAGCTCGAGGTTCGACGGAACGCGCGAGTCGAGCTGGCGCTCCGG
>JBKQIP010000021.1:0-2707 GCA_052148295.1 Acidimicrobiales bacterium
CCCATCTCCAGGGAGAAGAGGAGGGCCGGGCGCCGCAGCACGGTCCCGACGTGGTTCAAGATGCCCAGGGCGAAGCTGGTCTTGCCCATGGCCGGGCGGGCACCGACGATGGTCAGCGAGGACGGCTGCAGGCCGGCGAGGATGATGTCGAGCTCGCGGTACCCGGTGGCCACGCCGGTGATGGCCGAGCCCCGCTGCCCCAGCTCCTCTATCCGGTCGAGTCCCTTGACCAGCAGGTCGTGCAGGGGAGCGATGGTGTCGGCCGTCCGCTTCTCGGCCACGTTGAACATCATCTGCTCGGCCTCGTCGATGGCGCCCTCGACGTTCTCGGGAACCGAGTAGCCGAGGTCCGCGATCTCCCCGGCCACCCCGATGAGGCTGCGCAGCAGCGCGTGCTCCTCGACGATGGCGGCGTAGTGCCGCGCGTTGGCGATGGAGGGGGTGTTGGCCTGGAGCGAGATGAAGACCGACGGGTCGCCCACCGCCTCGAGCAGGCCCGAGCGGCGCAGCTCGTCGGTGACGGTCACGGCGTCGATAGGCTCGCCCCGCTCCATGAGAGCCCGGATGGCCCCGAAGATGTGCCCGTGGGCCGGCTTGTAGAAGTCGCCGGCCGAGCATTTCTCGATGGCGGCCGAGGCGGCGTCGCTCGAGAGCAACATGGCTCCGAGCAGGGACTCCTCGGCCTCGAGGTCGTGTGGCGGGATCCGCGCCCCGGTCGATGCACCGCCCGGAGCCGTTCGGAGCGCGCGGGGGCGAGTGTCGTCAAAGGCTTGAACCACGGTGCCCCCACTCTGCCCGCCGGGGCTTGGGGACCGTAAGGCCCCAAATGGTGTGTGTAAGTCCCCATCCCGTGTGGATAACTTCGGGACGAGGTCCCACCGGGAATTGCGCACCGTCGGCGCGGCTCACCTTCACCCCGCCATGATGTGCACATCGGTGTCACAGACCGGTGGACCGGCTGGTCAACCGGTGCTCAAGAAGCGGCCGTGACCTCCACGGTGACCACGGTGGCCACGCCGGCGAAGAGCTCGACGGTGACGTCGAAGGTGCCCAATTCCTTGATGGGCTCGGGGAGGACGACGTGGCGCCGGTCGATCTCGACCCCCTTGTCGGCCTTGATGGCCTCCACCACGTCGGACGCGCCGATGGACCCGAAGAGCCGTCCGCCGCCACCGGCCCGGGCGGCGATGGGGATGACGGCGCCGGCCAGGATGGTGGCCTGGGCCTCGGCCGCGCCGCGGTCCTTGGCCTCGCGCAGGTCGCGGCCGCGCCGCATCTGCTCGGCTTGGCCCTCCACCCCGGCGGTGGCCACGATGGCGCGCCCCTCGGGGAGGAGGAAGTTGCGGGCGAAGCCGCCGGCCACCTTGACGATGTCGCCGCGGCGGCCCACGCCGTCCACGTCGTCGCGCAGGAGCACCTTCACTGGTCGCCGTCCCCGGAAACGTCGGCCGGGGCGAGGTCGAGGTCGGCCGCGACCTCCTCGGTTGCCTCGATCGCCGCGTCGGCGATCTCGGTCAGGACCTCGAGGTCCTCGATCAGCTCCACGGCGTCACGGTCGCGGGGCGCCTCGGCCGCGGTGGTGTCGCTCAGGGTCCGCTCGGCCCGCTCGCCGCGTTCCCCCCGCTCGCCGCGGTCGCGGCCGCCCCGGCCGCCGGGACGCTCGGTCACCGTGCGCTGGGTGTAGGGCAACAGGACGAGCTCGCGGGCCGTCTTGATGGCCATGGCCAGGGCGCGCTGGTGCTGGGCGCAGTTGCCCGTCACCCGGCGCGAGCGGATCTTGCCCCGGTCGCTCATGTACTTGCGCAGCATGGGGACGTCCTTGTAGTCGACCCACTCGGTGCGGTCCCGGCACAGGGCGCACGGCTTCTTCTTGACCCGGCGTCCCAGGTCCTTGGGGGCACGGCGGGTGGTGCTCCCGCCGCGTTGGTTGTTCCGTGCCATCAGAAGGGCTCCTCGTCGAATCCGTACCCACCGCCGTTGTCGGCGGCCGGTGTGGGCGGGGGTGCATTGGGGGCGGGCCGGGTGCCCCCGCGGGGGGCGCCCTCACCGGGAGCCCGCCGCTCGTTCTTGGTGACCTGGGCCGAGGCCCACCGCAGCGACGGCCCCACCTCGTCGGCCACCACTTCCACCTTGGAACGCCGGTCGCCGTCCGCGGTCTCCCAGCTGCGCTGCTCGAGGCGGCCGGCCACCATGACCCGCGCGCCGCGGGTGAGGCTCTCGCTCACGTTCTCGGCCATCTCGCGCCAGCACACCACGTCGAAGAAGGAGGTGGCCTCCTCCCACTCCTGGGTCTGGCGGTTCTGCCAGCGCCGGTTGACGGCCAGGCCGAAGGAGGCCGTGGGTTGACCGGTGTTGGTGAAGCGCAGCTCGGGGTCCCGGGTGATGTTCCCCACCAGGATGACGCTGTTGTCCGTCGGCATGTGTGCTCCTCTTTCGCTTCGTCGCTACTTGGCGGCCGCGGCCACGCGGCCGGCGGCGGCCTCGGGGAGCCGGACGATCTTGTGACGGACGACCTCGTCGGCCAGTCCGAGCATGCGGTCGAGCGCGGCCACGGTCTCGGTCCCCGAGGTGAACTCGACCACCACGTAGTAGCCCTCGCGCTTGTGGTTCACCTCGTAGGCGAAAGTGCGCTTCCCCCATCGATCGATGGCGCCCGGGTTGCCCCCCGTGGAGCGGATGACCTCGAGGGCCTGGTCGAGCACACCCT
>JBKQIP010000022.1:0-6464 GCA_052148295.1 Acidimicrobiales bacterium
CCAACGGGAGTGCGTCGAACGGGAGCGCATCCAACGGGGCCGCCTCGGACCGGGCCGCCTCGGACCGGGCCGCCTCGAACCGGGCCGCCTCGGACCGGGCCGCCTCGAACCGGGCCGCCTCGAACCGGGCCGAGTCGGACAGGAGACCAGCGAACGGGACACCAGCGAACGGGACACCAGCGAACGGGACACCGGCCCCGGGGGCGGCACCCAACGTCGCAGCACCCGCCCGCCCGACCCGACCCCTGCCCCGGGCCTCCACACCGCCCCCGCCCGACGTGATCGTCACGGGCGACCCCACGCTGAACTGACCGAACGCACCCGACGCCATGCCTGTACCCCTCCTCGGCACGCGCAAGCCCAAGCCCTCGCCCGACAGCATGACCCTGGGCGAGCACCTGGGGGAGCTGCGCCACCGCCTGGTCGTGTGCACCATCGCCGTCACCATCGCCTGCCTGGTCTGCGTGTTCGCCTACGAGCCCATCCTGCACTTCCTCCTGCGCCCGCTGTGCTCGGTCTACGCCACCACGGAGCATCACTCCAAGGGGAGCAACGGCACCCTGCTCTACGGCACCAACGGCACCTGCGAGCTCTACGTGACCTCACCCCTCGACGGCCTCAGCCTGCGGGTCAAGATCGCGGTGTTCGGCGGGCTGGTCCTGGCCTCGCCGGTCATCCTCTTCCAGCTCTGGAGGTTCATCACCCCCGGCCTGCAGGACAAGGAGCGCAAGTGGGCCGTCCCCTTCGTCGCCGCCTCCTTCACCCTCTTCCTCCTGGGCGCGGCGACGGCCTACTTCACCCTGCCCCACGCGCTGGGCTGGTTGAAGTCGGTGGGCGGTCCCAACCTCCAGGCCATTTACGACCCCATTCCGTATCTCGGCCTGATCCTGCTCATGATGGGGCTCTTCGGGCTCACCTTCGAGTTCCCGGTGGTGCTGGTCTCGCTGGAGCTGGCGCATGTGGTCACCCCGGCCAAGCTCCTGCACAGCTGGCGCTGGGCCGTCATCATCATCACCGTGGCGGCCGCCGTCTTCACGCCCAGCTCTGATCCCTTCTCCATGCTGGCCCTGGCCGTACCCCTGGTCGTCTTCTACTTCATGGCCATCGGCATCGGGAAGCTGCTCGGCCGTTGACCGTGTTCCCATGGCCCGTCCAGACGGCCGGCGAGGGATGGGACTTCGAAGCGAACCTCCCGTTCCCGCCGGACGACTTCCAGGTGCGCGCCTTCCGGGCCCTCGAGGCCGGGCACTCGGTGCTGGTCTCGGCCCCGACCGGGTCGGGCAAGACCCTGGTGGCCGCCTTCGCCGTGCACCGGGCCTTGCAGTCCGGCGGCAAGGCGTTCTACACCACGCCCCTCAAGGCGCTGTCCAACCAGAAGTACGGCGAGCTGGTGGCCACCTACGGCAAGGAGCACGTGGGGCTCCTGACCGGGGACACCGCCGTGCGGCCGGAGGCGCCGGTGGTGGTCATGACCACCGAGGTGCTGCGCAACATGCTGCTCGCCGGTTCCGACCTGCTGGGCGGGCTGGCCACCGTGGTCCTCGACGAGGTCCATTTCCTGCAGGACCCCTACCGGGGCGGCGTCTGGGAGGAGGTGCTGGTGCTCTCCCCGCCCGAGATCCGGTTCGTCTGCCTCTCGGCCACGGTCAACAACGCCACGGAGCTGGGCCGGTGGCTGCGGTCCATCCGGGGCGACACCGAGGTGATCGTCGAACGGGAGCGGCCGATCGTCCTGCGCCACCACTTCGCGGCCCACCGGCGCGAGGACGGCGAGACGCTGCTCCTGGCCCTCCTGACCGACGGCAAGCCCGGTGGGGAGGGTCAGCGCATCGATCAGGCCGTGCGCCGGGCCCTGCGCAACCGGCCGGTCAGCTGGCAACCCCGGGGGCGGGGGCCGCGCCTGCCCTACCGGTCGCCCCTGCGCACCGAGCTCATCGCCACCCTCGACGCCCAGGAGCTGCTGCCCGCCATCGTCTTCATCTTCAGCCGCGCCGCCTGTGACGACGCGGTGCGCCAGGTCGTGCGCGACGGGGTGCGCCTGACCGATCGCGGCGAGCGCGCCGTCATCCGCCAGATCGCCGAGGCCCGGGTGGAGACGCTCAGCGACGAGGACCTCGGCGTCCTGGGCTACGACGAATGGCTCGAGGGGCTCGAGGCCGGGGTGGCGGCGCACCACGCCGGGCTGGTGCCCGCCTTCCGCGAGACGGTGGAGGAGTGCTTCGCCGCCGGGCTGCTCCGGGTCGTCTTCGCCACCGAGACCCTCTCCCTCGGCATCAACATGCCGGCCCGGTCGGTGGTGATCGAGCGCTTCACCAAGTACGGCGGCGCCGGCCGGGCCAGCCTGACCTCGGGCGAGTACCTCCAGCTGACGGGGCGGGCCGGCCGCCGCGGCCTCGACGAGGAGGGGCATGCCGTGGTGGTCTGGTCCGCCGAGACGACCTTCGGCGAGGCGGCCCGGGTGGCCATGGCCGCGCCCCCCGATCTCCGTTCGAGCTTCCGCCCCACCTACAACCTGGCCGTGAACCTGGTCTCCCGCTTCGACCAGCGGCGGGCCAACGAGGTGCTCCACCGCTCCTTCGCCCAGTGGCAGGCGCGGCAACCCGATCTCCTGGCCCTCCAGCTCGAGCATCGGGTGGCCGTGCTCGAGCAGCTGGACTACCTCGCCGACTGGTCGCTCACCGCGGCGGGACACCGGCTGGCCCGCATCTACCACGAGTGCGACCTCCTGGTGGCCGAGGCGTTGGCCGGGCAGCTCCTCGACGGCACGGAGCCGGCCATCTTGGCCGGCGTGGTCTCCTCGGTGGTGTTCGAACCGCGGCGCGCCCGGCGCCTGGCCGGCCACCGCGGAGGGCGCCCATCGGTTCGCCGGGAACGTCGCCCGCGGGCCACCGCCGACCGCCTGGGTGAGAAACGGCTGGCCGATCTGCAGTGGCGTTGCGACGCCCTGGCCCTGCTGGCCGAGCGCATCCGGGCCGCCGAGGAGGCCCACCTGGTGCCCCGCACCCGCCAGCCCTCCTCGGGGCTGGCCACCGCGGTGACCTCCTGGGCCCGCGGCGCCTCGTTCGGGACGGCGCTGGAGGTGGCGGCCCGCGACGTCGGCGACGTGGCGCCGGGGGACTTCGTGCGCACCATGAAATCGGTGGCCGATCTGGTCCAGCAGGTGGCCCAGGTGGCCACCGACCCCGCCACGGCCCGGAGCGCCCGCGAGGCGGTCGGACTCCTCCTGCGGGGGGTGGTCGCCGTCGGCCTGCCCGCCCCCTGACGCACCCGGCCCATCCGCCATCGACCGGGTCCTCAAATCTATGGTGGGGCGGCCATGTTCCCCTACGTTGAAGAGCAGTTCACCGCCGACGAGGAGGCCATCCTCCGCCGCTACGTGACCAACCTCCACCTGCCGGTGTTCGCCCTGGTCAACCTGCCCGAAGTGGTCAAGGGAGCGCTCTTCGCCCGCTACTCGCGCTCACCCAAGACGCTGCGCCGCCTCTTCCTGGACGAGTTCGTCGGGGACCTCGACATCTCCGGCGACATCACCCTCGACGCCACCGTGGGCCTGGCCCGGGCCGAGCAGCTCTACGAGAAGGTGTTCGTCGAGTACGGCGACGACTCGGTGGCCCAGCTCGGTGGGGTCCACCTGGCCTGCGAGCAGTCGTCCAACGTGCTCTCCAAGGTCCTCGAGTGGGGGCGGCTCATGGCCTACCTCGAGCAGTCCACCCGCTACATCGCCTACGACAACCGCCTGGCCAGCGGCCACTACCGCTACTACCGCCCCCCCGAGATCCTCGACTCGCCCCACGGTGCGGCCTACGTCGGCACCATGGACCGCGTCTTCGACACCTACGGCGAGCTGCTCCCGGTGGTCACGGCGGCGGTGGCGGCGCGCTTCCCCCGCCAGGCGGGGGACAGCGACTTCGTCTACCGCCAGGCCGTCAAGGCCAAGTCCCTCGACGCCCTGCGGGGCCTGCTCCCGGCGGCCGCCCTCTCCAACATCGGACTGTACGGGACGGGCCAGTCCTACGAGCAGCTGCTGCTGCGCATGCGGGCCCACCCGCTCCCCGAGGCGCGGACCTACGCCGACCTCATGCTGACCGAGCTGCGCAAGGTCATCCCCTCCTTCCTCCAGCGGGTCGACGTGGCCGAACGCGGAGGGGAATGGTCGGCCTACCTGGCCGCCACCCGGAGGGACACGGCCGGCGTGGTGGAGCGCCTGTGGCCCGACGGGCCGGGCGACGGGGACACCGGCGACGACCGTGCCGAGGTGACCCTGCTCGACTTCGATCCCGAGGGAGAGGACAAGGTCCTGGCCGCCATCTGCTTCAGCCACCTCGGCTGCTCCGAGGCCGAGGCCCTGCGGCGGGTGCGCCTGCTCGGTGGCGACGAGCGGGTGGCCCTCCTGCGGGCCTACGTGGGGGATCGTCGCAACCGGCGCCACCGCCCCGGCCGGGCCTTCGAGCGCACCGACTACCGCTTCGAGCTGGTCACCGACTACGGGGCCTTCCGCGATCTGCAGCGCCATCGCATGCTCACCATCGAGTGGCAGCGTCTCGGGGTCTCCCTCGGCTACGACATGCCCGAGCTCGTCGCCGAGGCCGGCGTGGACGGCGGGTACCGCGCCAGCATGGAGCGGTCCGAGGAGCTCCACCGCAAACTGCGGCCCGACTTCCCCGAGCAAGCGCCCTACGCCGTCACGCTGGCGCACCGCATCCGTTACGTCATGCAGTGCAACGCACGGGAGGCCATGCACCTGATCGAACTGCGCTCGGGCACCCAGGGACACCCGGCCTATCGGCGCGTGGCCCAGCAGATGCATCGGGCGCTGGCCGAGCAGGCGGGCCATCGCGCCCTGGCCGAGGCCATGTCCTTCGTCGACCACGGAGCCGGCGACCTGGAGCGGCTCGAATCGGAGCGGCGAGCCGAGCGGCGACGCTCCGAGAAATCTGCAACACACTGACCAGGAACAATTATCATCGTCCCAGTTGAGAGGGGGTAAGTCGCCCTTGACGCGACCGCCCCAATGTTGCCTAATGTACGGCGCAGTCCCGCACGCCCCGACAGGACCCGAAGCGAAGCCGCTCGGTGCAACTGAGGGGGGGATGCTGTGAGAGGCGGAGGGGGGCCCTGGGAGTCGAGTAGAGAACGTTTCGCCCGCCGGGTGATCGGGCGAGCGAAATGGTGCCAAAGACCCCAGGGCCCAGCCGCCTACGGGGCCCACGTCGGGGGTTGCCGTGGCGTCCGGCCCAGCGGCCCGAACTGTGATTGACCCGATGCCTTGACCGTCTATGCTCCGGCGGCAAATGCCGACCAAGAACAACGACATGCCCGAAGATATCGATGCGGACGCACCGGGCGTCGACGCCCTCGACGACGATGAACTGGACGTCGACCTCGACGAGGACGCCCTCGACGACCTCGAGGACGACGACCCGCTCGACCCCGACGCGGACGACGCGGACGTGGTGGTCGACGACGAGGAGGACGATGAGATCGTCGCCGGGGTGACCGAAATTCTCACGCCGTCACCGGCCGCCGTGGTCGAGCGTTCCGGCGAGGCCGAAGACGACGAGGAGGAGGAGGAGCCCGAGGACGAGGATGTCGAAGCCAGCCTCGACGTGATCTTGAAGGAACGCCTCGTCGTCGAGGACGAACCCGAAGACGAGGAGGCCACCGACCAGGAGGACAAGACCGAGGGGAACGAGCGCGTCCTCCCCAAGCAGCCCGACGAGTTCGTGTGCCGGTCCTGCTTCCTCGTCAAGCACCCGAGCCAGCTGGCCGACAAGAAGAAAATGCTCTGCCGGGACTGTGTCTGACGACACCGACGTCCCCGTGGAGCCGGCCGAGGCCGAGGAGGCCGAGCAGCCCGAGGAGGCCGGCCCCGAGCGCAGTCCGCTCGACGTGTTCGTCTTCGCCCCGGTCGGCCTGGCGCTGACGGTCGTCGAGGATCTGCCCGGGCTCATCGACAAAGGGCGGCGCCGGGTCGAGATCGAGATCGGCAATGCACGGGTCATGGGCCAGTGGGTGGTCACCAAGGGGCACCGGCAGGTGACGCGGCGCCTGACCGAGCTGATGCACTCCCCGGGCGCACCGGGGACCGAGCCGCCCACCGAGGAGCCGGGAGAGGCGTCGCGACCCCCGGCCACGGTGTCCACGCCCGCCCCCGATCCGGCCGACCGGGCCATGGTCGAGCGCACCTTCGCCGGCTACGACACCCTCTCGGCCTCGCAGGTGGTGCGCCGCCTGGACAGTCTGGACGCCGACCTCCTCCGCGCCGTCCAGCGTTACGAGGCGTCGCACCGCAATCGCCGGACCATTCTCAGCCGGGCCCAGCAGCTTCTCGACGCCGACCACCCGGCAACCGCCCCGCCCCCCGACAGCGCCCCGACCCCGGACATCGCCCCGCCCCCCGACAGCGCCCCGCCCCCGGCCAGCGCCCCGCCCGCCGACAGCGGCCCCCCCCCGGCCCGCGGCCC
>JBKQIP010000023.1:0-5112 GCA_052148295.1 Acidimicrobiales bacterium
CTAAAGGGTCGAAGTTAGAGACAGAGTTATCGAGTGAAGCGTCAGACCCGCCATCGGTTTGAGTCGGGATCAGAAGGTTGAAGAGGCGTTTGTGAGAACCGCCGTGAGAACCAAACGGGCATCAAAACATGGAATCGGCCGTCATCTCCTGTCGTGCGCAGGCCGTCGATTCGGTGTCATTATTCCAGCTAGGAGTGCATAATCGCCATCGGTTGGCTACAGTTGTCATAACCCGACAATTGGCCCAGCGTCCGCTACGGATTAGAAGGAATTACGGTCAACTTCTCCCGAATGCGGGCAAGTGATGACTCCGTGCGACAACGCAGGGACAAGTCCTGAGAACTCAGCGCGTAGCGTGGGGATCGCAGGACTCGCTTGAGTCACATCACTCCGAACGAAGGTCTCGCCCTCAGCCTCGCAGGCCAAACGACGCTGCGAAGACGCCCGGGTTACCGGCGTCGAGGGCGAAGACTCCAATACCCTGAATCACACCCGTGCAAGAGACTGCAACTGGCTAAATTCCAAAATGTCGTGCAACACGCCACGAGAAATGGAGCGTAACAGCGCGTAATCACCCATAATCGATTTTTCCGATTTGGAGCTTCACCTCGAAAAACACCTACTTGACCTGGACGTCAATTTTGCTGTCGCGGGCTTCCCAAGCTGACGCGGGTCAAAGGCGAACCTCGGGTGTCGACAGGGTTCAGACGCGCACCCGTGCCGACGAGGGGCCGCGCACGGTGTTGGTAGCGACGTAGGTGACAGCCGAGCGGTCGACCTCCCAGGTCGGGAAGCGATGCAGTACCTCCGCCAACGCCACAGTGCCTTCCATTCGCGCCAATGCAGCGCCGAGGCAGTAGTGAGCGCCGTAGCCGAACGTAATGTGGCGATCGATCGAGCGGTGGATGTCATAGACGTCGGGATTCGGGTACTTTCGTTCATCGCGTCCAGCGGAGCCGGTCAGAAGGGCGAGTTTCGCCCCTTCCGGTAGGACGGTGCCGTGCAGCTCGATGTCCCGCGTGACGTAGCGCCCCTGGATCGGTGACGGCGCCTCGTACCGCAAAAGCTCCTCCACACCGGCCGGAATCAGGGAAGGGTCATCGGCCATCTCGCGGCGGGCGTCGGGGTACTCGTCGAGCACCAGGGCGGCCCATCCCAGCATCCTGGCAACGGTCTCGTTGCCGGCGTTACTGATGAGCGCCAGCATGCCCATCACTTCGAGGTCGTCGAGCTTGCGGACCTCACCGTCGGGAGCGGTGAGATCGGCCTCCACGAGCGCGGTGATCATGTCATCGCGCGGCTGGCGGCGCCTCTGCTCAATCTGCCTCATGTAGTAGCCGATCGTGAGTCCCTGGGCCTCTTGGGCCTCGGGCGTCATACCCTCCTTCCCCTCCTCGCGATGGAGGCTGATGTCGCTCCATTCCCGGAGCTGATCGTGATCCTCTTCGGGGAAGCCGAGGAGAGTTGAGATCACCATCACCGGGAGGCGCATGCCGAAATCCCGGACGAAGTCGAAACCGTCTTCTCCAACGAGCGGATCGAGGTACTCGGCGCACAGCGCCCGGATGCGATCCTCGAGGGCGGCGATGCGCCGTGGTGTGTAGGCCCGGCTCACAACTCTTCGGAAGGCATCGTGAAGAGGCGGATCCATCATGATCATGATCGGAAACGGCGGCGGCTCGCCGATGGTGTCGAGGGTGATGCCGAGCGCTGAGCTGAATGTCTCCGTGTCCAGGGAGGCCGCCAGTACGTCGTCAAAGCGGCTCAGAGCCCAGAACCCGAAACGTTCGTTGTGGTACACCGGCGCCTCGTCGCGGAGTCGCCGCCACGCCTCGTACGGAGCTTCTCGCTGGTCGGCGTGGTAGGGGTCCCAATAGGGTCCTTTCTCGGTCACCTCGGTCATGATCTCCCGTTTCGTTTGGACTCGCCACCGCAGACTATGTCGAGGTGGTGAGGGTTGCCCTCAGAAGGGCCGGTCGACCCCGAGCGGTCGGCCGGGCGTGAACGTCACGGGCATGGTGACCGCTCCGTGGAGCTTGGGGTTGCCCAGGTAGTACTGCGTGCCGTCCTGATCGACGACGTAGTCGGGGATACGCGCCAGCACCTCGCGCATCATGACCTCGAACAGGACCCGGGCCACGTGGAGACCGATGCAGCGGTGGGAGCCCAATCCGAAGGCGAGATGCGGGTTGGGCGAGCGGTCGATCTCGACCTCGTCCGGATCGGGGAACACGGCGGGGTCGTAATCGGCCCCCAGCCAGCTCATCACCACGAAGTCCCCCCGCCGCAATTGCTGGCCGCCGAGCACTGTGTCGCGGGTGCAGGTGCGGCTGAGTGTCTCGTTGACCGAGGTCCAGCGCAGGTACTCCTCGCAGGCCGCCGACAGCTGCTCGGGATCGCCGGCCAGACGGTCGCGCAGCTGCGGGTGCTCCGACAGGTGACCCAGCGCCAGCGAGGTGAGCGAGGTCGTGGTGTCCACCCCGCCGCCGATGAGGTTCCACAGCACGGCGACCAGCTCGTCGTCGGTCATCGGGCGGCCCTCTATCTCCAGGGCGACCAGGCACGAGGCGAGGTCGTCACCGGGATGGCGGCGACGCTCACCGAGCACCTCGGTGACCTCGGCCACCATCGCCGGAGTGCGAGCCAGGGCGGCCTGGCGTTCGGGCATCTGGGGGCCGTAGGCGGTCGCCGAGTGGAAGTACTCCGCCCAGTGCTGCCATTGGGTGAGGGGAAGGCCCAACAGCCTCATGGTCCAGATGGCGGGCACCGGGTTGGTGAAGTCGAGGACCAGGTCCATCCGGCCCGCCTCGATCTTCTGGTCGAGGCACCACGTCGCGACGTGCTCGAGGAACGGGCGATCGCGGTCGACCGCCGCCGGCAGCATGAACGGGTTGATGGCCCGGCGCAGGGCGGTGTGGCGGCCGGCCTCGGCTTCGGCGATCCCCACGGGCGGCAGGCCCTCGTCGCGGGGCACCCCCATGATCCCGATGTAGGAGAGCCCGTCGGCGGCGCGTTCCTCATAACGCGGGGTGAAGGTCTCGCTGTCGCGCGAGACCTCGGCCACCTCGTCGTAGCCGGTGACATACCAGAACCCGTACGTCCGGTTCCAGATCACCGGGGACCGGCGGCGGAGCTCGTCGTTGTGCCGGTAACGCTCGGCCAGCCACTCGACGGACAGATAGTCGAAATCGGCTTCGGCTCGCATGACCCATGATCCTCGCCCGCCCGGCGTTAGGCGTCAACGGGCGCCGCACCGGCCCGCCGGGCGGCTCGTCCGGGCCTGACCGCCCCGCCCCGCCCGCTTCGTGCCGCTTGACATCGGGTTCGGTTCTTGGGGAGGGTGCTGGTCGTGGGCGAGCAGGCGACGGGGGCGACGGTGAACCGAAAGCCCATCCCGGACACGCCGGACCTGCCGCGCCTGCGCGCCGAGCGCTTCGGCCGCCTGCAGGACCAGCTGGCCGACCAGGGTCTCGACGGCCTGGTGCTGCTGAGCAGCAGCGCGGTCGCCTATGCGGCCGGCCTCTCCCTGCCCGGTGACGACAGCGGCCGGGCGGTGATCTTCCGTCCCGTGGTCGTCGTGGCCAAGGGCGAGAGCGCGCCCCACGTGTACACGGCGGCCCGCGACGGGCTCCCGCCCGAACTCCCGCCGGACCACGCCCATGGGCCGCTCTTCCCCGACCTCGACGACGGTGCCGAGGCGTTCGTCGAGGCGCTGTCCGATCACTTCCCCGCCGGGGCGCGCCTGGCCGTCGACCACCAGACCCACCCCATGCTGCGACACCTCGGGCACTACGACTGGTGCGACGGGCGGGCCGCGCTGGCCCCGGCCAAGCTGTGCAAGACGGCGGACGAGCTCGCCTGCATCCGCACGGCCCAGCGCATCTCGGAGCTCGCCATGGTCGGCGCCCGGGAGACCCTGCGGCCGGGAGTCCGCCAGAGCGATCTGAGCGCCGTCTTCCTGCGCCGGGCCTTCGAGCTCGGCGCCTCGGCGGGGAGCATCGACCCGATCTGGCAGGTGATGCCGGCGTGGAAGGAGCAGGGCCCCTGGACGTCTCACGGCGACCTCGCCTACCCGACGGCCACCACCGACCGCATCCTGCGAGAGGGCGACGTGATCTGGGTCGATGCCGGCCTCCTGTGGGAGGGGTACGCCTCGGACTACGGCCGGACCTGGATCACAAGCGCCGACCCGGACCCGACCCCTCGCCAGCGCGAGCAGTTCCTCCGATGGCGCCAGGTCGTCGACGCGGTCCTGGCGGTTCTCGGGCCCGGCGTCAGCGCGACGGCGCTCGGCCGCGCCGCCACCGAGGCGAACGACGGCGTCCGCCCGTGGATCGAGCATTTCTACCTGGCCCACGGCGTGGGGACCGACAGCGCCGAGATGCCACTCATCGGCACCGACCTCGGCCCTGCGTTCGACGACGCCCAGCTCATGGAACCCGGCATGGTGGTCGTGCTCGAACCGGTCATCTGGGACGACGGGGCGGCGGGCTACCGGGCCGAGGACATAGTCGCCGTCACGGACACCGGCTGGGTGCCGCTCAGCGGTTCGACCTACGACCCCTTCACCCCGCCGTCATGACGCCCTCCGCCCGGAACCGGGAGGCGGGCGTCGGGACCATGGCCCTGGAGGATGCGGGACGGGTCGACTTCGAGCGGCTCCGCCGGGCGCGGCGCCGGCGGGTCTTCGACGCCATGGGGGCCGGGGCATTGGATGCGCTGGTGCTCGGCCGCCCACCGAATGTGCGCTACGCCTCGGGGGCCCGGCAACTCTGGCGGGCCGGCAGCGCGCCCTTCGCCCCGGTATGCGTGGTGGTCGGGGAGACCGGGCGCGTGCACCTGCTGTCGGTGTCGGACGAGGGCGTGCCGCCCGAGATCGACCACGAGGACCTCTACCCGCTCACCTGGAACCCGGCCCACCTCCTCGCCGCGCTGAAGGCGATCCCCGGCGTGGGGCGCGCCCGACGGGTGGGCACCGACGGGCTGACCCCCATGTTCGCTCAGCACCTCCACGAGATCGCCCCCTCGGCCGAGCTGGCCGACGCCGAGCCTGCCTTCTGGGGAGCGCGTCGGACGAAGACGGTCGACGAGCTGGCTTGCCTGCAGACCGCC
>JBKQIP010000024.1:0-5956 GCA_052148295.1 Acidimicrobiales bacterium
CGGCGACGGGGGCGGCGACGGGGGCGGTCTCGGGGGCGACGGCGGGCGCGGCGACGGGGGCGGTGCAGGGGGCGGTGCAGGGGGCGGTCTCGGGGGCGGTCTCGGGGGCGGTGCAGGGGGCGGCGACGGGGACGGTCTCGGGGGCGATGCAGGAGGGACGCCTCCGCTGCCGGGTCGGGCGGAGATGGACGAGGCCATCCATGTCATCAAGGACGAGGCCGACCGGCTCTTCCTGTGGGACTACGAGCGCAGCCGCGGCCAGTTGGTCACGCTCTACAACAAGGCGATGGGGTCGCAGTGGAGCAGCGTCACCGACCTGGACTGGGACACCCCGGTGGACCCCGAGCGCCTGGTGGCCGAGCAGGACAACCCGGTGCTGGCCGTGGCCCGCGTGGCCGGGACCCTGCCGGGGTCTCCGCTGGCCACCTGGTCCGAGAAGGAGTACTCCCAGCTCGGGATCGAGTTCTTCACGGCCAACCTGAGCCAGTTCATGCACGGCGAGCAGGGGGCCATGATGACGGCCGCCAAGATCGTCGAGACGGTCCCCTGGATCGACGCCAAGTACTACGCCTCCACCCAGACCATGGACGAGGCCCGGCACACCGAGGTCTTCGCCAAGTACCTCTCGACCAAGCTGGGCGAGGCCTACCCGATGAGCCCGTTCCTCAAGGCGCAGATCTGGTCGCTGCTGGAGGACTCCCGCTGGGACATTGCGTATCTCGGGATGCAGATCGTCATCGAGTCGCTGGCCCTGGCCGCATTCGGCGACATGCTGCGCCGGACCCAGGAGCCGTTGTTGAAGAAGCTCCTGCGCTACATCATGTCCGACGAGGCCCGTCACGTGGCCTTCGGGGTCCTGACCCTGTCGGAGTTCTATCGAGACCTGAGCGAGGCCGAACTGCTCGAGCGTCAGGAGTTCATGGTCGACGCCACGTTGAACTCGCGTTCCCGGGCGACCACGCCCGAGGTCTGGGAGCGGATGGGGACGAGCCAGGAGGCGGTGGTGCCCTACATCGTGGAGGCGGCCGCGAAGATCAAGGTCAACCCGATGCGGGGCTTCGCCCGGGGCTTCTTCGCGAAACTGGTGCCCAACACCCGCAAGCTCGGCCTGCTCGACGCCAACGGCGGCTACCTGCGCCAGAAGTGGGGCGAGGCCGGCCTGCTGGAGTTCGAGTTCGCCGACGACACCGGGTCGGACTACGAGACCTATGACGCCGTGGCGGCCGACCGGATGGCGGCGGACCGGATGGCGGCGGACCGGGCGAAGGCAGACGCCGACGCCGACGCTGAGGACGGGGACGGGGACGGGGACTTGGACGAGGCGACCGCCGGCCAGTTGTCCCAGGCGGCACGGGCCGACTCCTGACATGGCCGCCCGCGGCGCGATCGCCCGCATCCGGGCCATCTGCCTTTCGTTGCCCCAGGCGGAGGCGAAGCCCTTCGGCGGCCACACCGCTCCGGCGTTCAGAGTGCGCGACAAGCTCTTCGTCATGATCAGCGAGGACCGGTCGTCTATGACGCTCAAGGCACCCAAGGGTGTGCAGGGGATCTTGGTGAACTCCGAGCCCGAGCGCTTCTTCGTCCCCAAGTACGTGGGGCGCAAGGGTTGGGTGGGCCTCCGGCTCGATCTGCAGACGCAGCCCGACTGGGACGAGGTGGCCGAGCTGATCTTCGAGAGCTTCGCCCTGACGGCGCCCCGGCGTCTGGTGGCCGAGTGGGAGGCGGGCCGGGACGGGGAGGTCGGTCGGGACGGGGGCCGCGCCGCCGGCGGGTAGCGAGATACTCAGCCCGAGGGGACGACCGACGCCAGGAGGGTCGACATCTCCTCCTTGTAGTGGACGCCCTGTTGCGTCACGGTCGCCAGCTCCTGCTCGCGTACGACCAACCCCTTCGAGGTCGAGATCCACAGGTCGGTCGGCGCCGTGCCCTCGTCCACCCCGGCGAACTGCAGCGTCAGGCGCACATGGACGGCGGGAACCGCCTGCCCGCCGACGACCACCGGTCGCTCGCCGACCATACGGCCATCGACCACGACGTCCTCGGACGGGTTCGTCTGATGACACGTCGCCCTCCACCGGGCACCCGGAGCGCGGCTCGGTGGCAAGAGATACGTGGTGGCGGGACAGTCGATCACCGTCGTCGTGGTGGTGTCGCTGATCTCCTCGTGGGTGATGAAGCCCGAGACGGTGAGGGCGTGATCCGGCGCCGGGCACACCGTCGTCGTCTCGGTGTGCTGCACGATGGGCACCCACTCCACATCGCTGCACCCGTGCGCTCCGTCGCTCACCACCATGTCGGTGCTGTTCGGGAACGACCGCGCCGCGCCGAGCAGACTGAGGCTCTCGGAACCCGACGTGCGGTAGGAGAACACGCCCGGCGACAGTGGCCGGGCCCGGGCGGTGGCCGGCTCCTTTGCCGCGGCGGCCTGGTCGCGGCGATAGATCCGGAGCGCATCGCGGAGGCTCACCGGCGAGGCCACGGTCCGGATGAAGATGGCCCAGCACGTCCCGCTGGCGGCCCCGAGTATGACGACGACCAGGAAAGCCACGCTCAGCCAACGGTGCTGTTGAACCCAGCTCCATGCCTGCACTCGTCTGATTGTACGCCCGTGCAAGACATTTGTGCAACGTGGAGTAGGCTTGCCCCGTGCCGGTGGACAATCGCGCTGCCTTGATCAAGGGTGCCCGGCAGTGCCTGGAGCAGATCGGCTACGCCCGTACCACCGCCCGCGACGTGGCCAGCGCCGCCGGAGTCAGCCTCGGGGCGATCGGGTACCACTTCGGCTCCAAGGAGGAGCTGCTCAACGAGGCCATCGCCGAGGGGTTCCAGGACTGGATCGACAGCTTCGCCGTCCTGATCCGGGAGGCCGGCGAGCTGGGCGCAGACGTGCTGGTCCGCCGGGCCATACCCCAGTTCCTGGCCTTGTTGGAGAACAGTCGACCGCTGCTCATCGCGTTTATCGAGGCCATGTCGCAGGCCGAGCACGTGCCGGTTCTGCGGTCACAGTTGGCGGAGCAGTACCGTCAGTCGCGGGCCACCGCCACCGAGATGATCACCGCCACCATCGGACCGCAGCTGGCGGAGGCGGGACTCGATCCCTCCACCCTGAGCTCCCTGATCCTGGCGCTGGTCGACGGGCTCATCACCCAGTACCTGGTGGATCCCGAAGCGGCGCCCGGCGCGATGGAGCTGCTGGCCTTCTACGACGCCCTCGTTCCTCAGACATCCACCGCCCTGATGGCCGGCTCATAGGGTCGACCGAGGTCGCCGGCTCAGCCGGTACCGCTGGTACCGCTGGGACAGCCGGTACCGCTGGTACCGAAGGGACAGCCGGTACCGCAGGGACACCCGGTCCCCCGACGGCGGCCCGGATCGCCCCCGCCCCTGAGCGGACCTCATCACGTCTGGGCCGGCACCCAGTTGCCGTGGAAGCCCTCGGGGACGCGCTGGGGCAGGTGGACGATGGCCGCCGGCTCACCACAGATGTCCCCCGCCTGAAGGATGTACAGGGCAGAGCGGTCGGTGTCGGCCTCATGGGCGATGGTCAGCACCCATCCGTCGTCTTCGGAGGCGTCGTCTCCGGAGGCGTCGCCTTCGGATCCGTGGTCGGCGAAGGCGGCGGCGCTCCGCGGCACGAAGATGGCCTCCCCGAGCGACGCGCCGCGGCCGAATTGTCGCACCGCGCTGGTGCCCGAGACCAGATCGTGCCGGAGGAGGCTCGACTCGGGCACGAGCGAGTCGTCCCGCTCGCCGACGGTGACGCTGTAGCCGTAGCGGTAGGGCAGGCCGATCCGGCGCTCGTCGATGCGTGGATACTCCTGGCCCCGGTCGTCCAGCCGCTCCTCCTTGACCGGCCCGCCCCGTCCGTCGATGTGCCAGCGCTCCAACGTCGGGGGGCCTTCGCCCGGACCGAGGAGGGAGGTGCGGAACATGGAGGGGTGCCGGGACACATCGAGCACGATCCCGTCCCCGGAGGGCTCGTCGTACGCACCCATCGGATGGAACACGTAACAGGGCTCCACCTCGTGCCAGACGACCTCGGTCCCCTCGCCGTCCCGGGGCAGGAGACCGACCCGGGCCGGGTAGTCGTCGAACCAGCGGTAGGGGAAGGTCGAGCCGCCCATCGCCTGGTCCATATCGAAGAGCACGGGCAGGTCGAGGAGGACGATCCACCTCTGCGTGATGGCGGTGTCGTGCACGCTGACCGGCCCGCCCATGGTCACCCGCCGGGCCGAGCGCACCTTGGCGTCGGCACCGACCACGGTGACCTCGACGTCGTTGCCCCAGCCGAAGAAGTACGAGACGGCGTAGAGCTCGCCCGTCAGCGGGTCGCGCTTGGGGTGGGCCGTGTAGCCGCCCGAGAGGGTCCCGCCGAAATCGCATGCCCCGATGGTCTCGAGCTCGTCGGTCAGCTCGTAGGGCAGGGCGCCCGCCTCGACCAGCGCGAACGTGCGCCCGGCATGCCCGATGACGTTGGTGTTGGGCGCGAAGTCCATCCCTTCGTGCACCAGGCCGGCACCGGGGGGCGGCCCCTCCCCCAACGCCGCCGCCACCGGCCCCGAGCGGACCCACCGGTTGCGGTACCACTCCGCCCGGCCGTCCCGGAGACGGATGCCGTGGACCATGCCGTCGCCGGTGAACCAGTGGTAGGACGAGGGCTCGGGCGCGACGGCCGGGTTGGGGCCGTTGCGCAGGTACCGACCATCCAGCTCCGCCGGGACGGAGCCGGTGACCTTCAGGTCCGTCGCCGTCACCTCGTCGACGACTGGAGCGAAGTTTCCCTCCAGGTAGCGATTCGTGGTCACGCTCATGGTGGGCTCCTCCTCGTCTCGTGCCGGACCTGATCCGTCGTCGACAAGGTATGCGTCCCCTCACGATCTTGTCAATGACAACATGCGCGCTACGATCCGGGTGTGCCCGCCGCCTCGCCGACCGCCACCACCTCGGGTTCCGCCGCCCGGTACCACCATGGCGACCTGCGGCGTGCCCTCGTCGATGCCGCCGTCGCCTCGGTGGCGCTCAACGGCCCCGGAGCCCTCAGCCTGCGCGCCCTGGCCGCCGAGGTCGGTGTCTCGCATGCCGCACCGATCCACCACTTCGGCGACAAGGCGGGTCTGTTCACGGCCGTTGCGGTGGAGGGATTCGACCGGCTGACCAGCGAAATGACCGACGCGTGGACGACTTCGGGCCGGTTCCTCGACGTGGGGGTGCGCTACGTCCACTTCGCCCTCTCCAACCGGGGTTACTTCGAGGTGATGTTCCGGCCCGAGTTGCTCGATGAGAGCGACCGGGAGCTGGCCCGGGCCCGTGGTGACGCCTATGCGACGTTGCGCGACCCCGTGGCGGCGGGGCGACGGGGCACGGACCCCGAGAGCGTCTTCCTGGCCTCACTGGCCAGCTGGTCGACCGTCCACGGTCTGGCCACCCTGCTGCTCAGCGGCAATCTGCCAGAGGTCGATCGGTCGGATCCGGACCCCCTGACCAGGCACGTCCTGGCCCATCTGCGGGTGGTCTGAACCGGGTCCGCCGACTGCGGACGGCATTTGAGCAGCCCAGCGCGCTAGAGTGGTTCTCGAGGGCACCACCATTACAGATTGGAAATCCCTCTGGCTCGAAAGAGCCGCCGGCCCTGACCCCCAGACCCCGGGTCAAATCTGGCCAGGAGAGGAGTGGATTTTCAATGGCGACTGGTTCCGTAAAGTGGTTTAACGGTGAGAAGGGCTTCGGCTTCATCACCCAGGACGGTGGCGGCCCCGATGTGTTCGTGCATTTCAGCGCGATCTCCGGTACGGGTTACCGAAACCTCGAGGAAGGACAAAAGGTCGAGTTCGAGACCAACCAAGGCCCGAAAGGGCTGCAAGCTGCCAACGTGCGCGCGATCTAGGTCAACGGCGCCCCCGGCGGGTGGGCGCCTGACACCTCGTTCGTAAGTACGACAACCAGAGTGGGCCCCGAC
>JBKQIP010000025.1:0-4155 GCA_052148295.1 Acidimicrobiales bacterium
GTCCGCTCGGGGCCGAGTCGGTTCCACCTCTGTTTCGGTCCCGCCAAGGCGCACAGGTTGACGGCCTGTGGTCACCATAGCGGACTCATAGTTGAAAGGTCCCATTACTCGAGCACGCAGGGTCCCCGTAAATACACGGGGCATACGGATCGTGGACGTCACTGTTCGGTCGAAACTGCTGGTGCATAAAGCAGGACGAGCAAGGTGGTATTTGTAGAGTGTTGCAATGAAGGTGACGACGCGAGCGACCCACTTCATCAGGGGATGAAGGCAACGGGGAGAGGCACTTGCACTGAGTGGGACAACGCGAGGTGTTCTTCGTCGAAACACAAACGAAGTTCTCGCCTTCTTGCCCTCCTGACTGCAAGTTGTCTGATGCTCGCTGTGGCGGTGATCGACTCGCAAGGTCCGGCTTCAGCAACGGCAACCCCAGCAGCTGCGAACACGGGGACGACCGTCGGCAAAGATATCGCACCTGAAGCCTCTGGCGACACCTGCGCACCCAGTAGCACGCCGACCGCGACGCCAGACGCTTCTCTCGACCGCCTGTTTTCGGACCAGCTGGGTCCAGGCTGGATCGGTGGCGACTTCGCGTACTCCACCGAGCTGCCGAACGGACAAGAGACCTTCGACTTCAACGACACGCTGGTTGGCACAGCCCAGCCAAACGGCGCGGTGAACCTCCCCCTTACGGGGTTCATCCACAACAGTGAACTCGTGGGTGACATCGCAACACCGACGAACATGAAGATCGACACTGCTGGGTCGTCTACCTCTCCTGCAACGCTCATCCCCGACTCGGACACCTACGACGGCGACCCGACCGAGTGGGAGATCGGCGCTACCGACGTCGAGAACGATCAGCAGCTCGTCTTCGTGAACGAGTACCAAGTCATTTCCACCGGCGACCTCAGTTACGACGGCACCTCTGGCCTCGCCGTCTTTTCACTACCGACGACAGGGCTGCCCACGCTCCTGTCGGTAATTTCTCTTCCGACCGAGGACACCACCAACACCACCACTGGGCGGAATGAGCCGACCATGTGGGGCAACGCCATGACCCACGATGCAACCTACTCCTACATCTATGGCGCCCAAAATACGGTTGACCATCAACCCGACGCAGGATGGATGGAGGTTGCCCGGGTGCCGCTGGACGAAACTGCGACCGTCAGTGATTGGCAGTACTGGAACGGCACGACCTGGGTCAGCGACGAGAACGATGCGGTGGCGACCACGAACAGCCAATTGTTCACAGGTGTGGCGCTTCAGTTGAGCGGTGGAGGGTACGAATCGGTGCAGTTGGCCAACAGTGAGTCAGCTCCGGAAATCGACGTGGGCTATGCCTGCGATCCGTGGGGTCCTTGGAGCTCCTCAGCTGAGGTCTACACCCCCCCTGAAACCACCCAGTACGCCCCCGATGAAATCGCCTACACCCCGACCTTCCACCCTGATCTCTCCAGTTCAGATGGCCTCGTCATTTCATACTCCATCGACAACACTGGAACCCTGTCTGATCTCGAACAGGATGTCCATGAGTACCAACCACGATTCATAGTCCTTGGATCGGGTGCGCCGGCGGCTCCGGTGCTCACCAGCGCCGCCGATGACATCACGCCGACAGGAAGTTCCTTCACCTACCTGGTCACCACCTCTGGCTCGCCCACTCCGGCCATCACCCTGGCTCCGGGATCGAGCCTGCCGACGGGGGTAAGCCTCACCGACAACGGCAACGGCACCGCGACATTGGCCGGGACCAGTTCGGTGGCGTCAGGTGTCTACACCTTCACCATCCAGGCGGCCAACGGCACCAACCCCGACGCCTCCCAGGTCTTCACCTTGACCGTGACCGGCCCACCGGTTTTCACCAGCGCGGCGAGCGACACCGTCCCGTTTGGAAGTCCCTTCAGCTACACCGTCACCACGATGGGCGGTCCCACTCCGGCCATCACCCTGGCTCCGGGATCGAGCCTGCCGACGGGGGTAAGCGTCACCGACAACGGCAACGGCACCGCGACATTGGCCGGGACCAGTTCGGTGGCGTCAGGTGTCTACACCTTCACCATCCAGGCGGCCAACGGCCTCAGTCCGAATGCGACGCAGTCGTTCACACTGACGGTAAATGCACCAGGTCCCTACAGCCCCCTCTCCCCGGTGCGCATCTGTGACACCAGAGTGGGCAATCCCTCCAACCTGAGCGGAGAGGCCGCCCAGTGCAACGGGGGAGCGGATAATCCGGGGAGCCCGCTCTCGGCTGGGGGGACCAAGACGGTCAACGTGGCCGGCTTCTTCGGTATCCCGTCCGATGCCACCGCCGTGGTGCTCAACGTCACCGCCGCCGATCCGGCCGGCTCGGGCCATCTGATCGTGTACCCCACCGGGGCCGGCCTCCCCACCGCCTCCAACCTGAACTACACGGCAGGGGCCACGACACCGAACCTGGTCGAGGTGGGCACCGGGACCGATGGGGACGTCTCCATCTACTCGTTGGCCCAGTCCGACCTCGTGGTCGACGTCGAAGGCTATGTGGCCGCGACGGCCATCGATGGTCCGGGCTCGGGGCTCTACGATGCCCTTTCCTCGCCCACGAGGATCTGTGACACGAGGGCGGGGAACCCCTCGGGCCTCAGAGGCAGCGCTGCCCAGTGCAACGGCGGGGCGGGCAACCCGGGCGAGCGCCTGGCGGCCGGAGGGACCCTCTCGGTCCAGGTGAGCGGCACCTACGGCGGCGACGTCATCCCGGCGGGGGCGACCGCTGCCGTGCTCAACGTGACCTCGGTGGGATCGTCGGGTCCGGGCCATCTGACCGTCTACCCCCAAGGGTCCGCCCTGCCCACGGCATCGAACGTGAACTACCCGGCGGGCCAGACCACGGCCAATCGGGTCATCGTGCCGCTCTCGGCCAGCGGGCAGATCTCCATCACCAGCTCGGCCGCCTCCGACGTGCTGGTCGACATCTCGGGGTACTTCACCGAGGCGGAGGGAACGGGAACACGGTTCAGTGCGGAGACGGCACCCGAGCGCATCTGTGACACCAGACCAGGGAACCCCTCGGGCCTGAGCGGCAGCGCGGCCCAGTGCAACGGTGCGGGAGACACTGGCGATCCTCTCGGTGCGGGCAGCACCCTGACCATCCAGGTCACCGGCCTGGCTGGTGTCCCAGCCGACGCTACCGCCGCCGTCGTCAACCTGACCGGTGTGGGGCCGAGCGCCCAGACCCATCTCACCGTCTATCCCGCGCCTCCGCTTCCCACCACCTCTGACCTGAACATCGGACCCGGGCAGACCAGGGCCAACCTCACGATCGCCACCTTGAGCCCGTCGGGGACCATCTCGATCTACAACAACTCGGGCAGCACCAATGTGGCGGTCGACGTGTTGGGGTGGTACTCGTAGAGACTGTCGTGCATTACGGGAGGCCGATGGCGATGTCGTAGTTGCCGTGCTCGTCCAGGCGGGCTGTGTCGCCCGGGGCGATCACCACGACTGTGAAGGGCTCTTCGATGAGGGCCGGCCCGGCGACGACCGCGCCGGCGCCGAGCGCCGGTCCGTCGTAGGTGGCGGCGTCGACGAACCCCTCGCCGAAGTGGGCCAAGCGGGACCCCGTGCGGGCCAGGGTCGCATCGGTGACCGTGCCCATGTGGGCCAGGACAGGAGGCTTGGGCGTCGCACCCCGGTGGACCAGCCGGATGCCACGGACCAGGGGCTGCTGGGTGCGGAAGGCGAAGCCGCGGCTGGCCTCGTGCTGATGATGAAACCGGTCGGCCAGGTCGAGCAGGTGGTCCTCGGAGAGCGACGCACCCTCGGGCAACGGCACCGACATGTCGAAGTTCTGCCCGTGATAGCACATCTGCGCGAACAGGTCGGCCCGGACGCTGCCCGCGCCCAAGTGGGCCGGCGCCAGCTCGGCCTCGGCCTCGGCCTGCAGCTCGGCCGCCAGCCGGCGCACCCGGCCGACGTCGATGTCGGAGAGCTTTACGACATAGGCCCGCATGAGGTCCACGACATAGTCGGAGACCAGGAGCCCGAGGGCGGAGAACGCCGGCGAGACCTTGGGCACGAGCACCCGGTCGATGCCGAGCTCGCGGGCCTGGGCCCAGGCGTGCACCGGACCACCGCCCCCGTAGGCGATGAGGGAGAGCGTGCGCGGGTCGG
>JBKQIP010000026.1:0-26197 GCA_052148295.1 Acidimicrobiales bacterium
TGAAGGCGTAGAGCACGAGCCCCTCGACCGCCTTATCCAGGAACTCGTCGTCGTGATCCATGACATCCGCGAAGAAGATGTTGGGGGATTTGCCACCCAGCTCCACGGTGGAGGGGATGAGGTTCTGGGCGGCGTACTGCATGATGAGCCGACCGGTGGTGGTCTCACCCGTGAAGCCGATCTTGGCAATGCGGGGGCTCGACGCGAGAGCCTTGCCGATTTCGCCACCGGGTCCCGTGATGATGTTGAGCACACCGGGGGGAACGATGTCACCGATCACCTCGGCCAACTTGAGGATCGACCAAGGCGTGGGCGAGGCCGGCTTGACGACGGTGCAGTTGCCGGCCGCCAACGCGGGGGCGATCTTCCATGCGGCCATCAGCAGGGGGAAGTTGAACGGAATGATCTGTCCCACCACGCCGAGTGGCTCGTGGAAGTGGTAGGCGACGGTGTCCTTGTCGATCTCCGTCGAGCGCCCTTCGAGGGCCCGGGTGGCACCGGCGAAGTAGCGGAAGTGGTCGACGGCCAGCGGAATGTCGGCCACCAGGGTCTCCCGGACGGGCTTGCCGGTCTCCCAGGTTTCGGCGACGGCCAGCATCTCCAGATTCGCCTCTATGGCGTCGGCGACCCGGTTGAGGACGGCGGCGCGCTCGGTCAGCGACGTGTCGCCCCAGGCGTCTTTGGCCGCGTGGGCGGCATCGAGCGCCAGCTCCACGTCCTCAACCGTCGACCGCGCCACTTCGCAGAACGGCTTGCCGTTGACCGGGCTGACATTGACCATGTACTGGCCCTTGACAGGGGCAACCCACCTTCCGCCGATGAAGTTGTCATAGCGCGGCTTGACCTCGACGACGCTGCCGGGTCGGCCCGGGGCGACGAACGGTAGGCCGGCAGGGGGGGTGTCGACCGCAACATCCGCGTCAACGGCTGCTTGTTGTTCTGTGATCAGTGCCACTGTGGCCTCCCCGTTTATATGGTCGTCGGTTCGTCGAACAACGCTAAGAGGGTCGTGGACCAAGGAGTAGGGCCGAAGGTCCCACCGAGACGCGCTACCGTCGGAAGCGATGCGTGAGGGCACACCGTGACACCGCACATGATGCGGGCGTGGGTCGTTGATCGTCCGGGGCCGATCGACACCGGCCCGCTGCGGCGTGTCGAGAAGGAGGTTCCGGTACCCGGACCCGGCCAGGTGCGAGTGCGGGTTGCCGTCTGCGGGGTCTGCCGCACCGACCTACACCTCGCCGAAGGCGACCTCACCCCGAAACGCCCTCGGGTCGTGCCGGGCCATGAGGTGGTCGGCATCGTCGACCGCATCGGTGCGGGATGCTCCCGGCTGAGCGAGGGGGACCGGATCGGAGTGCCCTGGCTGGCCCGCACCTGCGCGACCTGTCGCTACTGCCTGTCGGGACGGGAGAACCTGTGCATCGCGCCCCTCTTCACCGGCTGGGATGTGGACGGGGGCTACGCCCCGTACGCGGTGGTCGACGAGTCATACGCCTATCGGCTCCCCGAGGAGTTCAGTGACGAAGAGTCGGCACCTCTGCTTTGCGCCGGGATCATCGGGTACCGGGCCCTCCGTCGGGCGAACCTGCCCGCCGGTGGTCGGCTCGGGATTTACGGGTTCGGTGGATCCGCCCATCTCACGGCCCAGATCGCCATCGCCGAAGGGGCACGGGTCCACGTCCTCACCCGATCCCGCGAAGCCCGCGACCTCGCCCTCGAGCTCGGTGCCACCAGCGTGGGCGAGGCCGACGGCCGACCCCCCGAACCGCTCGACGCCGCCATTCTCTTCGCTCCCGTCGGCACCCTGGTGCCGCCCGCCTTGGCCGCACTCGATCGCGGGGGCACCCTCGCCGTTGCCGGCATCTACCTCAGCGACATCCCGACGCTGAACTACCAAGAGCACCTTTTCGAGGAACGCACGTTGCAAAGCGTCACGGCTAACACCCGCCGGGACGGGGAGGAGTTCCTCGAGCGTGCCGCTCGCATCGGTCTCCGCGTCTCGACCGCGGCGTACCCGCTCGACCGGGCGGACCAGGCGCTGAGCGACCTGGCCCACGACCGAGTCAACGGTGCCGCTGTGCTGCTGAACACCCAAGGGTAGGGTCGGTCGGCTCCTCGAGGATCGACTAGGGACTGTCGGCCCTGTTCAGCGCGGACGAGTGCGCCCCATCATTGAGGATCATGTCCTCACCACTTCTCCCCCCATTCACGAGTTTCCGCCCGACCGGGGCTCGGGACCTCGAACTGACCCGACTGAACACCTACTGGAGGGCGGCCAACTATCTGGCGGTGGGCCAGATCTATCTGCTCGACAACCCCTTGTTGCGCGAGCCGCTTCGGCCAGAGCACACCAAGCCGCGACTGCTCGGCCACTGGGGGACAAGCCCGGGCCTCAACTTCGTCCATGCCCACCTGAGCCGGGTCGTCACCGAACGCGATATCGACATGATCTCCGTGTGCGGCCCTGGGCACGGCGGTCCGGCCGCCGTCGCCAACGCGTGGCTCGAAGGCACCTACTCCGAGCTCTATCCGCACGTCTCGAGGGACGCGGGGGGCATGCACCGGCTTTTTCGCCAGTTCTCCTTCCCGGGTGGCATCCCGAGCCACTGCTCGCCCGAGACCCCGGGATCCATCCACGAGGGGGGTGAGCTCGGCTACTCGCTGTCCCACGCCTTCGGAGCGGCCTTCGACAATCCCGACCTCGTCGTGGCGTGCGTCGTGGGCGACGGGGAGGCGGAGACCGGCCCGGCGGCCACCGGCTGGCACTCCAACAAGTTCTTGGATCCGGTCCACGACGGAGCGGTGCTGCCCGTCCTGCACCTGAACGGGTACAAGATCTCGGCACCGGCGATATTGGCCCGGATTCCGACCGATGAGCTGATGTCGCTGTTCGCGGGCTACGGCTACCACCCGCTCATCGTCGAGGGCGGCTTCGACGGCGAGGATCCGATGGAGGTCCACCAGCGCATGGCGATCGCCCTGGACTTCGCTTTCGACCGTATTGCCGAGATTCAGAGTGCCGCACGGGCGCGATCGCACGGCCATCGCCCTGAATGGCCGATGGTGATCCTGCGGACCCCCAAGGGCTGGACCGGTCCAAGGTACGTCGACGGGCTGCAGATGGAGGGGACCTTCCGCTGCCACCAGGTTCCGCTGGCCGAGGTTCGCACCAACCCTGAGCATCTGGCCCAGCTCGAGCAGTGGCTGCACAGCTACCGTCCCCGGGAGCTCTTTGACGATCGGGGTCACCCGGTAGGCGAGATCGACGACTTTGTCCCCGTGGGCGATCGGCGGATGACGGCCAACCCTCATGCCAACGGCGGATCACAACTCGTCGATCTCGACCTTCCGGACTTCGCCGACTACGGTGTCGACGTTCAGCGGCCCGGAACGGTTCTGCGGGAGGCCACCAAGGTCCTCGGCTCATGGCTACGCGACGTCATCGCCGCGAATCCCGCCAACTTCCGGATTTTCGGCCCCGACGAGACCTCCTCTAACCGGCTCCAGGATGTCTTTGCGGTGACCGACCGAGCCTGGGAGGCCGAGATCACGCCGGACGACGATCATCTGGCGACGGATGGACGGGTTCTCGAGATGCTCTCCGAACACCAGTGCCAGGGCTGGCTGGAGGGATACCTCCTCACCGGGCGCCACGGCTTCTTCAGCTGCTACGAAGCGTTCATCCATATTGTCGACTCCATGTTGAACCAGCATGCGAAGTGGCTCAAGGTCTCACGAGAGGTCGACTGGCGTGCCCCGATCGCCTCCCTGACCTACCTGCTCACCAGCCACGTCTGGCGTCAGGACCACAACGGCTTCTCCCATCAGGACCCCGGATTCCTGGACCACGTCGCCACCAAGAAAGCCGAGGTGGCACGCCTCTATCTGCCACCGGACACCAACTGCCTCCTCTCGGTGGCCGATCATTGCCTGCGGAGCCGCGGCTACGTGAACGTGATCGTCGCGGGCAAGCAGCCACAGCACGACTGGCTCGACCGCCAGCAAGCCGTCGACCACTGCACCAGGGGACTGGGCATTTGGCCCTTCGCTTCCAACGACGAGGGGGCCGAGCCCGACGTGGTCATGGCCTGCTGTGGCGACGTCCCGACGCTCGAGACGATGGCTGCGGTCCAGCTCCTCAATCAGCGGCTGCCCGCGCTCACCATCCGGGTGGTCAACGTCGTCGACCTCATGCGCCTCGAATCGCCGTCGGAGCACCCTCACGGTCTTCCCGACGCCGAGTTCGACGCCATCTTCACCCATGATCGTCCGGTCATCTTCGCCTTTCACGGCTACCCCTCGTTGATCCACCGCCTGACCTACAAGCGCACCAATCATGAGAATTTCCACGTCCACGGCTACCGGGAGGAGGGCACCACGACCACACCGTTCGACATGGTCATGCTCAACAACCTCGACCGCTTCAGCCTCGTGATCAACGTGATCGACCGGGTACCCGGTCTGGCCGAACGCAGCGCATCGTTACGCCAGGAGATGGTCGATTCCCGCCTCGAGATCCGCCAGTACACCCGCGCTCACGGAGAGGATCCCCCCGACATCGCCGAGTGGACATGGATGGGCCGGCGGTAGGAGCCACCGCCGTCGTCGATCGGGCCGGATCGTTCCCAAGAACCATCGACCGACCATCGACCGAAGGAGACGTCAGCATGGAATTGCACCTCGACGACGAGCAGGCCAGAGAGCTCCACACGTTGCTGACGCATGCGCTCGGAGAATTGAGCTCGGAGATCGCCGACACGGACAACGCCGCATTCGCACGGACGTTGCGGGACCGGCGTCACCAGTTGCAGCGCATCGCGGCGCAGCTCGACGCCGAGCGCGCCGATTGAGCCGACCCCGGCCTCACTGCGTCAGTTGAAACGGCACCTCGGTCACCGCGATGCCCGCGTGGTGCTCGACCGCCCGCCGCAATCGCTGGCCGAGACGATCGTGCCGGAGGCGGTGCCACCCGTCCCCGTCTGGCCCGGTACCGGGCTTCCGGGCTCCGCTCGCGGTCGGGACGTTCGACCCTACCGTGACGACCGTTGCGTGGTCACAGTGGACAGCGGGAGACCGGTAAAGGAGATCACGATGTCGCAGAATGCCAAGACGGACGCCGAGGAGAATCGGAACGAGGCCACGGCCGACCACGGTGTCATCGAGTCGATCAGTCGCAGTCTCGACGAGCGTCGCGGCCAAATCGATGAGCTCCTGGTGCAGCTCGACCTGGCCAAGCTGGACGTTCGTGAAGAGGTCGACCGTCAGCTGGACGTCGCCCAAAACGCGTATCTGGCCGCTCGATCGAAGCTCGCTGACGCACGGGTCGATCTGAATGCGACGGTGAATGCGGTGCGGCAGAGCCTCGAACAGCTCCTCCATGACCTCGGCCAGGCCTGTACCGAGGTCAACGACGCGGTGAAGCGCGGCGCGTGAACCGGTAGGTGACCGCGCGCGGCCTGGTGGAGCCGGGCGTTTGGCTCCCGGGTCGCCCGTACAGCACAATGCATTCATGACGGACCTCTCGACCACACCGGGTGACGGGGAGCGAGACCCCTCCCCCAGCCCGGCACCGGTCCCGAGCGAGCGTCCCGCCAGCCCCCTTCCCGGGGACCTGGCGCGCAGAGTGGCCCATCGGCGGACCGAGCTCGGTCTGAGCGTCGAGGAGGTGGCCACCCGCGCCGGGATCGATCCCGGATACCTCCGGTACTTCGAACGGAGTCCGGACGCGATCCTGAGCGCCGGTACCATGCTGCTCGTGGCCATGGCGCTGGACACATCCCCCATCGCCCTGCTGGGCGGCGACGTCGACCGGCCCCTGGGACACGGGCGGGCCGGTCGCCACCCGGTGCTGGACACGCTCACCGGAGGGCAGTGTGAGGCACACCTGTCGGTCGGCGGGGTGGGACGAATCGTGTATTCCACGAGGAGAGGACCGGTGGCACTGCCGGTGAACTACGAGTTCACGGAGGGCGAAGTGGTGTTCAGCACCGATGACGACAAGGCGGCGGCGATCGTGGCGCAGGAGGTCGTCGGTTTCGAGATCGACCGGGTCGACGAGACCATGAGCGAGGGTTGGAGCGTGCTGGCCACGGGCCCGGCTCGCCTGATCGATGATCCCGACGAGTATGAACGCATCGCGTCACTCGACCTCGAGGCGTGGGCCGGTGGTGCTCGCCATGCGCTCGTCGGCATCAAGCCCGCTGAGCTCACCGGTCGCGTCATCGTGCACGAATCCCCTCCCGATGAGGACTGAGATCGACCGACATGACCTTTTCCCCTACCGGGCGGCGCCTCGGTCCCACACCATGAGGGGGGAGGCCATGCCGCCCCCATGCAGTTACACGATGCAGTCACACGACGAGTCCATCACGCGAGAAGGGAACGGTGGTCATGCTGGTGAGAGAATGCCTGCAAAAGGCACCGGTGACGGTGCCGCCGGAATGCACGCTCGAGGAAGCGGCCGGCCTCATGGCGAGCCACGGCGTCGGATCCCTGCTGGTGGTGAGTGGCGATGAACTGCTGGGGATCGTGACGGACCGCGACATCGTGGTCCGGGGAGTCGGTACCGGCCAGTCACTGCGCACCCATGTCAAGTCGGTCATGACGGAGCGCCCGGTCGTCATTCAGGGATCGGCCGACATTCTGGAGGCCTTCCGCATCGTGAAGGATGCGGGCGTCCGGCGGCTTCCCGTCCTCGAGGACGGTGACATCGCCGGCATCATCACGGTGGACGACCTGCTCGTCCGATTGGTCCTCGAATTGGGCGCTCTGACCACCCCGGTGGCCAGGGAGATCGTGCACGCGCAGACCACCCTGTGACGGTCGTCCTCCCCGGTTACCTCCAGCTGCCCGAGTACCACCAGCCGCGTCCCCACCGGGCGCCTGGTCCGCCGGCCGCGACGGCGATCTGAGGTCAGGTGCTCACCGACCCCGCCGCGCCCTACTCGATCGGGTCGGCACCGGCCTGATCGTCGCCCACCAGGGGCGCATCGAGATCCCAGCCGGGTTCGTCCCCAGGGCGTGCGTGCGTGCGATCTGGCGGTTCACCGATGCCGTCGGGATCATCCATACCGCCCTCGAGGGTGACCATGACCTCGGGGTCGTCGAGCGCACCCCCCGCTTCCTCGAGCTCACGCCGATCCGCCTGCAGGGTCGGATCGAGCGAGGGGTCCAACTCGAGCCCTTCGAGGAAGGCCGGATCGATCCGGCTGCTCTCATCGATCGCATCGTCCCCCTGCTCGAACGTCTCCGTGCCCAGTGGCTCGTCGGGTGACCAATCGTCGTTCTGGCTCATGCATTCGGCTCCGTCGTGTCGGGGCGTGGATCGTACCGGCCTGGGCCGACCGTCGACCATGGCCGCCGGCGGCCTCATCCTGGTCCGGGGCCCGGCACCTCACCAGGGCCAAAGGTCCACTCTCGCCCCGCCGATGCTGTGCCCGTGGTCACGTGCGCGTCTCGGTCAAGTGACCTTCTCCCCTAGTCCACCTCCCGATGGCCGGTCCACGCTGGAAGAGGAGTAGCCCGGGTATCGCCCTGCGGGCCGCGTCGGAAGAAGGAGAGACCATGAGCGTTCGCATCGGGATCAATGGCTTCGGCCGCATGGGGCGGGCGCTGGTGCGCATCGCGGCCAGTGACGCCTCACCGCTCGAAGTGGTGGCGGTCAATGATCTGGCCGCGCCCGACCAGCTGGTCCGATTGATCGCCCGGGATTCGGTGTACGGACGCTTTCCCGGCGAGGTGGGACTCGACGGATCCGACCTGGTGCTCGGGACCTCTCGGGTCCACCTGCTCGATCAGCCCGAGGTGAAGCTGCTGCCGTGGAACACACTGGACGTGGACGTGGTGGTGGAGGCCACCGGGCGCTTCACCGCCCGCGACCAGGCCGCCGCTCACCTCGACGCCGGCGCACCGCGCGTCGTGGTGTCGGCCCCCTGCAAGGGCGCCGACGGGACCTTCGTGATGGGGGTCAACGACGACGACTTCGACCCGGCCCGGCATGTCGTCGTGTCCAACGCCTCCTGCACGACGAACTGCCTGGCCGTGCTGGCCAAGGTGCTCGGAGATGCCTTCGGGATCGAAGACGGCCTCATGACGACGGTGCACGCCTACACCGGCGATCAGCGTCTGGTGGACTCCCTGCACAAGGACCCGCGCCGGGCCCGGGCCGCGGCCTTGAACATCATCCCGACCACCACCGGGGCCGCTCGGGCCACGGGGACGGTGCTGCCCTCACTGGACGGACACCTCGACGGCCTGGCCCTGCGGGTACCCGTGCCGGACGCTTCGGTGACCGACTTGGTGGCGCTGGTGCAGGCCACCCCGACGGTCACGGACGTCCATGCCGCGTATCGAGCGGCTGCGTCGAAGGGCTCGCTGGTCGGGCGCCTGGAGTACTCCGAGGACGACCTCGTTTCGACCGATGTCGTCGGCAGCGCGGCGTCGTGTATCTACGATTCAGGCTTCACCATGGTGCAGGGACGCCTGGTCAAGGTGCTCGGGTGGTACGACAACGAGTGGGGCTACGCCAACCGCCTGGCCGACCTCACGGCCAAGGTCGGCGCCGCGCCGCGACCGTAACCGGCCGGGTGGCCGGGCGACCCCGACGCCTTCGCCGGGATCATGACCAACGTGCCGAGCCGGTGGACGCGGGGGCCACGACCCCGGGGAGGCCCAGGCCGTCTGACCCAGCGGAGGGGAGCGGTCGGCGAAGGTCCGGCGTGAGGGGGACCTTGTGCCCTACTCACGACCGACCGCAGCAAGCACGCTTGGAGTCATGTTCGAAGTGCGGATCCACGGCCGAGGTGGCCAGGGAGTCGTGACGGCGGCCGATCTGTTGGCGCTGGCCGCCTTCGAGGAGGATCGCTTCGCCCAATCGTTCCCGAGCTTCGGCTCCGAGAGGACGGGCGCTCCCGTCGTGGCCTACTGCCGCCTGGCCGAGCGGACGATCCGCACCCGGGAACCGGTGGTCACGCCGGATGCACTCGTGGTCATCGACCCCACCCTGGTGCACCAGGTCGACCTGTTCTCCGGGCTGGCCACCGAGGGCTACGTCCTGGTCAACTCCACGCGGACCTTCGACGAGCTCGGACTGTCCACGCTGTTCACCCGCTACCGGCGTGAGCGGCTCCTCACGGCGCCGGCCAGCGAGATCGCCCAACGCCACACCGGTCGGCCCATCCCGAACGCCGCTCTCCTCGGTGGGTTTGCCGCCTTGACGGCCCAGGTGTCCATAGAAGCGGTGGGGACGGCCATCCGGGCGCGTTTCGGCAGCGAGCCGTCCGTGGCCGAGCGCAATGTGGCGGCAGCGGCCGAGGTGTACCACCACGTGGTGCAGGCCATGGCAGCGAACGTCGAGAGAGCGATGCTCGGTGCTCCGGCAGATTGAAGGTTCGAAGGCCGTCGCCCGGACGGTGGCGCTGTGCCGGCCCGAGGTCATCTGCGCCTATCCCATTTCCCCCCAGACCCACATCATTGAGGCACTCGGGAGCATGGTGAAGACCGGAGAGCTGTCACCCTGCGAGTTCATCAACGTCGAGTCCGAGTTTGCCGCCATGTCGGTGGCCATCGGCGCATCGGCTGCAGGGGCGCGATCGTTCACCGCCACGGCCAGCCAGGGCCTGCTCTTCATGATGGAGGCGCTCTACAACGCGGGCGGGCTCGGCCTGCCCATCGTCATGACGCTGGCCAACCGTGCCGTGGGGGCGCCGATCAACATCTGGAACGACCACAGCGACGCCATGGCCGCTCGCGATGCCGGTTGGGTGCAGCTGTTCGCCGAGACCAATCAGGAAGCGGCGGACCTGCACCTCCAGGCCTTCCGGCTGGCCGAGGAGCTGTCCCTCCCGGTCATGGTGTGCATGGACGGATTCATCCTCACCCACGCCACCGAGCGGGTCGACCTGCCCACCCAGGGCCAGGTCGACGACTACCTGCCGGCCTTCGAACCCCGCCAGGTGCTGGACCCCGACGACCCGATCTCCATCGGTGCGATGGTCGGGCCCGAGGCGTTCGAGGAGGTGCGCTTCCTGGCCCATACGCGCCAGCTGCTGGCGTTGGGCCGACTCGACGATCTGGCCGAGGAGTTCGCCGAGGCCTTCGGGCGCGATTCGGGAGGACTGGTCCATCCCTACCGGAGCGCCGACGCCGAGACCGTGGTGATCGCCCTGGGGTCCGTGCTGGGCACCATCAAGGACCTGGTCGACTCGTTGCGTGACGAGGACGTGCGCATCGGTGCCCTCGGGATCACCTCCTTCCGACCGTTCCCGGTCGACGCCGTGCGCGCCGCCCTGGGGCGGGCCCGCCGGGTGGTGGTGGTCGAGAAGGCCTTCAGTGTCGGTTTCGGCGGCGTCCTCTCGACTGACGTGGCCATGGCGCTCACCGGGCTCAGCGTGCCCGTGGCGACGGTGGTCGCCGGCCTGGGTGGCCGTCCCATAACCTCGGCCTCGCTGCGAGGTGTCTTCGTGGCCGCCGATGCAGGCGAGATCCAACGCCTCACCTTCCTCGACCTCAACCGGCCCATCGTCGAGCGCGAGCTCGAACGGATGATGCAGCGCCGTCGGTCCGGCCCCACGGCGGAGAACATCCTGCGGGACCTCGGGACCGTGGCGTCGGGGATCGGGTGACCGTGCCGGTCCGCTTCTACCAGGTCGGAAGCTTTGCGGTCGGCAACCGCCTGGCCGACCCGGCCGACCGGTCGGTGCAGTCGGACCCGGAACGCTCCAATTCGCTCACGTCCGGTCATCGGGCCTGCCAGGGCTGCGGCGAAGCCCTCGGTGCCCGCTACGCGCTCGATGCCGCCATGCGGGCCACGTCCGGACGCCTGGTGGCCGTGAACGCGACCGGGTGTCTGGAGGTGTTCTCGACGCCCTACCCGGAGACGTCGTGGCAGATCGCCTGGCTGCATTCCCTCTTCGGAAACGCTCCGGCCGTGGCCACCGGTGTGGCGGCGGCCCTACGGGTGAAGGGGCGTGAGGAGACCAGGGTCATCGGACAAGCGGGCGACGGAGGCACCGTCGACATCGGCTTCGGCTGCCTCTCGGGCATGTTCGAGCGCAACGACGACGTGCTCTTCATCTGCTACGACAACCAGGCCTACATGAACACGGGCGTGCAGCGTTCGGGAGCCACCCCGCCCGCGGCACGCACCGCCACCACCGAGGCCGTCGGGCCCGAACCCGGCAACACGTTCGGCCAGGGGAAGGACCTGCCCGCACTGGCCATGGCCCATCAGATCCCCTACGTGGCCACCGCCACGGTGGCCGACCTGCACGACCTCGAGGCCAAGGTCGCCCGGGCCATGTCCGTTCACGGCGCCCGCTATCTCCACGTCCTGGTCCCCTGCCCGCTCGGGTGGGGTGCCGCACCCTGCGACACCGTCCGGCTGGCCCGCCTGGCCGCCCAGACCGGCCTCTTTCCCGTCTTCGAGGCCGAGTTCGGCGAGGTGGTCGGGGTGTCGCGCCTGCGCCGACCGGCTCCCGTCAGCGAGTACCTGCGGCTGCAGACCCGCTTCGCCCACCTGTTCGACCACGACGGCAAGCCCACGCGGCCCGACACCATCGCCGCCCTGCAGGCGCTGGCGGACCGGAACATCCGACGCTACGGCCTCGCCGATGCAGAGGGGTCGCACTGATGGAGAAGCCGTTCGCCATCACACTCGACGTCGGCTCGAGCCTGGCCAACCGGACGGGGTCGTGGCGGGTCGAGCGTCCGGTCTACGTGGACCGCCTTCCTCCCTGCAACGATGCCTGCCCGGCCGGTGAGAACATCCAGCACTGGCTGTACCTGGCCGAAGACGGCTCGTACGAAGCGGCCTGGCGCCGGATCATGGTCGACAACCCCCTCCCGGCGGTCATGGGTCGCGCCTGCTTCCACCCCTGCCAGACCGCCTGCAACCGGGCCACCCTCGACGAGACGGTGGGGATCAACTCCGTGGAGCGTTTTCTCGGGGACCAGGCCATCGCCGAAGGCTGGCGCCCCGACCCGCCCCGACCGTCGACCGGACGGCGGATTTTGGTGGTCGGCTCGGGCCCCGGGGGCCTGTCGGCGGCCTACCATCTCCGTCGGCTGGGTCACGCCGTGGTGGTCGTCGAGGCGGCGCCCCGACCCGGTGGGATGATGCGCTACGGCATCCCCGCCTACCGGTTGCCGCGCGACACGGTGGACGCCGAGATCGAACGGATCGTCGGCATGGGCGTGGAGATCGAGTGCGGGAGACAGATCGACGACCTGCAGGCGACCATGGCGGCCGGGGGATTCGACGCCGCCTTCCTGGCCGTCGGTGCCCAGCGCGGGCGCCATGCCGAGATCCCCGCCGGAGACTCGGCGCACATCCTCGACGCCCTCACGATGCTCAGACAGGTGGCCGGTGAGGACACGCCAGCGCTCGGTCGCCGGGTCGTCGTCTACGGGGGCGGCAATACGGCCATGGACGCGGCGCGCACGGCCCGTCGGCTGGGGGCGGAGGATGCCGTGGTGGTGTACCGGCGGACACCGGACCGGATGCCGGCCAACGTGGACGAGGTGCACGAGGCCACCGAGGAAGGCGTTCGGTTGCAGTGGCTGTCCACGGTCACCGGGGCGCGAGAAGGAACTCTGACGATCGAGAAAATGGTCCTCGACGAGACGGGCTTCCCGCGTCCCACCGGAGAATTCGAGGTCCTCGAGGCGGACACTCTGGTGCTGGCGCTGGGCCAGGAGACGGACCTGTCACTGCTCGAATCCCTCCCCGCCGTGCGGATCACCGACGGCGTCGTGTCCGTGCATCCGGACATGATGACCGATCACCCCGGTGTCTTCGCCGGCGGCGACACGGTGGCCGGCGCGCGCACGCTGACCGATGCCGTCGGGCACGGCAAGCGGGCCGCTCGTGCCATCGACGCCCGGCTGCGGGGTGTGGCCCTCAAACGACCACCTCGCCCGGCGCTGGCCACGGCTGAGCGCCTCAATACCTGGTACTACGCCGACGCTCCGCAGTCCGTGCGCCCCCGCCTCGATGCCGCACGGCGCGCCTCGACCTTCGACGAGGTGGTGGGGGGTCTGGATGAAGCGACGGCCGAATTCGAGGCGCGGCGGTGCCTGTCCTGCGGCAACTGCTTCGAGTGCGACAACTGCTTCGGCGTGTGTCCCGACAACGCCGTCCGCAAGGTGGCGGACGGCCACGGCTACCGGTTCGACTACGACTTCTGCAAGGGCTGTGGGCTGTGCGTGCAGGAATGCCCCTGCGGCGCCATCGACCTGGTGCCCGAGGAGATCTGACGTGAGCCCGTGCCGGTGATGCGCCGGAGTGCACCCGCAGCGTCGTCCTCTCGTGTCTCGGTACCCGGGACGCCACCGCCGTGCCAAGCCGTGGCGAGCCGCGGACCCGCGACGACCGGTCGAGGTTCGCCCTGGACATGGCCGGACGTGACGGCGCCAGGCCGACGATGACCACGATGCGCTGACGATGCAGCTGCTCTCATTCGAACGTATCGTCGGGCGGCTCAACCAGCTCCCCGGACCCGAGCCCCGCGTCGTGGTCTCCGGCAACTTCGCCGCGCCCGCCGTCCTGGTGCGCGCCCTGGGCGATGCGCTCGAGCGGTGCCGTGTGTTCACGCTCAACGCCCAACCCGACTGGCCCCAGCACGCCGAGTTCATCAGCGAGACGCCCTTCGTCGGGCCCGGCGTGCGGCACGACCCGATGCTCGACTATCTCCCCATGCGCCTGTCGCTCGTGCCGCGTCTCTTCGACTCCGTCCGACCGGTCGATGCGGTGCTGCTGCACACCTCGGTGCCGCACCGCGGCAAGGTCTCCTTGGGCATAGAGGTCAACATCCTCCCCGCAGCCGTCGAGCATGCCCGGGCTCGCGGCGCCCTCGTCGTGGCCCAACTGAACCCACAGATGCCCTACACCTTCGGCGACAGTGAGCTGCCGATCGATTGGATCGACTGCGCCATCGACGGAGACCAACGGTTGGCATCCCAGGAGGACCGTGCACCCGACGAGAGGGAACGGGAGATCGGTACGAGGATCGCCCGCTTTGCCGATGACGGAACGACGCTGCAACTCGGCATCGGACTGATACCCACCGTGGCGGCGACCAAGATGTCCCACCTGCGACACCTGCGGGCCTGGTCCGAGATGCTCAGCGACGGCGTCCTGGTGCTCGAGCGGTCGGGTTCGCTCGACCCCGACCAGCTGATCAACACCTCGTTCCTGATGGGTTCGCCCGAGCTCTACGCGTGGGCGGACCGGAACCCCCGGCTCCGGATGTCCCGCACGGAGATCATCAACGATCCCGCTCGTATCGCGTCACACCCCAACATGCTTTCGATCAACGCGGCCATGCAGATCGACTTGTTCGCCCAGGCCAACGCCAGCTTCATTGAGGGCGTGATCCACTCAGGCTTCGGCGGACAACCCGATTTCGTCACCGGTGCCCTCCACTCCCCCGGTGGCCACGCCGTCGTCGGCCTCCACGCCTGGCACGACAAGACCGACGCCTCGGCGGTGCTCCCGATTCTCACCAACCCCGTCACCTCCTTCCAGCACTCCGCCATCATCAGCGAGCACGGCTGCGCCGACGTCTTCGGCCGTTCCCAACATGCGCAAGCTCGGCTCATCATCGAGTACGTGGCCGACCCCCGGGCCCGCCGGCACCTGTTCGAAGCCGCCGCCCGGCTCGGCCTCCGTCGCGACGCCGATCCACCCGTCCCTCCCGGCGATGACCCGTGATGGCGCTCCCACCAGTGCATCGTGGCCATGGGCGGGAGGAAGCCAATGTATCGTGGCGGTCACATCACCCGGCCGCCGCGGAGAAGAGAGGAGCCATGGTGACGTCGACGCCGTCCCCGCCCCACCTCAGCGGACATCATCGCGACACGCTGGCGCAACTCTTCCGACACCCCGTCGGCCACAACATCGAGTGGCGAGCGGTGCTCTCGCTGCTCGAGGCCGTGGGGTCGGTCCGCGAGACGCACAACGGCCACTACCTCGTGACCATCGGAGCCGAGACCGAGACCTTCGAGCCGCCACGGCACAAGGACGTCGACGCCCAGCAGGTCGTCGATCTTCGAAGGATGCTCAGACGAGCGGGATTGGGGCCCGAGGGCGAGGAGCCCACCAGGCCCGGACCGACGACCTCGTGAAGGGGACGGGGCCGGCGCCACCGCACCGGGCCGGGGATCCCTACGCCTCCTTCACCACGGCGTACCAGATCCGGTGGGCCACTCCCACGATCGCATCGCCGATCCGGGCGTAACGCCGATACAGCTCGCGCCGACCGGTCACGACATGGATGTCGTCGACCTGCAGGAGCGCTGACATGGCCCGGCGGTAGACGTGTTCGAGCGCACGTTGCTGACGAACCGCCGCGTCGGCACACTCGGTGGCCCGGTCCGAATGGGAGACCAGGGCCGGGAAGGCCTCGACCAGGTCACGCACCCCGAGGGCCACGAGATCGGCCATCTCGGCCATGGGGGCATCGGGGTCCATGGCGAGCAGGTCTGCCTCGCTGACCAGGTTGTTCGCCGCGTTGAGCACCGCGTCGAGCCGCTCGGAAAGCTCGTAGATGTCCTCGGGGCTGATCGGTGTCACGAACGCGACCTTCACCGCTCTGAGCACTTCTCGACTGGCCAGCTCCGCCTCGCGTTCGATGCGGCGCACGTCGTCACCCCCGGTGGCCACGCCCTTGGACCAATCGGCGAACGCGTCAATGCCCCGGATCGTGATCTCGCCCTGGCGAGCCAGCATCCCGAGCAGGTCAGGCGATTCCGGCAGGAACCACCGTCTCATCCGATCAACCGCCACGCCGTGAGGAACACGGCGCCCAACGCCGCGCTGACGGGGAGCGTGACCAACCAGGCCAATCCGATCTCACCCACCACCGCCCAGCGTACGTGGCGCCACCGCTCCCCCGACCCCACACCGACCACGGCGGGCGCCACCACATCGGTGGTGCTGATGGGGGCGCCGGCCAGGGAGGCAATGAGGACGATGAGACCCGACGAACCCTGGCTCACCAACCCGTCCAGAGACCGGATGGGATAGATGCGCCGGCCGAGTGTGCGCACCACTCGCCATCCACCGAACAGGGTCCCCAGCGTCAAGAGAAGGGCGGACGTGAGCACCACCCAGAACGGAACGGCGAAGTGGGAGAGGCGACCGTCGGCGACGAGTGCAGCGGTCATGAGCCCCATGGTCTTCTGCGCATCGTTCGATCCATGGGCGAAGGCCAGACCAGCCGAGGCCGCCAGCTCGCCCCGGCGCACGGGCGTCCCGACCGCCCGACTCGCTCGGCGGAGTGACCGCCGCGCCATGCGGATACCGGCCATGGCCAGGGGCAGGGCGATCGCCGTGGAGAAGAAGAGCCAGAGCAGCGAGCCCACGACCCCCACCGGGCGCAAACCATTCAATCCGCCCCAGCGCACGGCGCTGACACCACCTTCGGCCAGCGCGGCGCCCGCCAGGGCCCCCACGAGACAGTGGCCGGAACTGCACGGGAGTCCCCACCACAAGGTGACCAGGCTCCACACCACGGCGCCGAGGATGGCGGCGCCCAGCACCTCCAGCATCTGATCGGCGGGAACCAGGACGATTCCGGCAATGGTGGCAGCCACGGCGGTGCCGACCACCAGGGCACCGATCACATGGAAGACGGCCGCTGAGACCACCGCGGGCGCCGGGCGCATGGCTCCGGTGACAATCGGCGCGGCAATGGCATTCCCCGCGTCGTGAACGCCGTTCACGACGGCGAATGCCGCCGCGAGCCCTACCACCACCAGAAGCACTGATCGATCCCCTCATCGCTCTCGGACTCTTCCACCTCCCCGCGTGACGCGCGAGAGGGTCACGGTTCTAGCCCTCCGTGAGCTCCCTGACCTCGCGCCGCCGGCGCTCGAGGCTGCGGATCTCGTCATCGAGCACGCCCCGCGTCACCCGGCGGTGTTCCAGAGAATCCAGGCGGCGTTCGAGCTCGTCGATTCGCTCGTCGAGCGACTGCTCGTGAACTGCCCTGCCGGATCCCCCTTTCGGACCGAGCGCCGGGCAATCCGAGACGGGATGCCCACCGACCGCGACTTACGATGCCAACCGTAGCCGTCGCCTTGGTCGCTTCGACCGGTGCGATGGGTGGTGGACCCAGCTGCTGAGGAATGCCCGAGCGACCTCACAGGCCTCCGCCAACGATGCCCCGCCGACCAGGCTCGTCAGGCCCGCCGCCACGGCGCACTCTGCGGCCTGCGGATCGCCCGGACACCGCTGCCCGGCCCAGTCCTGGACCCACCTGATCAGGGCAAGCTCCTCGTCCACGCCAACCACCTCCTGCCCCGAATGTACGAGGGTGACCCCCTGAAAGGCAGGGCCGAAGGTCCCGATCCCGAGGTCCGGCACCGGAGTCCTTCCGCCGCGCCGGTGACCCGGACGCACTGACCTGGTCCCACCCGACGTCGGGTGGGACCTTTGGCCCTGGCGTGGGGGGAGGTGACGGTCGAGCATGGGACCGGTAGCAACGTCAAGGAGGGTGCTATGCATGCCAGCGTGGGTGATCGTGTCATCGTCCACCGGCGCCACCTGGGTGAGCCGGACCGCGACGGGGAAGTGCTCGAGGTGCGGGGTGCCGACGGAACGCCGCCCTACGTCGTCCGGTGGGGTGACAGCGGGCACGAGTCGTACTTCTTTCCCGGCTCGGACGCCTCCATCCAGCACTTCGAACACGCCGCACCCTGAAGTCGGGCTCCGCTTTGAAAGCGGGCCCAGGGACGGTGCGTGCCGCTATCGGCCCGCGTCGCCGCGACGACAGGTTTCAGCTCCCCGCCGTCCCGAGGGAACGCCGGAGCTTCTTCTGGTCCAATTCGTCGAAGAGCACCTGCCACCGGTGGCGCAATGCGTCCTGTAAGGAGGACTCCTCGGCGGCCAGCCGCCCGGCCGAGTAGCTGGAGGCCAACGTGCCCGCCATCGCCGCGGTCCTGAGCCAGAGTTCGGCGCTCACCGCATCGTGATGCTCCCCGAGGAGGTTCTGGATCATTTCCGCCGCCGCCGCGGTGTGACGGGCCGGGTCGCCCAGGACCGGCGCCGCCAACTCGGCCGCGTACCGCAGTTCCTTCGCCCGGATTCGCATGGCGTGGAGCTCACGGTCGCTCGGGTCGGAACCGGCCTTCCGCACCTCCTGCCGCAGCGAGCGTCGCCGGCGATCCACCAACGCCGGCAGGACCGCCTTGGCCGGCTTGTCCGCGAGCCCTGATCGTGCGGATCCCGGCCCGGGGAGACCCTTCTCGAGCGGCAGGACGTGGGTCGCGGTGTCGAGCTGCTCGATCAGGTTCAGGTAGCGGTCGCTGATGAGGACGCCGGCGAGTTCTCGACATCGATCGCGTCGCTGACCGTCGAGGGCGGCGCGCAACTCGCGCCGCCCGCCGGCGTCGAACGATGAGCCGTCGTCATCACGGTCGAACAGCAGGGAGAGCACGTCAGCGTCACGGATCCCTCCCAGCACCTCACCCAACCACTTGAGCTCGGCGCGGGCCTGGGCCACCCACGTCGGGTCGAGCACGGATCCGAACGACTTGAGATCCGAGCGGAGCCGCCGGGTGGCGACACGGGCCTGGTGGATCCCTTCGACCGGCGGGTCGGAGGGCTCGAGGCGCAGGCGATACTCATTGTCCAGCAGCCGATCGAGCCCGGCAATGAGGCTGGCCCGGACGACGTCCCCCATCGTGGACCGCTTGTCCACGCGAGACCCCGGGGTCTCTGACGGATCCGGCGGGAGATCCATGGCCTTGGCCAGCTTCTGCGCACCCCCGGGGCCGGCGCCGGCGCTCGTGAGCAGCTCCGACACCGGACCGACCAACGCACCCCCACCCGGCCCGAGCTCGAGCTCGATCTGCCGGAAGGAGACGCCGTCCCGCGTCCCGCCGTGCACCTTGACGATGTCGTCATCGAGCTCCGCACGCGAGGTGCCCGCCGCATCGTGCAGGATGAGCCGTCGCCTCGTCGTGACCAACTCGACGATTTGCCGGAGGCCAGAGCGGCGCGTGATTCCCCGCAGCAACCCCATGGCCTCAGCGGGACACGACTCCCGGGACCCGGTCCACGACAGCTCGGTGCGGTCGAGTGTCGGCCCGTCGCTCCGTTCGGGGAGCTTCATGGTCCATGTGCCCGCTCCGGACGCTTCACCGCTGCGGTGCCGAAGCGTGATGCCGCGGCGCCACAGCCGGAGCTCGGGGGTGTCAAAGTACGCGGTGCGCATCTGCCGTTCAGGCTGCTCTTCGATCACTCCGACGATGGCGCCCAGATCAGGGAGCACGAACCCCACATCAGCCTCGAACTTCACCTCGCGTTCGATGGTGCCGGACTCGGAGGTCACGGGTTCGCCCCGGCCGGGAAGGCGGCAACTTCGCAGACCCGGTCATCGACCCACCTGTTCCACCACGTGGAGTTCCCGTCCTTGCGCCAGTCATCATCGGGACAACGTCGCACGACAACCTCCAGACCCCTCACGCAACAATACGATTCCGCAATGAACGCTGCCCGGCGTCCCCCGAGCGCCCCGACGGCTCCGCGTGGCCGGCTCTCCTTTCGATTCATGACCAAGGGCCCTGGTTGGGCCATCGTGCGGCGATCATGATGACGGCATGCAGCCGTGGCGCGAGTTTATGGTGGGTCCGATGAGCCCCGGCGCACGATCCGCATGAACCAGCCTGGCCATCGTGCGACGACACAGAAGACGCCTGTCTCGACCGACCGGTTCGACGCAGTCATATTCGACATGGACGGTGTCGTCACCGATACCGCCCGTGTCCACGCCAGCTGCTGGAAATTGGTCTTCGACGATTTCCTGCACCACCGCTCGGAGCGCTCCGCGGAGGTGTTCCGACCCTTCGATGACGGCGACTACCTTCGCTACGTCGACGGCAAACCGCGTTATGACGGTGTCGAGAGTTTTCTGTCCTCGCGTCAGATCGCCCTCGATCGCGGGTTGCCCTCGGATCCGCCCGGCTTTGACACCGTCTGTGCCCTGGGGAACCTCAAGGATCGTGAGTTCGAACGCGTCGTGAGCCGGGACGGGGTCACCCTCTTCGAATCGACCTGCCGGCTGATCCGCACCTTGCGCTCCCGTGGCATCAGGACCGCCCTGATCTCGTCGAGCCGTCACGCGCGGACGATGCTCGCGGCAACCGGCATCACAGATCTGTTCGACGCCACTGTGGACGGCATCGATGCCGACGCCCTGAAGCTGCCCGGCAAGCCCGACCCCGCCATCTTCCTCGCGGCAGCTGGACAACTCGGGGTAGCAGCGTCCCGGGCCGCCGTCGTGGAGGACGCTCTCGCCGGAGTCGAAGCGGGTCGCCGTGGAGGATTCAGTTTCGTGATCGGGGTCGATCGAACCTCGCATGCAGATGCGCTCCGCGCCCATGGAGCTGACGTCGTGGTCAAAGATCTGTCGGAGCTCGAACTCCTCCCGGCCGAACCGGAGGAATCACCATGAGTCGAGGTCCCGCCGGGGCGCGCCGCACCGATCCCAAGAATGCGGACGTGGACGGACGCGATGAATGGTCACTGAGATACGACGGGTTCGAACCCGCCCAAGAGCGGCTGCGCGAGGCACTCTGCACGCTGGGGAACGGTTACTTTGCCACGCGCGGCGCTGCCCCTGAAGCGGTCGCCGACGAAGTGCACTATCCGGGAACGTACGTCGCCGGACTGTACGACCGGCGCGTGACGTGGATGTCCGGTCGCTCGGTCGAGAACGAGAGCATCGTCAACGTGCCCAACTGGCTCCCCCTCACCTTCCGCATCGATGGCGACTCCTGGTTCGACCTCAACCACGTGGAGATCCTCGACTACTCCCTGGAGCTCGACCTTCGCCAGGCCATGCTGATCCGGACGCTCCGCGTGCGAGACGCCGCAGGGCGAGTGACGCGCGTCGGGCAGCGCCGCATCGTGAGCATGGCCGACCCGCACGTCGCCGGGCTCGAGACGGCGCTGTGGGCGGAGAACTGGTCCGGCTATCTGACCGTCCGCTCAGGCCTCGACGGCCGGATCATCAACTCCGGCGTGGCCCGTTACAACCACTTTGACGAGCACCATCTCGTTGACGTGAGGACCGAGTCCGTGGACAGCGAGACCGTTGCCTTGTCCGCTCGGACCAGCCAATCCGCCATTGGCATTGCCGAGGCGCTCAGGACTCGCATCGCCCGTGCGGGCAACCCCGTGAGCCCCGAACGCCAGCTGTGGGAAGAACCCGGATTCATCGCGCACGACTTCTCCCTCGACGTCGAGACCGGCGAGTCGATCAACGTCGAGAAGGTCGTGACGCTGTTCACCTCGAGGGACCGCTCGATCAGCGAGCCGCTCACGGAAGCGGTCTCCTGGAACACCCGCGCCGGAACTTTCAACGCGCTCCTCCATGCCCACACACTCGAGTGGGACGACCTGTGGAAGCGCTTCTCCCTCGAGATCGAGGCGGAAGACGGCAAGACGCAGTTGGCGCTGCATCTGCACATCTTTCATCTCCTCCAGACCACGTCCCGCAACACCCTCGATCTCGATGTCGGCATACCCGCCCGCGGCCTCCACGGCGAGGCCTATCGAGGCCACGTCTTCTGGGACGAGCTCTTCATCTTTCCGTACCTGAACCGGCATCTCCCCGAACTCGTACGATCCCTCCTCTTGTATCGTTATCGGCGCCTACCCGAAGCCCGATGGGCCGCTCAGCAAGCAGGCTTCGGCGGGGCCATGTACCCCTGGCAGAGTGGCAGCAACGGGCGCGAGGAGGCGCAGGTCGTCCACCTCAACCCACTGTCGGGTCGATGGTTGACGGACGCGTCCCACCTCCAGCGCCACATCAACGCAGCAATCGCCTTCAACGTGTGGCAGTACTACCAGGCCACGGGTGACATCGACTTCATGATCAACTACGGGGCGGAGATGATCTTCGAGATCAGTCGATTCTGGGCCAGCATCGCGCAACACAATTCGACGGTCGATCGCTACGAGATCGTGGGCGTCATGGGGCCCGACGAATATCACGACGGCTACGTCGGTGCCGCTGCCCCTGGTTTGAAGAACAACGCCTACACCAACATCATGGCCGTCTGGGTGCTGTGCCGAGCCCTCGAACTGATGAAGCTTTTGCCGGAGCCTCGACGCAGCGAGTTGCGGGAACGCTTGTCGCTCAACGATGCCGAGGTCGCCCGCTGGGACGATGTCAGCCGCAAAATGCGCCTCGTGTTCCACGGTGACGGGATCATCAGTCAATTCGAAGGCTACGAGGACCTGGCGGAACTGGACTGGGAGGCCTACCGGGCCCGCTATGTCGACATCTCGCGCCTCGACCGCATCCTCGAGGGTGAGCACGACACGCCGAACGCCTACAAGGCATCGAAGCAGGCCGATGTCCTCATGCTCCTCTACCTCCTCTCCGCCGGCGAACTGCGATCGATCCTGGAGCGCCTGGGCTACGCCTCCGAGGCGGCCAGCATCCCCGAAACGGTCGACTACTACCTGCAGCGGACCTCACACGGATCGACCCTCAGCCGGGTGGTGCACAGCTGGGTCCTGGCCCGCTCGGACCGTGAACGCTCATGGCAGTTCTTCGAAGATGCCCTGCACAGCGACATCGACGACACCCAGGGCGGCACCACCGCCGAGGGGGTGCACCTGGGCGCCATGGCCGGCACGGTGGATCTTCTGCAACGGTGCTACCTGGGCATCGAGACCCGCGACGACGTGCTCTGGTTCGATCCGCTCCTCCCGGCAGAGGTGCGCAGCCTCACCCTCGACATCCGCTATCGCGGGCGATGGTTGAACCTGACGGTGGCCGAAGGCCAGTTCATCGTCGAGGCGGAGGACTGGGGAGAGGGGGACATACGAATCGGGCTGGCCGACGAGGTGATCGGGCTCCGTCCCGGGGAGAGCCGGAAGCTGGCCCTCTGAGACGTCCTGGGTCCGAGGCGTGTGCCGCACCTTGGCCCGTACCTCCTGGAATGGGGTCAAAGGTCCCTGGAGCATCACTTGTGGTTGGCGGACAATGGGGGGCACGGCCCACAGTCCCCCCAGGGAGAAGGCAGCGGTGAACGACATGATGCGAGCCCGAGGTCCGGCTGAGGACTGGGTCGCCATCGGGTCGACGCCCGGCCGCTCCCTGAGGGCAGGTGTCGAGGAGCCCATGCAGGCACCGCCGATCCTCCAATCGGCCTGATGACCTTCTTCGATCTGATCCTCCGCAATCTGTGGAAGAGGAAGGCACGGTCGATCGGGCTGGCCTTCGCCGTTGCCATTGCGGTCATGACCGTCGTGACACTTGACGTGACGAGCAGCGGCCTCGAGCAGTCGGCCGCGGCCATCATCTCCATCGGCAAGGCTAACTTCACCGTTGCTCAAAAGGGAGCATCGGACATACTGTCGAGCACGATCGACCAAGACCAGCTGGGTCGCATCCGGCGCACCCCGGGCGTGGCCAGCGCAATCGGCGTCCTGGTCGAGACGGAGCACCTCAACGCGGACAATCCTGTCTTCATAGAGATCGGGATCAACCCCGCGGATCTCGCCGCGTTCGGAGTACAAGTCGTGGACGGGCATCCGTACTCGGCCACTGCGGCACACGAAGTCATGCTGGGATGGCGGGCGGCCGCGAATTTCGGCCTTCATGTGGGCGACCGTTTCGACGCCAACGGGACGTGGAACACCGTGGTCGGCATCTACTCGACTGGAAACGCGTTCGGCGACGCTGGTGCGATGTTTCCCCTCCCGGCCATTCAGGGCTACAACCGGGTTCCCGGGATCGTGACCCTCGTCTTCGTGAAGGACCAACCGGGTGCCTCTGCTGCCGCCGTCGCGTCGCGGGTCGACTACGCGCAGCCCGAATTGACGACGATCCGCACCGCCACCCAGTTCGGGAGGGCCGACCAGAGCCTGGTCTATCTTCAGGCGGCGGTGAACGGGAGCACCGTGCTGGCGATCCTGATCGGAGCGGTCATCGTGGGCGACACCATGCTCCTGTCGCTGTACGAGCGAACCCGTGAATTCGGGCTCCTTCGGGCGATCGGCTGGACCCGGCGACGAACCGTCAGCCTCCTGCTCGGTGAGTGTTTGCTGCTCGCTTTATTCGGTGCCGCCATCGGGGTGGGCCTGTCCTTCGCCATTGCCGCCGGCCTGGCCCAACTCCCGGCGCTGAAGGGCATCCTGCATCCCAACTTCACGGAGGGGGCGTTCTGGAGGGCCCTGTTCACCGCCCTCGTCATGACGTTCATCGGCGCGCTGTACCCGACGACCCGTGCCGCGCTCCTGTCCCCGCTGAAGGCGCTCAGCTATGAGTGACGTCACGAACGAGCAACTCGCCGTCGATGTGAAAGGGGTGACGCGTGTGTTCCCCGGCCAGGTCAACGCGCTGGCCGGCGTCGATCTCGACGTGCACTACGGCGAGACGGTGGCCATCAGCGGCCCTTCGGGTTGTGGGAAGTCGACACTGCTGCATCTTCTGGCCGCGATCGATTCCCCCACCTCGGGTACGGTGACCGTGGCAGGACACGACTTGGCTCACCTGCGGGACTCGAGCGAATACCGCCGGAGCGTCGTTGGACTCGTCTTCCAGTTTCACAACCTGTTGCCACAGCTTTCGGCCCTGGCCAACGTCGAACTCCCGATGTTCGGTGCTCACATGTCGCCCCACCAGCGCAAGGTCCGGGCTCGTGAACTGCTGGCCGAGGTCGACCTGAGCGACTGTGAGCACCGCCTCCCGACCGAGCTCTCGGGGGGGGAACGACAGAGAGTGGCGATCGCACGCGCCCTGGCCAACGAGCCCAGGATTCTCCTGGCCGACGAACCCACGGGCAGCCTGGACTCGGTCTCGACAACACGCTTCCTCGCGCTGCTCGACCGGCTGGGCGCTTCGGGGATGACCATCGTGATGGTGACACACGCGAACGACGTCGCCCTTCACGCCGATCGCATCATTGAGATGCGCGACGGGAGGATCGTCGCTGGAGATGCGCCACCGGCAACGCCCGTCTCCGGCCACATCGCACCGGCCGCGTCGTGACGGTCCCGCGTCGCGCTTCAGCCCTGTCTCAATGAACTTGTTTTCGGCACACACAAGGTCCGAAACGCCGGCAAAAGGGTCCCGGTCACTCCGCCAACAGCTTCGCCCGAGCCCGCGCGAGGAGCTCGAGCTCGGATGCATCCGCCTTCGGCGGCTGCATCGCCAAGTGGTCGATCACATGGACGAGGATGCCGCCCACCAACGCACGCATCGCATACTTGTGGTCGGCCGGCACCACGTACCATGGGGCCCACGGGGTGGACGTGGCGGTGAGGGTCTCCTCGTAGGCCGCCTGGTAGGCGTTCCAATGCTCGCGCTCAGCCAGGTCGGCCAGGGAGAATTTCCAGTTTTTGGTGGGATCGTCCAGGCGCTCGAGGAAACGACGTTTCTGCTCCTCCTTGGACACGTGCAGGAAGATCTTCACGATCCGGGTGCCGTTACGATGGAGGTGGTGTTCGAAGGCGTTGATGTCCTCGTAGCGGTGTTGCCAGACCCGCGACGGCACCCCGCTCGACCCGCCGGGCCGGTTCTCGAGCAACTCCGGATGTACTCGAACGACGAGAACCTCCTCGTAATACGAGCGGTTGAAGATCCCGATACACCCTCGTTCAGGAAGCGCCTTTGTGTAACGCCACAAGAAGTCGTGCCCCAGTTCCTCGGCGGAGGGTTGCTTGAAGGCCACCACCCGGCAACCCTGCGGGTTCACGCCCGACATGACATGGGTGATGGTGCCGTCCTTGCCGGCGGCGTCCATGGCCTGCAGGACCACCAGCACGGCGTACGTATCGCTTGCCCATAACAGTTTTTGGGATACCTGCAAGTCCTGGATGAAGGATCGGAGGTCCTCCTCGGCCGCCAGCTTGCGGTGTGCCCCGGTCGTCCCCAACCAATGCACCGACGTCGACGAGGTGCTCCGACCGGTCAAACGTGCCGCTTCCCCCGGAACGACCTTCAGCTCGTCAATGAGTGCGCTGTCGAGCTTCATCACCCGTCCTCCCTATCGACGGTGAACCCATCGGTGGTCACGGTGGATAGGTCGGTGTCACCGTGGATAGGAAGTGCCCCGATATCGATTCAGCACCTGTTGAACCTCCTGCACAAACCTACTCGGACCCATCGCCTCGTTGGCGAACCGCGTCACCCAATTGATCTCCACGTCGCGCATGACGGTGCGCTGGAGCTCC
>JBKQIP010000027.1:0-11887 GCA_052148295.1 Acidimicrobiales bacterium
GTGGCCGGGGACATCTCGGAACTGGGACGGTTCGGATGGCGCAGGGCGGTCGACACCGTCAGGCCGCTCCTGCGATTCTCCCGCCTGGCCCTGCGGGGCGGACGCGGATCCATCGGCTACATGAACATCGCGTCGTCCGGACCGGCTCGATATCGCGACCTGCTGGTCTGGGTCGTCGGCCGCCTGACGTGCCGGAGGATGATCATCCATGTCCACACGTCCGATCTCGCCGGCTTGACGTCGATCGCGGGGATCCGGGCCATCCATCGGTGGTTGCTGCGCGGAACGGAGGTGTGGGTGCTCTCCGAACAATTCCGGGCGGACATGGTCTCCGCCGGTGCGGCCGCGGTGACGGTGGTCGAGAACGGCGTGACCTGCGACGCTCCCGACCATGGGGCCCGGCTCGAGGCGACCACGAGATCGGGTGGGAAGAACACGACCCTCAGGGTCGTGTTCTTGGGGAACCATCTGGCGACCAAGGGCGCCGACGTCGCCGGCGGGATCGCGTGGGAACTCCGGGACCAGAATGTGGACTGGATCTTCGCCGGTTCACCGCGGGAGGAGGCCCTCGAGACGGCGCTGCAGGCGTTGGAGGTGCTCGGACCCCACTACAGTCGCATCAAGGTGGTCGACGAGGACGTTCGGTGCTCGGTGCTCTCCTCGGCCGACTGCCTGATCATGCCGTCCCGCTACCGGAACGAGGCGGCCCCCCTGGTCGTGCTGGAAGCAATGGAACATGGGGTGATCCCGCTCGTGAGTCAGAGAGGAGTGATGGCTGAGCTGGTCGGAGATGCCGGTTTCGTCTGTGCGGACCGGCAGGAGTTCATGGAGGCCATCGTGCGGCTGAAAGACGATGTCGCGCTGCGGCACCGGCTGTCGGCGCAGGCGTCCGAGCGTTGGGAGAAGGCCTACTCCGCCGAGCGCTACAAGGGGAGGGTGGTGGAGGCCCTGACCGAGGTCCTGGCCGCCGCCTCCGATCGCTAGCGTGCCCATGAGACCCGACACCGGACGTCGTGCCCGAGACCACTGCCCACCCCGTCCGATGGCGGATGGGGTGGGCACGCCCGTGAGAGGAGAGAGAGGATTGGATGACCAGCGAAGAGCAGAGTAGGACCCTTTCGCAGAATTACCGGAGTGGTTCGCTCAAGGTCGTCACGGGTCCGACTCCGTCGTTGCAGCCCGGAGGGGTGCTGGTGCGGACGGCGTTCAGCGTGATCAGCTCCGGCACGGAATTGATGAAGGTGCGGGAGGCCCAGCTGTCCTATCTGGGGAAGGCCCGCGCCCGCCCGGAACAGGCACGAAAGGTCATCGAGACCGCCCGCCAGCAGGGTCCGATGGCGGCCTACCGCAAGGCGGTGAACAAGCTCGACTCGATGAGTCCGCTCGGGTACTCCACCTCGGGGATCGTGACGGCGGTCGGGGCCGGGGTGAGCGACCTGCACACCGGGCAGCAGGTGGCCTGTGCCGGGGCCGGATACGCCAACCATGCGGACGTCAATTTCGTCCCCGGCAACCTCGTGGTCCCGGTGCCCGAGGGCCTGCCGCTCGATCAGGCCGCGTTCGCCACCGTCGGATCCATCGCGCTCCAGGGGTACCGGCAGGCCGAGATGCAGCTGGGCGAGGTGGCGGTGGTGATCGGGCTCGGCCTGATCGGGCAATTGCTGAGTTTGATTCTGCGCTCCGCCGGGATGCAGACCATCGGCATCGACCTGTCCGAAGAACGATGCGAGCTGGCCACGAGGCATGCCGGCATGCGATTCGCCATGACCCCTCACGATCAGGGTCTGGGCGATGCGCTCGGCCGCACGACGGTCGGCGGTGGTGCGGATTGCGTGTTCATCACGGCGGGGGGGCCGGCGAACGACGCCATCGAACTGGCCATCCGACTGGTCCGCGACCGGGGGCGGATCGTCGACATCGGGAAGACGGGTCTGGACCTCCAATGGAACGACTTCTACGAGAAGGAAGTCGACCTGCGCTTCTCGCGATCGTACGGTCCTGGTCGCTACGACCCCTCCTACGAGGAACGCGGCATCGACTATCCGGTGAACTACGTCCGGTGGACGGAACGCCGGAACCTGTCCTCGTTCCTTCAGCAGCTCGCCTCGGGGCGGATCGACGTGCGCTACCTGATCTCCGCGGTGCACGACTTCTCCGAGGCGGAACGAGTGCTGGAATCGATGGCCAAGGCTCCGTCCCGTGGGCTGGCCGTCCTGTTCCGCTATCCCCGCGCCCCCGGCGCAGAGCGGGCGGAGCCGCGGGGCGACGCCGGCGCGCCGGGTGGGGCCTCGCCGTCGGTCGTGCCGCGGGCGCCGGTGAGCGGTCAGGTGAGGATCGGGGTGATCGGAGCGGGGAACTACGCGTCGTCGATGCTGCTCCCGGCCTTCAAGAAGACGCCGGCCGCCGCGCTGGCCATGGTGGCCACCCGCTCGACGCTCTCATCGCTCGATGCGGCCCGGAAGTTCGAGATCCCCGAGACCACGACGTCGGCGGACGAGGTGATCGACGGCGAGGACATCGACGTCGTCCTGATCGCCACCCGTCACGCCACCCATGCCGAGCTGGTGGACCGGGCCCTGCGGGCCGGGAAGACGGTGTTCGTGGAGAAACCCCTCTCGCTCAGTGTCGAAGGGCTGGAATCGGTCCGGCGGGCCGTGGTGGAGAGTGGCAACACCCGGCTCTTCGTGGGATTCAACCGCCGCTTCTCGCCACCGCTCCGCAAGATGGCGGACCTGCTGTCGCCGCGGCAGGGGCCGCTCCAGTTGATCTACCGCATCAGCGCGGGATTGCTCGACCCGTCGTCGTGGTACAACGATGAGGCGGAAGGAAGCAGGTTCGTGGGCGAAGGCGGGCACTTCATCGACACCACGAGCTTCCTCGTCGGGGCCCGCCCGCAGTCGGTGTGGGCGCGGTCGGGCTCGTCCTCGAGCACCGGGAATGCCGTGAGTGGGGACCTCATGGCCGTCATCTCCTATGCCGACGGCAGCACCGCCAACATCGTCTACAGCACCCGCGGCGGGAGCCAGACACCGAAGGAGGTCCTCGAGGTTCTCGGAGCGGGTCGCACGCTGGCCCTGCACAATTTCGACAAGGTCGAGGCCTACATGGGCACCAGGCGCCGGTCGACCTACGGGTTCCACTCGGGGAAAGGGCAGGCGGAGGAGGTGGAGGCGTTCGTCCAAGCGGTGCAGAGCGGTGGCGACATGCCGATCAGCATCGAATCGCTCCTCGACACCACGCTGACCACGCTGGCCTGCGAGATGTCGCGGCGCGAACGCCGCGAGGTCCAGTTGGCCGAGCTCTGGTCGCCGCAACCGTCGTAGGCCGCGGTCGCGCCGCCGCCGGACGTCGGATGTCACGCCGGACGCAACGTAGGATCAATCGATGAGCGTCCGGCGCACCGTGGGATTCCGGCTCGGTGACGTGTGGGCCCTGCTGACGCCGTCGGGGTCGGGGATCGACCTCCCGGACGGGTACGAGCGGGTGTACTTCCACCACCTCCGGAAGACCGGAGGCACCTCGCTGATCTTCTCGTTCCTGCAGCTGTGCGGCGGTGATCCGCACGCCATCGACCGGCGACTGGCCCGGTTCTCGTTCGCCCGGCACGGCGCCTATCGCTACGTGGCCTACAACGCCCGGCTGATCAACCGCGGCCGGTACTTCTTCGCCACCAGCCATCTCCCGGCCTACCGCATGAACCCTCCCAAGGAGGGCACGTTCCGGGTGACCGCCTTTCGGGACCCCGTGGAGCGGGTGACCTCCCTGTTCCGTTACCTGGCCGCCCCCGAATCCGACGAGGGCTTCGCCACCAAGGCCCCGGACGTGCAGCGCCGCCTGGCCCGGGAGGGCTATGACCGGTTCCTCGATCAGGTCCCCCGGTTCGACCTGCTCAATCAGCTGTACTCCTTCTCGGCGGACGGGGACGTGGACGAGGCGGTACGCGTGGTGCGGTCCCTCGAGATGGTGCTCCGGACCGAGCGCCTCGTCGAGGGCACCGCCGCGCTGAGCGAGGTGCTGGGGCTGCCGCTCCAGATCGGCCGTCAGAGGAGCAGCCGCAGCGAGGTCGAGCTCACCGCGGGCCAACTCGAGCGGACGCGGGAGATGACGGACCCCGAGTACTCGATGATCGAGCAGATCCCCGTGCTCCACGAGCCTTGAACGGGACCACCGATGCCGGCGGCGGCGACCGTGGGGGCGGCGTGGGGTGAACGTCTTGGCGGGGGTGCCCGGGGCCCCTCAAGTAGTGTCTGGCCGATGACGAGCACGCAGGAGAGATCGGCCACCATCCGCCATCGTGCCCGCTCGGGGTTCCGGAACACGATCCCCAAGGCGTACCGGCACGCCCTGCACCGCTGGCTCCTGTCGGGCTCCGCCCGGGTCCATGCCTACGCCGTGGTCCGCCCACTCATCCGGGCCGAGATGGTACGGAGCGGGACCCAGCTCGTCGTCGAGGGCTACCCCCGCTCGGCCAGCAGCTATGCCGTGGCCGTCGTCTGGCACAGCAACGGGCCCTCCCTCGAGGTGGCCCATCATCTGCACTCGCCGGCGTCAGTCGAGATGGGCGTGCGACGCGGACTTCCGGTCGTGGTGCTCCTGCGACGACCGGTCGATGCGGTCGCATCGGTCCTGCAGATGCACGCCCACGAGGGCTACACCCCCCGGACCGAGCTGCGGCGCTACACGAGCTTCTACGAGCGGGTGGAGCCGCTCGCCTCCTCGGTCGTGATCGCGCCCTTCGAGGTGGTCATCGAGGACTTCGACACGATCATCACCTCGGTCAACGAGAAATTCGGCACGTCGTTCGAGGAGTATCGCCGCACCCCCGAAGACGAGATCGCCGTGCGCGCCATGGTCGACCACATGGACGGCCGGCAGACCCCCGACGGGCAGCCTCGCGAGACGATGGTGTCCCGCCCCTCCGCCGTCAGGGAGGCGACGAAGGCGGTGTTCGTCGAGCAGATCACGCAATGCGGGCCCGAGCTGGAGGCCGCGGAAGGGATCCACCGGCGCCTCGGCGAGCGACCGTGAGGACACCGGTCCGGCGCCCGGTCCCGGCCACCCGCGGGGGCGGCCAACGCGTTGAGCCCCTGTCCGCACCAGCTGTAGGATGGGCGGTCGTGAGCTGCCTGTTTCGGTCCCGTGACCAGCCAGAATTCAACGCGGGACGGCCGACCCCATCTCTCCTGCCAGGTCGGTAGGCGTGATCTCCACGCTCCAGAAGCTGCTCAGGCTGGTCTCTCCGAAGCTGAGAGTCGGCATCATCATCGGCATCCTGCACTCGGTGGTGTCGGCGCTCATCGACGCCTCGGCCTTCATCATGCTCTACCCGCTCCTGATCACCCTGACGGCGCACAAGGGCTCGCAGGGCACGACGTTCTCGCGGGCCATCATCAGCCTGTTCGGGCACCAGACCCGTCTGCAGCTCGAGATCCGGCTGGGCGCCATCACCATCTTCCTCTTCGTCCTGAGCTCGGTGGTGGGCACGCTCCTGGTGCGCCGGCAGAGCCGGCTGGCCTCGGCGGTGGAGGCGGACGTGGCCACCCATCTGTTCTCCTCCTACATGAAGACGCCGTACCTCGAGCACGTGACGACGAACTCGGCCAGCATGGTCCGGAACACGCAGATCGGGGCTTCGGACCTGGCTATCAACGTCATGCTGTCGTACCTCGTGCTCTTCCAGAACATGTTCATCGTGGCCTTTCTGGTCCTGCTCATCGGCATCGTGAACCCCGTCGTGGTGGGAGTCTCGATCGTCTACTTCGGGTTCGCCGTCTTCTTCTATGCGAAGTTCATCACCCCACGAGCCCGGACGGCGGGGAGTGAAGGGCTGTGGGTGTACCGCAACATCCTCCTCACCGCCCAGGAGGGGTTCTCGGGTGTGAAGTCGCTGCTGGCCGGTAACGCCACGCAAAAAGTGCAGCGGGAGTACTACCGCAAGCGCTACGAGTACGCCGGCCTCCGCTACAAGCTGACGCTGTACGCCCTGATGCCCCAGTACTACCTGCAGTCGGTGATGATCGGGGGCGTCATTCTGCTCATTGGCGTCATCGCCCTCCTGCACACGGGCAATGTCACGGCACTCATCGGCCTGATCGTGGCCGCGTCGCTCCGCCTCATGCCGTGCCTGTACCAGACCCTGAACTCCGTGGGGAAGATACGGGGCGGGCAGGCCAACGTCGAGACGATCTACAACGAGATGCGGCGGTTGAAGGCGACGCGCCTGGCGTCGTCGGAGAGCAGCGAGGCACGGCGCCGCTCCACCATGCTGGAGGTCCGCACCAACGACGACACGCTCGACGCCGAGGAGATCGATCCGGCGCCGGTGGCCTGGAACCGGTCGATGCGGTTCGAGCACGTCGACTTCGCCTACCCCAACAGCAATCAACATGCCCTCTCCGACGTGTCCTTCGAGATCACCAAGGGCGCGTTCATCGGGATCGTCGGCCCGTCCGGCGCCGGAAAGACGACCATTGTCGATCTGATGCTGGGCCTGATCGAACCCACGTCGGGCGCCGTGAAGATCGATGACGCGAGGCTGGTGGGCCCCGCCCTCGTCAAGGCATGGCGCAACAGCGTCGGCTACGTCCCCCAAGACGTCTTCCTGCTGGATGGGAGTGTCAAGGACAACATCGCCCTGGGGATGGAGGTGGGGGCCCTGGACGAGCCGGCCATCTGGCGGGCGTTGGAAGGTGCGCAGATCGCCGAGTTCGTCAAACAGCTGCCGGACCGGTTGGAGACGACGCTCGGCGAGCGGGGGGTCCGCCTGTCGGGGGGCCAACGACAGCGCTTGGGGATCGCCCGTGCGCTCTTCCGGCAGCCCCAGGTCCTGATCCTCGACGAGGCGACGTCGTCGCTGGACACCACCACCGAAGCCGCCCTGGCGCTGACCGTGCGGGATCTCGATGCCGGAAATCTGACGCGCATCGCCATCGCCCACCGATTGAGTACGGTGCGGGACTGTGATGCACTGTTCCTGTTCGAGGGCGGAAGGTTGGTGGGCGAGGGTGACTTCATCTCACTGCGACGGGACAACGAGATGTTCAACGAACTGGCGCGGCTGGCCCGCATCGACTGACGGGTGGGGAGCGCGGTGAGCACGACAGAGGACACGAGCACGAAGAAGGTCAAGCGGCGTGTGCCGGTCGAGTTGTGGGTGGCGCTGGTGGTGGCGGCCATCGCCTCGTACGGATCGACGACGGTGACCGGTGGCCACAGCGGGCACCGGGCCGGGGGCGGGACCTCCATCTCGTCCGTCTACACGCTGATCTTCGCCGTGATCGTCGTCTTTGCCTCGCTCCGGTACGTGCTGCAGGACCGCCCCGGCGCCGGACGGTCCCGGACGCCGAAACTCCTGGTGCTGTTCCTGTTCTGGGCGGCCTTGACCCTGGTGTGGGGATTGCGGAACAAAGAAGCCGGACAGGAGCTGTGCGTCTTCATCACCTTCGTCGGCATCATGGCCGGGATGGCCGCACTGGCACCCAAGGACGCCATCCGAACGGTCGTGCGGATACTGACGCCCATCTCGTGGGTGCTCTCGTTACTGTTCCTCTCGCTGATCGCGGTGAAGGGGCTGGGCGAGGCCAAGTCGATCGGCGCAACGCGCGGCTATGCCATCGAAGCGTGCCTGCTGACTGCCTCCGCCATGGTCGGCTGGCGTATCTTGAAGATGCGTTGGACCAAGCCGCTCTGCGTCCTCGTGCCACTGACCGTCTTGCTCTCGCTGTCCCGGACGGCGACCGTGGCGGTGATCTGCGTCCTGACCATCGGCTATGCCATGACGTCACCGAAGAAGCCCAAGATCTACAAGGTGGTCATAGGGCTCATCGTGGGTCTCGGCAGCGTGGCCCTGCTCGTCGATTACTGGCCTCCGCTGCGCGACCGGTTCTCCGGCGGTGACAACGGTCATCTGTTGGGCGTCTCCATCAACACCGAAGGACGCGCCCGGGCCTGGAGCCTGTTGTGGCACTCGGCGACGGGTTCCTGGACCCACTTCCTCTTCGGCCAGGGCGTCGGGTCCGCCACCACGTTCACCAAGACCTATGTGGGGCCCGCCTTTCCCCAACCGCACAATGACTACCTGCGCCTGCTGTTCGACGAGGGGATCGTGGGATTCTGCCTCTTCGTGGGCGCCATGCTCTGGCTCCTGATCCGCGCCTATCGGGGCGCCCGCCGTCGTGATCTGAGCGTGGACGCGTCGGCCTCCCATGTGGCGGCGTTCCTGGCGCTCATGGTGCTCCTCATCATGATGACCACCGACAATCCGATCGTGTACCCCTTCGTGATGTACCCGGCGGCGTGTTTCATCGGCCTCTCCCTGGCCAATGGCACCCGCCGGCGTCGACGGGCCACGTCTTCGTCACCGATCGTGGTGAAGGACGGCGTCGTCATGCGGCGGACCGAACCGAACTCCTTGACCTGAGGTCCCGCCGAACGGGGCGGCGCGGGTCGATCCGTACGGGCCGGCTGGGCGCATGGACTCACGGGGTCATGGGCGACTCACGGGGTCAGGGGCCAGAACGGCTGCTCGACCTGCAGCATGGTGGCCAGTCGCCGGCCGTCGTCGGCGTACAGCTCATTGAGGGCCTCCCTGGTCGCGGGAAGCGGCGGGAGCGGCTGCCGTGCCGCCTCGGTGTGCCTGGCCACGGTGGCCCGGTTGCGCACGCTCTGAGGGACCATGGGGCGCACGATTCGTCGATAGAGGAATCGGCGACGCAGGCTGGCCTGCCGGTCGGTGAGGGGCCTCACCTTGGTGGTGACGTGGATGGGGAGACCGGGGATCGCGCTCCCGGCCGGGAGTTCCAGGAAAGCGAGGACCTCGTCCAGGACGGCGGTCGGATTCTCCGCGTAGTCTTCGAAGCGGATCACCTGTATCTGGCTCATGGGAAACTCCGCTGCCCACGCCTCGAGCTGCATGGCGTACAGGCCGAAGTCCCGGATGCCGGGGGTCACCGCCACCGCTCCCTCGAAGTCCGGGGGCACCTTGTTCCGTATGAGTAGATGATGGTGGTGGCTCCGGGCCCGTTCGATCGGGTTCCGCACCGAATAGATGATCCGGATATCGGGTCCCAGCACCTGCCTGGCGCGCCGGGGCACGCCCGTGATGTCGGGAAGCTTCGAGTACGAGGTGGACGCATCCCCGATGCGCTGGGCAGGAGGCCCGTGGGCGTACAGCGCGGCGTAGCGCTTGCCCCCCCGTGGCGTCAGCACCTCAGGGTCGCTCAATGAGCTCGGCTCTTTCCGATATCCGAAGGACACGTCCGGATGGGCCGACAAGTCGCGATGGAGGCTGGATGTGGCCGATTTCATGGCGCCGATGATGAGGAAGTTGGGCAAGGGCACGTCAGGTCCCCGTCGACTCGCCGGACTGGTCCGTCATCGCTCTCAGGGCAATCTCAGAGGTCGGCTGTAGAGGACCACGTTCCAGAGGGTACCTCGCCCGTCGGCCATCCTCGACCACCGGATTCGGCATGCTAACTTCGGCGCTCATCGCCGGTCCTTCCGCAGCCGGTTGGTTTTGCAGCACGGCCGAGCCGGTGCGACCTGTCGGTCACCGGCCGGTTCCTTCCCTGCAAACGCGAGACGATCAATGGAGTCAGCACGCGTGTCCGAGCTCACATCGTGTGTCGTCATCTGCACCCGAAACCGGGCGGCCGATCTCGATCGCTGCATTCGTTCCATCGTCGATGAACGGGCGACGTGCGACATCGTCGTCATCGATGCCAGCTCGCGTGAGGAGACCCGCCTCGTCTGCGAGCGTTGGGCCGGAGGGAGGGCCAACGTGCACTACCACCGCGCCGATCGAGCGGGTCTGGCGCGTCAGAGAAACCAATCGGTCCCCTACTGCCGGAGCCTCGGGGTCGACGTGGTGCATTTCCTCGATGACGACTCGGAGATCCTTCCGGGGTACTTCGACGCCATCGAGTCCCGGTTCGCGGCCGAGGAGGCCGTCGCCGGGGTGGGTGGCATCGTCGAGAACATGGCTGATGAATTCTTCACACGATTCAAGCGATTCTTCTTCCTCTGGGGGCGCAAGCCGGGAAGGGTGCTGCGTTCGGGGCGGGTGGTGAAGGGGCAGCATCCCGACGGGGCCGCCGCCTACGAGGTCGACTTCCTCCTGGGGTGCAGCATGTCGTACCGGCTCGCCGTCCTGGAACGGAACCGGTTCGAGGATCGGCTGCAGGGCCGCTCCCTGGGGGAGGATGCCCGCTTCGGATTCCAGGTGTCGAGAACGGCCCGGCTGATGGTGGAACCCACGGCGCGGTGCCTGCATCACGAGTCCGATCTCAATCGACAGGGAACGGAGGAACTCTCGTTCGAGCGGACCATCCTCATCTACAGCTGGGTCACCGAACAGCGCAGCCATGGCATGTCGCCGCTCTTGTTCGTGTGGTCCGCCATAGGGGACACGCTGATGAGAGTGATCTACGCCGGGGTGAAACGTGACGGACGGGAGCTGGGACAGGCCAAGGGGGATGTCAAGGCCCTGTGGCGCATCGCCCGAGGCAACGTGACGGTCGAGGCCGCCTATCCCCAGAAGGAGTAGGGGTGGGGCCGGCGGGCGCGCGAGGCCGGTGGTGGTGTTGGAGGCGATGACTCTGGTAGCGACACGGAGGGTGCAGCGGGCCCACTGTGACAATCGTGCGAAAACGGTGACAATCGTGGGTGGTCTAGACCCGTCGGCGCAGGTGCGCAACCGACGCGGGCATCGCCGTCCTGGTGCCCCGCTGGTGCCCCGCTGGTGCCGCCGTGTCGACCCTCCAGGGCGTCGACCCCCCAATTCGCTTATGGTATCTTCCGCGAATGCTTGGGTTGCAAGGCGGGTTGGGTCGGATGCAAGGCGGGTTGGTTCGGATGCAAGGCAGGTTGGGGCGGAGACGCGGCAGGTCGGGTCGGCAAAAGGGTCGGGCGTTTGCCTTCCGGCTGGCGGCGGCGGCCGCCGTGACACTGGGTATCGGCACGCTGACACTCTCGTGCCCGTCGCCGGGTGGGGCGGCGACGGCGAGCACGACGGCGAGCACGCCGCCGACCACGATCACGATCGCCGACGTGCCGTACTCCACGCTCTCACCGCAGGACGTTCTCGACGTCGTCGAGCCCGCCCAACCGGGAACCGATCGCTACGCCGTCGTCCTGGTCCACGGCGGGGGCTTTTCGGAGGGCTCGTTGGCGAGCATGTCCACGCTGGCGACGGACCTGGCCGAGGCCGGGTTCGTCGTGTTCAACATCAACTACCGCCTCAACGGCTTTCCCAATGAGTCCGACGACGTCATGACGGCGGTGCAATGGGTGCGCGCGGATGCCGCGGAGTACGGGGTGGACCCCACCCGCATCGCCGTGATGGGCACGTCGGCCGGGGGCAACCTGGCCGGCATGGTGGCCACCGAAGGGGCGGCCAACGGGGCGCCGGTGAGCGCGGCCGTCTCGTGGTCGGGCGAGATGGACCTGGCCGCGCTGGTCGGCGAGGAGGCCGCCGGGAGCTATGACGTGGACCACGTCGAGGCCTACCTCGGGGGATGCAGCCCGTCACAGTGCCCGGCGACCTACACGGCCGCCTCGCCGGTCTTCCAGGTCACACCCGAGACCAGCCCCATGATGATCGTCAACTCGACGAACGAGTCGAATCCGCTCAGCCAGGCCACCGAGATGGACCAGGCCCTGGTGGCGAACAACGTCCCCCAGGAGCTGCTCGAGCCGTCGGGGAAGTTGCACGGCATCGCCCTTCTCCCCGTCGCGCTCACGCCGACCATCGACTTCCTCGATCAGTACCTCCAGTCCAATCCCGTGTCGCCGGCCGGGGCGCCCCCGCTCACCCTGGCCGAGACGGCGGTGCAGCCCAACTTCTCGCTGGTCGGGCAGACGCTCGACTACGACTACGTCGTCACCAACA
>JBKQIP010000028.1:0-6460 GCA_052148295.1 Acidimicrobiales bacterium
AGCGCCCGCCTTCGCCCCCGAGACCGCCCCCGTCTCCGCCCCCGCCCTCGCCCCCGAGACCGCCCCCTAGACCGCCCCCTGCACCGCCCCCGAGACCGCCCCCGTCGCCGCCCCCGTCGCCGCGCCCGCCGTCGCCCCCGTCACCGAATGCGGCCCCTATCGTCAGACGACCCTCCCCAGCCATGGCGGTCAGCTCCTTCTTCCACCCATGTTGGCATTCGGGGCCGCCTTCTCGACCAGTCCCGGCACCACGCCGCCCAGTTCAGCCGGGTCCCAGCGGTCGTCCTTGTCGGCCCCGGGGCCGGCCACCCATCCCTCGGCCACGCTGATGTTGCCCCCCTGCACGTTGAAGACGCGCCCGGTGATGGCGGCCGACTCGGCGCTGCCCAACCAGACCACCAGCGGGGCGATGTTGCCCGGGTCGAGGGGGTCGAATTCCTCGGGCTTCTTGGCGGCCGAGGCCGCGCCCATGCCCAGGTTCTCGGTCATGCGGGTCAGGGCGGCGGGGGCGATGGCGTTGACGGTGACACCGTAGCGGCCCAGCTCCATGGCGGCGATGACGGTGAAGGCGGCGATGCCCGCCTTGGCGGCGCCGTAGTTGGTCTGGCCCACGTTGCCGTAGATACCCGAGGGCGAGGTCGTGTTGATGACCCGGGCGTCGTTGGTCTCGCCGGCCTTGGACCGATTGCGCCAGTACTCGACGGCATGGCGGGTGGGGGCGAAGGTGCCGCGCAGGTGGACCCGGATGACGGCGTCCCACTCCTCGATCGTCATGTTCACCAGCATGCGGTCCCGCAAGATGCCGGCGTTGTTCACCAGGACGTCGAGGCCTCCGAAGGTATCGATGGCCGTTTTGATCAGCCGTTCCGCCCCGTCGTAGTCCGAGACGTCGTCCCCGTTGGCCACGGCCTCGCCACCCATGCCCCGAACCTCGTCGACCACCTGTCCCGCCGGTCCGTCCGAGCTGCCCGTGCCGTCGACCTCGGCGCCCAGGTCGTTCACGACGATCTTGGCGCCCTGGCTGGCGAACTCGAGGGCGTGCTCCCGCCCGATGCCCCGCCCCGCCCCGGTGATGACGACGATACGTCCGTCGCAGATGCCCATGTCCTTCTCCTTTTGGTCTCGCTCGACTCTCGTCTACCCCGTCTCCGCGGCGCCTGCCAATCGGCCCGTCCCCGGCCGGCCCGCTCCCGCCTCCCCAGCCCGGCCCCAGCCCGGCCCCTCAACCCGCCCCGCCTACCCGCCCGCCGCTCGATACTGGTCCCGCAACAGACGCTTGTAGATCTTCCCCGTATCCTCGCGCGGCAGCTGGTCCACGAAGTCGACCGTGCGTGGGCACTTGAAGTGGGCCAGCCGCTCGCGGCAGAAGGCCATCAACTCCTCGCCCAGTTCCGGGGTCCCCGTCACACCGTCGGCCGGCTGCACCACCGCCTTGACCGCTTCGCCCCACTCGTCGTCGGGGACGCCGATGGTCGCCACGTCGCCCACGGCGGGATGCTGCAGGAGCACAGCGTCCACTTCGGCCGGGTAGATGTTCACGCCCCCCGAGATAATGAGGTTGGCCGTGCGGTCGGTCAGGAAGAGGAACCCCTCCTCGTCCATGTAGCCCATGTCGCCCAGGGTGAAGTAGTCGCCGCGGAAGGCGCCCGCCGTCTTGGCCGCATCGCCGTAGTAGTCGAACCGGGACGCGGTCTGGGCGCGCAGGAAGACCAGGCCGATCTCACCGGGCGCCAGGGCGTTGCCGTCATCGTCGGCCACCTTGACCAGGCCCGGCACCATGGGCCGGCCCACCGTCCCGGGATGGGCCAGCCACGTCGCCGAGTCGACCAGGGTGCCGAGGCCCTCGGTGGCGGCGTAGTACTCGGTCACGATGGGGCCCAGCCACTCGATCAGGCGCTCCTTGATCTCGCGGGGGCACGGCGCAGCGCCATGGATGATGTAGCGGAGTGTCGAGTGGTCGTAGCTGTTGCGGACGTCCTCGTCGAGGGCGAGCAGCCGGTGGAACATGGTCGGCACCATGTGGGTGTGCGTGACCCCGTGGGCGGCGTTGTGGCGCAGGGTCTCGGTCGGGTCCCAGTGTTCCATGATCACGATGGGCACGCCCCAGATCATGGGCACGGCCACGGAGAAGGCCAGCGGGGCGGCGTGGTAGAGCGGACCGGTGCACAGGTGCGCGTCCGTGCTGTGGGCCACGTCCTCGTCGTACCCGCAGAAATTCACGGTGGCCAGCGCGTTGGGCGCGACGCCGTCGCGGTGGACGCCCTTGGGGCGACCGGTCGTCCCCGAGGTGTAGAGCATCTGGCTGCCGAGGACCGGGTCGGCTATGTCCGACCCGTCTTCGGCGGCGATCACGTCGTGGTACATCTCGAAGCCGGGGATGAGCCCGCCGACGGTCAACCGCACCAGGTTCCCCCCGCCCTTGCCGCCGCTCCCCCCAGCGCCCTTCCCGTCCCCGCCGCTGCCCCTGCCACTCTCCCCGCCCTTCCCGTCCCCGCCCCCCTTGGCCGCCCGCACCGCCGTGTCACCCAGCTCGGCCGAGGCGATCAGCACCTTGGCCTCACAATTGCCCACGATGTAGGCCGCCTCCTCACCGGTCAGGTGCCAGTTGATCGGCGTCAGGCGCAGCCCCGACCGCTGAGCCGCGTAGAGGGCCTCGATGAACTCGGGCCGGTTCGTGACCATGAGCGCCATGCTGTCGCCCGGGCGCAGCCCCCGGGCTCGCAGGGCCCGGACCAGCCGGTTGACGTTGGTGTTGAGCTCTTCGAACGATCGATCCCCGTAGGACGTCAACAGGGCGGGCCGGTCCGGATACCGGGCCGCCCACCAGGCCACCAGCATGCCCTGTGCCGCCGCCGCCGCCTTGTCGCTCGGAACGGTCACCGGCGTGCGCCCTTCATGCTTCCCACCCCGTCGACGCCATCCACGCGATCCACCCCGTCCACGCCATCCACGCGATCCACGCGATCCACCCCGTCCACGCGATCCACCCCGTCCACGCTCCCCATATCCCCCCTTCGCCCGGCGTCCCCCGAGCCGTTCATCCCGCTCGCACCCTCACTCGGGCCTCGATGTGAACAGAGGCAGCTGTCGCCCATCGGACAGCGGCTCCCAGGTCACAGTCACAGCCATGCCCGGGTGCACCTCGTCGGGGAGGCACCCGATGACGTTGGTCAACATGCGCACACCCTCCTCCAGTTCGACCAGCGCCACCACGTACGGCTTTCCGTCCGAGAAGGTAGTGCCGGTAGCGGAAGGGTTGTTCTCCACCGTCACCGCGTAGACGGTGGCCCGCCCGCTGGCCGTGCGCCATTCGAGGACCGACCCACCGTCCGACCCACCACCGCAATATGGGCAGAACGAACGGGGGTAGAAGATGGCCTTGTCACAGGCGGTGCACCACTGCACGACCAGCCGGCCCTCGCGAGTGGCCTCCCAGAACGGCCCACTGTCGGCGCCGACGGGCGGCTCCATCGTCCGGAACTTCGCCGGGGCGTTCCCGGTCCCGCCGCCCCCGGTCCCGCCGCCCCCGGTCCCGCCACCCTCGGTCCCTCCTCCGCCTCCATCGGCCATCAGAGCGTTTCCTCCGTCCCGAGCACCGCCGTCGACATGCAGGAGAGCACCATGCCGGACCCGTGCGCCACGGCCACGTTGGCGCCTTCGACCTGCCGGTCGCCGTTCTCGCCCCGAAGCTGGCGCACCGCCTCGGTGATCAGGAACATCCCGTACATACCTGGATGGGTGAACGAGAGTCCACCACCGTTGGTGTTCATGGGCAGCGACCCGCCCGGACCGAGCTTCCCGTCGGCGGCGAAGGGCCCGCCCTCGCCCTTGGCGCAGAAGCCCAGGTCCTCGAGGTGCAGCAGGGAGGTGATGGTGAAGCTGTCGTAGCCCATCAACACGTCGACGTCATCCGGCGTCATGCCGGCCGCCGCAAAGGCACGGGCTCCCGAAATCGCACCGGGGGTCGTGGTCAGGTCGGGCATCTGGGAGATCATCATGTGGTCGTGGCAGGTCGCCGCGCCCAGCACGTAGACGGCGGGCTTGCGGAGGGTGCGGGCCCGCTCGGCGCTGGTCATCACGAAAGCGCCGGCGCCGTCGGTGACCAGGCAGCAGTCGAGCAGGTGCAGGGGGCTGGACTGCATGGGCGAGGCGAGCACGTCATCGACCGTGATCGGAGTCCGATATCGGGCCCGTGGGTTGCGCGTCGCCCACGCCCGGGTGCTCACCGCGATCTGGGCCAGCTGCTCGGAGGTGGTGCCGAACTCGTGCATGTGCCGGGACGCGGCCAGGGCGTAGGGGCCCATGGGCATGCGCAAGCCGAAGGGCCACTCCCACTCCGCCATCGGGTTGGGCCCGCCGGGCATGCGCCGGGCCACCGGGCGCTTCTGGGTCCGGTCGCTCCGCGGCGTCGAGGCGTACACGCTCACCACGACGTCGCACAGTCCGGCGGCGATGGCGGCGGCGGCATGCTCGACATGCACCTCGAAGCTCGAGCCGCCGGTCATGGTCGATTCGGTGAACGTCGGGTGGACACCGAGATACTCCGCAAAGGCCATCGAGGACTCGGCATGGCACACCCCGTCGACGTCGGCCAGGGCCAACCCGGCGTCATCGAGTGCGGCCAGGACCATGGCCGCCTCGAGCGCACGTCCGGTGCGGGAGAGCTCGCCGGTGGGGGAGACGTCGTCCGCCACGCCGACGATGGCGGCGGCGCCGCGCAACGTCCGGTCGGTCCGTCGCATGATCTCCGAATCCCCCCGGGCCCCGACCGGTCGGTTCAGGCGTTCTTCGGGAGCTCGGAGAAGGGGGTCACCCGGTCGTTGTTGGGTTCCTTCGGCAGCCCGAGCACGCGCTCCCCGATGATGTTGCGTTGAATCTGATCGGTCCCCCCGTAGATCGGGGGCGCCTGGGCGAACAACGCCATCTCGGTGATGCCGCCGGCGAAGGGATCGCCGGTGGCCTGGGCCAAACTGGCCTTGTCATCGGAGTTGTAGGCGTGGAGCATGCCGGACGGACCGGCGATCCGCAGCCCGAGGTCGCGGGTCAACCGCACGATCTGGCTCATGGAGAGCTTGGCCACGTTCGGCATGCCCGGGATGTCGCGACCCTGCTCCTTCACTGCCTTGGTGCGCAGGCCGTTGAACCGCCCCAGCTCGCCCAAGGTGTACAGGCGGGCCAGGTCCTGTCGAATGCCGGCATCCCCGTTCACCTTGTTCTGCTGAGCCAATGCGATGAGCATCCCGGCCCCACCGCGCAGGGCGACGAGGCCTCCACTCACGCCACCCGACCCACTTGCACCACTCGACCCACCTGCACCACTCGACCCACGGCTCCTGAGTCGGCCATTGCCTCCGCTCGTGGCTGGGCCCTGAACCAGATCGCCCACCCGCTTGGAGAGCGAACCCATGACCGTGCCCGGTTGTGTGATGCCACCGCCGGCGGCGTTGCCTCCACCCGAGCCCAGGCCGGCCCGTTCGTTCATGAGCGTGGTATTGGCGGCAGCCCACCCGTTGTTGAGGCCACCGATGAGAGCGGAGTCGGCCACTCGGGCGTCCGTGATGAACACCTCGTTGAAGAGGGCGTGCCCGGTCATCTCCTTGAGCGGGCGCACGTCGACACCGTCCTGGAGCATCTCGAAGGCGAAATACGAGATGCCCTGATGCTTGGGCACGTTGGCGTCGGTACGAGCCAGCAGCATGCCCAGGTCGGCGTATTGACCCCCCGAGGTCCAAACCTTCTGCCCGTTGACCACCCACTCGTCACCGTCCTTTTCGGCCTTGGTCTGCAGACCGGCCAGATCGGATCCCGCCGAAGGCTCACTGAACAGCTGGCACCACGCCCTTTTCCCGGTAACGATGTCGCGCACATAGAGGTCGATCTGAGCCTGGGTCCCGTGGGTGGCGATGGTGGGAGCGGCTAGGAGCAGGCCGAGACCGGCCGGTGCGCCCAGGGCGCCGAATGCGGCGATCTCGTTGGCCACCTGTATGGCGTCGGTGCGGGGAATCCCCTTGCCATAGGCATCCGGAGGCAGGGTCGGAGCGGACCAGCCCTCGAGTCCGAGGCGTTCCCACCACTCGCCGACGGTCAGGTCGGGATCCCAGCTCTTTTGGAGCCACGAGCGCAATTCGCTGAGGATCTCGTCGGTTTGCAGCGGCGTCGCGGTGTCCGTCACGTGTAGTCCTCCTGGTACCCATTGCCTGGGGTGATTCAAATCACGCAGTCTGAACCTATCGGGTGCATCCCGGATCGGGCGACTCCCCTTCCTTGGATCCGCCCGCCTCACCCCGACAGCCCGTCCCACCAGCCCGCCCGACCAGCCCCGACCGGCCGGTCCGACCAGCCCGCCCCGACAGCCCGTCCCACGCCCGTCCCGCCGGCCCGACCGGCCCGCCCCGACAGCCCGTCCCGCCGGCCCGACCGGCCCGCCCCGACAGCCCGTCCCGCCGGCCCGACCGGCCCG
>JBKQIP010000029.1:0-4533 GCA_052148295.1 Acidimicrobiales bacterium
TCCCTCAGCCCGGGTGCAGAATCCTTGTCAGATCCCAGCGGTGATGAAACGCATCGTGAGCATTTGAGGCCACGACATCCGCGAGTCCCATGGCCCCGCGCTCTGAGTGCAGCATCACGACTCCCGCAGGCTCCGCCTCTTCCACCGCAGCCAGCCAGTTCGCAATTGCGATGCGGAACGACCAGGTGGCCCCCCGGAGCGCAATCTCGTTGTAGTGCCTCGCTGCGGCAAGGAGATCGGGATCGTAGGGAACGACGTGCATCTGCTCCTCGAGAGGCGATGATGGCCGTCACAGACTTTCGGCCGAATCCCCACACTTCAGCGAGTTGGCGGATCGATGCGCCAGCTCGGGAACCCTGGGCGAACCGCAGCTCCAAGTAGAGTCGGCACGCTGGGGATTGACCCCCATGGAGCTGGGCCTCGGGACCAAGGAACAGAAAGACGAAGGATGAGAACGGGCATGGGGAAGAGCGGGTCACAGGAGAAGAGCGGGTCACAGGAGAGCAAGTCTCCGTCTCAACTGATCGACGGGAGAATCAAGGAGCTGGGCGACTGGCGGGGCGAGACGCTCAGCCGGCTCCGCACCCTGATCAAGGAATCCGACCCCGAGGTCGTCGAGGAGTGGAAGTGGAGAGGGGTTCCGACCTGGTATCACGACGGAATCATCTGCACCGGCGAGACGTACAAGAACGTCGTCAAGATGACCTTCGCCAGAGGGGCGGCTCTGAAGGATCCCTCGGGCCTCTTCAATTCCAGTCTCGAAGGGAACGTCAGGCGTGCCATCGACTTCCACGAGGGCGAGAAGATCAACACGAGGGCGTTGAAGACGCTCGTGCGCGCCGCCGTGACCCTGAACGAGTCCAAAGCAAAGAGCTGATCCACGGATCACACCACCCGACCAGCGTGTCGCCTACGTCCTCCGCGGCGACGTGGCACCGCTCCCCGCCTCCGGTGCGGCGCGAGGGCGGCATCGGCCGGCCCGGAAACGCCAGGGTCCCGGCCGACGCGGCGGCCCCCCACTAGTTTCGTCGCGCGTGGGGACCCCGCCGGCATGAGCACCGTTCCGGACAGCGCCGAGACGGCGCAGACTCCGCCCTCGGTGGCGCGCATCCAGCGACTCGAGAAGCTGGAACGGGAGCGCCTCGAGGAGCGGGAACGCAGGGAGGAGCGGCGGCGCCAGGCGATCGCCGGGGCCAAGCCGGCGGGCGGGCAGCGCGACCTGGTCGACCGCATCGAGGGGATCACCAAGTACCCCCTGGCCGTCCTGGGGATCGCCTGGCTGGTCGTCGCCATGTTCATCCTCACGACCGACGTCAACGGCTCGGCCTCGGTTCTCCTGGTCGGCATCCTCTTCGCCCTCTGGGTCATCCTGCTGGTGGAGTACCTGGTGCGACTGGTGGTCGCGCCGGACCGGCGCGGGTATCTGAAGCGGCGGTGGGTGGAACCGGCCACCGTGGTCCTCCCCCCGTTGCAGAGCTGCCACGTGGTCGGCATGGAGAGGATGTCGGTCCTGGTGCGCGAGGGGGAGCTGCGGTTGGAGAGCATTCTCCGGCACCACAGCCTCTTCCGGGTGCTCATCGCCGCCGCGGTGACCCTCTTCTTCGGAGCCTGGCTGGTGCTGCTCTTCGAAGAGAACGCCAAGGGGAGCAACATCCACAGCTACCCGGACGCGTTGTGGTGGGCCATCGTCACCGTGACCACTGTGGGCTACGGAGACCGGTACCCGGTCACCGAGGGCGGTCGCGCCGTGGCCGTGGTGCTCATGCTGGTGGGCATCGGCCTCATCGGGGTGTTGACCGCCACCGTGGCCTCCGTGTTCATCAAGGAGCACACCGATGCCAACAAGGAAGAGTTCAGGAAGGGTCACGCCGATCTGGGCCAGCAACTGTCGGAGATCAGCAACCGGCTGGCCGACGTCGAGAGCCGGCTCGGCGCCACGCCGGCGGAGGTGGCCGCCGTCGATGCGACGGCGGACGCAGAGGCCGCCACGTACGAGCCCACGGACCCGGACAAGGGTGCGTCCGCCTGAGCGGTTACCTCAGGTGAAGATCTCCCCACCGTTGGTGTCGACGGCCTGACCGGTCATGGCCGAGGACAGGTCCGAGGCCAGGTACACCACCGACCCGGCGACCTGCTCGTCACTCGGGATGCGGCCCAGCGGCACGCGGGCATTGAGCTCATCGATGACCTCCTGCCGGGGCACGCCGCGCCCGTCCGACGTCATCTGGATGTAGATGTCGACCGAAGGGCCGGCCATCCAGCCCGGCACGACGGCATTGACGCGTATGCCGGACGGTCCGAGCTCGTAGGCCAGCACGCGGGTGGCGGTGAGCAGCGCCCCCTTGGAGATGGCATAGCCACCCTGTACCGGCTGGGGCTGGCGCGCCACCATCGAGGCCACCATGACCACCGAGCCGCCGCCCCGCTGGCGCATGAAGGGGAGGGCGGCCCGGGTCATCTGGAGCGATCCGAAGAGGTTGGTGTCCATGATCTTGCGCCAGATGGCCAGGTCGACGTGCTCGAAGCTCTCGAAGGCGTCGAAGCGAAAGGCGTTGTTGACCAGTACGTCCACACCCCCGAAGGCGTCGGCGGCACGGTCCATGAGCCGGGCGCACTGATCGGGGTCGGTGATGTCGGTCGGCACGGCGATGGCCGGGGCACCCAGACCCTCGACCTCGCCCAGCACCTGGTCGAGGGACGCCGGGCGCCGGGCCCCCAGGACCAGCGTCGCACCGTGGACCGCCAGGGCGCGGGCGGCCTGACGACCCAGCCCCGGGCCGACGCCCGAGACCACGCACACTTTTCCGCTCAAGAGGCCGGAGGCGGGGACGGTCGGACGGGGCACCGCAGCATTGGTCATAGGTCGGCAGCGTACGGGACCAAGTGCCCGCGGGCCATCCGCCTACCGTCTTGTCCGCGATTGACCTAACCTCCTCGCGGAGGCCGTCATGGGTCAGTTTTCCCGGAGGCAACGAGACCTGGCCGACACGCCGGCACCGCTCCCGCTCCGCGCCGGTCCGGTCACCAACGGGGAGTTCATCCCGGCCGGCCCGACCGCTCGTGACGCCGCCGTCAACGCATTGATCCGATCGTCCATCGACGATGCGTCGCGCCGGGTGGGCCTGGACCGGCGCCGCTTCCTCCAAGGTGCGGGCGCCGTGGCGGCCGCGTTGGCCGCCTTCGAGCTGGCGGGCTGCACCACGGCGGGGCCGCGCCCGGCATCGCAGGCGCCGACGCCCGGCCGGGGCGGCACCTTCACCGCCCCCCCGCCCGAAGACACGGCGGCGTGCCAGCAGGCCCTGGCCGCCAACGACGCGTTCATCTTCGACGTGCACACCCACCACGTCATCCCGAGCGGTCCATGGGTACAGAACGCACCTGAGACGGTCGGGTTGGTCGAGAGCATGCTCCCACCTGGTTGCACCGACGTACCCGAGCTCGACTGTGTCGACCGGGCCACGTATCTCCACGACCTGTTCCTGGCCAGCGACACCACCATGGCGATCCTGACCGATGTGCCCAATTCGGGCCCGGCCAACGCGCCCGTTCCGTTTCCCGAGGCCTTGCGCACCCAGCAGATCACCGCCGGCCTGGTCCACGGGGGCGCCAGCCGGCTGCTGGTGGAGAACATCGTCGCTCCCAACGTGGGGCCACTCGACGCCACCCTCGACGAGATGTCGGGTGCCGTGCAGTCCGGGCCGCCCGCCGCGTTCAAGGTCTACACGGCCTGGAGCCCGACGGGACAGGGGTACTCGCTGGAGAACCCGACCATCGGCCTCCCGACCGTCCAGCACGCGCACGACCTCGGCGTCAGCGTCTTCGTGGCCCACAAGGGGCTCCCGCTGGTCAACTTCGACCCTGCGTTCAACCACCCCGCCGACATGGTGGCGCTCTCCCGCCAGTTCCCCGACATGAATTTCGTGATCTACCACGCGGCGTGGGATCCCACACACGTCGAGGGGCCTTACGACCCGAACGCCACCATCGGCATCGACACCCTCCTGGCCGCCCTCGATCTCTACCAGGTGGCGCCCAACGAGAACGTCTGGGTCGACATCGCCACCATGTGGCGCCAGCTGCTCACCCAGCCGGACCAGGCCGCCCACGCGCTGGGCAAGCTCCTGAGCCGGGTGGGCCAGCAACGGGTGCTGTGGGGCACCGACGCCATCTGGTACGGCAGCCCCGAGGCGCAGATCATGGCCATGCAGGCCTTTCAGATCACCGAGGAATTCCAGGAGGTCTACGGGTATCCGGCGCTGACCGGCGGGGTCAAGGCGGGCATCTTCGGCCTCAATGCCGCCGGACTCTTCGGGGTCGACCCGACGGCCACGCGCTGTGCCCTGACCACCGATCCTCTCAGTGCCAACGTGGACGAATCGGCCGATCTGCGCTCCGTCGGGGCCCTGCCCTCGGCGTGGTCGGCGCACGGGCCGACCACGCGCCGCCAGGTGCTGGGCTGGCTCGCTGACCCCACCACGCGGTGGATGCCCACGTAGGAGCCGACGCGGCCGTCAGGTCTCGTTCGGGACCGGC
>JBKQIP010000030.1:0-4188 GCA_052148295.1 Acidimicrobiales bacterium
GACGCATTGGCAGACTTAGAAGCATGCGCTCAGACTCCGCTGGTGTGCTCCGCGGAACGACCCATGCTTCTTATCCCCCGCAGGGAGAACCGGGTGATGAACACCTACGGGCGCACCGTCCCGGGACTGATGGGCAAGCGTACCTACAACCCCGCCTTCATCCATCCCGAGGATCTTGTCCAGCTCGGATGCGTGCCCGGCGACGTGGTCGAGGTCAGCTCGGAGCACGACACCATCATCGGGGTGGTCGAAGCGGATCCCGACCTGCGCCGAGGTCTGGTGTCGATGAGCCACTCCTTTGGCGGAAATCCGGGTGAGAGGGAAGATCCCACCGTCGACGGCGCCAATACCAACCGGTTACTGCGCAATGACAGCAGGTATGACCGGGTTACAGGCCAACCGGCCATGGGAGCAGTAGCCGTCTCTATCAGCCGCGTCTCTATCAGCCGCGTCATATGACTTCGAGAAAACGCTCGAGCATGGCATTCACCTGATTGGGAACTTCTAGCTGAATGAAATGTCCGGCCCCCACGGTCGCGCACGTGAGTAGCTGAGCACAGGCGGGGATCAGAGGCGACGCGTCGGTGTACCCTCCGATACTGGCAGAGACAGAACGGGAACGGTTAGTTGAGGCAGGATCTCCGCGCCGTTCCATGCCACCACCGAGGCGAAGGCCTCAGCCGCCACGCCGCGGGCCGGCGCGCACATCGTGGCGATGATTCGGTCGCGCAGTTCTGGGTCGTCGTAGGGTCCGAACGTAGCGGCCGCCATCTCTCGCCGGGCAGCTACATGGCCCGGCCCTTCGAGTGCCGTAATGAGGGACTCGAGGTCTGAACGGAGCGCGCCAGCTCGAACGAATGGGCTGTCCAGCGCCACCACGGCTCGGACGGCTTCAGGATGGAGTGCCGCAGGCTGCCGACTGCGTCGCTGTGCCCATGCCCGCGTAGGTCCACAAGAACAGTCCGATGCCTGGGCGAGAAATGGTCGGCCTGAGGCGTGAAATGCGTGTGGTCGCACGTCCAGCCGTGCACAAAAACCATGGCGGGGTCGCCGCCTCCTCTGTCTTCGTAGAAGAGGCGTGCAGACCCTTATCCGATTGACTGATTCGACGGATCTGCGTCGTCGAGGCATGGGTGTGGGAGGTACCGCTCCACGTGGCCTGCTGCGAGCGACGGTGGTGGCCTCGCTCCATTCGCTAGCATGCGCGCGCCGGCGGGGGTCCCGCCGTGGCGCGCGGGAGGGTGGCGGGTGACGACGCTGGACGGATTCCGGATCCTGGTGGTGGGGGCATCGACGGGGATCGGGCGCGCCGTGGGGATCCAGGCGGCGCAGGCGGGCGCCGCCGTGGCCTTCGCCGCCCGGCGGACCGAGCTCCTGCGCGAGGCGGTCGATGCTGCGGGAGGGAGCAGCTTCGCCGTGCCCTGCGATGTGCGCATGGAGGAGCAGTGCGCAGGCGCCGTCGAAGCGGCGGTCGAGAGGTTCGGCGGCCTCGATGCCGTCGTGTACGCCGCCGGGAAGTCCCCCCTGGTGCGGTTCGGGGATGCCGACGCCGACACTTGGCGCGACGTGATGGCGACCAATGTCATTGGCGCCGCCCTGGTCACCCGGGCCGCCCTCCCCCACCTTGAGGCGTCCTCGGGCCGGCTTCTCCTCTTGGGCTCGTCCGGGATCGCTCGGCCCCTACCCGGCCTCGTCGCCTACACGACGAGCAAGGCTGCGCTCCACCAGTTCGCCCGCAGCCTGCGCGGCGAATACCCCTGGTTGCGGGTGACGAACTTCGTCGTCGGTCCGACCATGAGCGAGTTCTCGGCCGGCTGGGATCCCGATGTGGCCGTGGCCCTGCACGGCCGCTGGAGCGCCGAGGGCTACACGTCGTCCTCGCCGCCGATGACCGCCGAGGACATGGCGGACCAGGTCATCCGGGTGCTGGCCAGCGGCGCGCGGGTTGACGAGGTCCACGTGATGCCCGACCAGCTGCCTGCCGGACCCGGCGGGCCGGCGGTCGCGCCCACCCCCGTCACGGCCGATACGATCGGGACAGGACCCACTGCCGATGGAGGGGGAAGGCCATGACCACCGAGACCTCGTTGAGCGAGCTACCGCTCGAATTCGACCCGTTCTCCGACGAGTACTTCAACGGTCCCTACGACCTGTACCGCCGCATGCGTGACCACGCACCCGTCTACTTCAACGAGAAGTACGACTTCTGGGCGCTGTTCCGCTACGAGGACGTCTGCGCCGCGCACAAGGACTGGCAGACCTTCTCCTCGGCCCACGGCGTCGACCTGTCGACGATGCATACCGACCCGGACATCATCAGGATGTACCGCTCCATCATCATGATGGACCCGCCCGACCACGACCGGTTGCGGGCGCTGGTCTCCCGCGTGTTCACCCCCAAGGCCGTCACGGCGCTCGAGCCGATGGTGCGCGAGGTCATCGTGTCCTTCCTCGCCCCCTTCGACGACGCCGACTCATTCGACGCGGTGGCCGACTTCAGCGGACCGTTCCCGGTGGAGATCATCTCGCGCATGCTCGGGGTCCCGGCCGAGGACCGCCAGCAGATCCGGCACTGGCTCGACCTCGGGCTGCACCGTGAGCCGGGGCAGATGGACCCCACGCCCGAGGGGATGCAGGCCCAGGCGGAGAGCGGCATGTACTGGCTGGCGCTGACCGAGGAGAAGCGGCGCAACCCGGCCGACGACATGTTGAGCCGGCTGACCCAGGTGGAGGTCGACCGGGGGGACGGGGAGATGACCCGCCTCGACAACGAGGAGATCGCCGGGTTCGCCGGCCTGCTCGGTGGAGCGGGGGCGGAGACGGTGACCAAGCTGGTGGGCAACGCCGTCTACCTGTTCCACAAGAACCCCGACCAGTACGCCAAGGTCCGCGACGACCCGGAGAGGATCCCCTCGGCTGTCGAGGAGATCCTCCGCTACGACCCCCCGTCCCAGTACCAGGGCCGCTACTCGGTGCGCGAGTCCACCTACAGCGGCGTGACCATCCCCCCCGGCCACCCGACGATCCTGATCACGGGGTCAGCCACCCGCGACGAGCGCTTCTACGACGAGCCCGACGTCTTCAACGTGGACCGCAAGCCGACCTTGGCCCTCGGGCTCGGCTACGGCATCCACAGCTGCCTGGGCGCCGCCCTGGCCCGCGTGGAGAGTCGCGTCGCCGTGCAGGAGCTGATCAAGCGGTGGCCCAACTTCGAGGTGGACGAAGACGGCCTGGCCCGGGTGCAGATGTCCAACGTCGCCGGCTACTCCAACGTGCCGGTGCACCGCACCGCCTGAACCACACCGTCTGAACGCACCGGGCGGGGCTGGTCAGCCCCGGGCCGACTAGCCCTTGGCCGACTTGGTGGGTGGTCCCTCGACCGCCTCAGGCACCGTCACCAGGACCGGTGGCGGGTTCCGCCAGTCGACGGCTCCGTCCTCGGGCAGTGCCGCCGCCATCTTGTTCTCGTGGACCTGGGCCCAGTGGGAGTGGTTGAGCTCGTGCAGGGTGAAGCATGCGTTGAGCGAGTTGTAGAAGCCCATGTTGTCGACGGTCTGGTTCACCGCCTGCTTGATGAGCAGCGCCGGCATGGTGGGCGTCTTGGCGATGCGCCGGGCGAACTCCAGGGTCTTCTCCGAGAGCTCGCCGGTCGGGAAGATCTTCGAGACCATCCCCAGGCGGTGGGCCTCCTCGACGTCGATCGCGTCCCCGGTGAGGAGGAGCTCCTTGGCCTTGCGGGGACCGAACTCCCAGGGGTGGCCGAAGTACTCGACCCCGCACATCCCGAGCCGGGTGCCCACCACGTCGGCGAAGTAGGCGTTCTCGGCGGCCACGATCAGGTCGCAGGCCCACATGAGCATAAGGCCGGCGGCGAACACCGTCCCCTGGACCTGGGCGATGGTGATCTTGCGCAGGTTCCGCCAGCGGAGGGTGTTCTGGAAGTAGTAGTGCCACTCCTGGAGCATGAGCCTCTCGGCACCGAGGCGCGTGCCCCCGTCGATCGTGCTCGTCGGGCGTGAGACCCGCTCCTCCATGGCGACCGCCGACCCCATGTCGTGGCCCGACGAGAAGAGCGGCCCGACCCCTCCCAGGATCACCACCCGGACGGTGTCGTCCTTCTCGGCGGCGCGGAACGCCTCGTCGAGTTCGACGAGCATGCCCCGGTTCTGGGCGTTGCGGGTGTCGGGC
>JBKQIP010000031.1:0-14559 GCA_052148295.1 Acidimicrobiales bacterium
CGTCGAGTACGCCGCCGGCGGACCCACCACCCAAGAGAACGGGCGCCTGCTCTGCGCCTTCCACCACCGCCTCCGGAGCCAGGGCCCGCCGCCGGACCGCCACGACGAGTGAGACGCCCGGGATCAGGCGCGACGATCCCCACCCTTCGTTCCCCAGCCTTCCGCCGCTCCGCGGCAGGGACCGATGTCGGTCCGATCAGTCCGAGAGGCTCAGGCCCCCGTGCACTCGTTGACCGCGTCGATCAGCTGCCGCAGCCGGGCGTAATGGAATTTGTCGAATCGGAGGGCCAGGCGCGGGAGCTCGGGGTGATCGTTGCTGGATCGCTCGGGCGGGAAGGCCGCGGTGATGCGGATGGTGCCCCGGGCCATGATGTCGGCGAAGCGGCCGTTCAGGTCGGCCAGTTCGGAGCGGCTGGGCGCCGTCAGCACCCGGAGCACCAGCAGGTCACCCACCCAGCGACAGGAGTGGTAGTTGCGGTAGAAGCTGATGATCTCATGGGCCGCTTCCTCGACGGTGGTGGTCACCTTGAAGAGGGAGACGTCCTCGGGCGAGACCCAGCCCGACCCGATGGCCTGCTCCTTCAAGAAGCGGAGCCACCCGTGCCAGTAGGTGCCGCCGGGCGTCTCCATCATGACCACGGGGGCGGGTTCCGCCTTGCCGGTCTGGAGCAGGGTGAGCAGTTCGAAGCACTCGTCCTGGGTGCCGAAGCCGCCGGGCAGCAGGGCGTAGGCGTGGGACTCCTTGATCAACATGAGCTTGCGGGTGAAGAAGTAGCGCATCTCCACCAGCTTCGGGTCCTGGGCGATGAAGGGATTCGCCCCTTCTTCGTGCGGGAGCCGGATGTTGACCCCGAATGCATTGTCCCGCCCGGCACCCTCGAGGCCCGCCGCCATGATCCCCGGCCCGGCACCGGTCACCACCATCCAGTGGGCCTCGGCCAGTCTGGTGGCGAGGTCGCGGGCGAGCAGGTAGACCGGATCGTCGGGCTGGGTGCGGGCCGAACCGAACATGGTCATCTTGCGAATCGTGCGGTAGGGACGGAAGACCCGGAAGGCCTCGGCCATCTCGGCCAGGGCGGCGTTGGCGATCTTGAGGTCGCCCACCGAGGTGCCCTCGCGGGCCATGTCGGCCAACGAGTCGATCATGGCCTGCAGCTCGCGGGACTGGGCCGGGCCGAGGGGGAGACCGTCGGCCAAAGCGGCAAAGGCCTGTGACTGCGCCGTGGCCTCGGGGTCGGGTCGCCGGTCGGCCTTGGTCACGTCCCCGCGGATCCCGCCATGGCGTACAGGGTGGAGCGCCGGACCAGCGGGCGACCCAGAGGCGCCACCAGAGCCTCGAGCTCCTCGACGCCCATGCGCTGGCCGTGCTGGGCTCCGGCGGCGCGGGAGATGTTCTCGTCCATCAGCGTGCCCCCCACGTCGTTGGCGCCGGCCTGCAGCACCTGCCGCGCGCCCTCCACCCCCGTCTTGACCCAGCTCACCTGGATATTGTCGATGTCCCCGTGGTACGCCAGGCGGGCCACCGCATGCATCAACAGGGTCTCGCGGAAGGTCGGCCCGCGGCGGGCCTTGTGCTGCAGGTAGATCGGCGTGGCCATGTGGACGAAGGGGAGGGGTACGAACTCGGTGAAGCCGCCCGTCTCGCGTTGCAGGGCCCGGGTGCGCACCAGGTGCCGGGCCCAGCTCACCGGGTGCTCGACCGAACCGAACATGATGGTGATGTTCGAGCGCAGGCCGACCGCATGCGCCGTGCGGTGGGCCTCCAGCCACTCCTCGGTGTTGATCTTGTCCGGGCAGATCAGGGTCCGGATCTCGTCATCGAGGATCTCGGCCGCCGTCCCGGGCAGCGTCTTGAGGCCGGCCTCCTTCAGCCGGACGAGGTACTCGGCCAGCGGCACCTCGGAGCGCCGGGCCCCCTCGGTGACCTCGAGTGCGGTGAAGCCGTGGATGTGGATCCGCTCCGACGCGGCGCGCACGGCCCCCAGCACATGGAGGTAGTACTCGCCGTCGAAGTCCGGGTGGATGCCGCCCTGGAGGCAGACCTCGGTCGCCCCCTCGGCCTCGGCCTCGGCCACCCGGCGGGTGATCTCGTCGAGCTCGAGGAGATACGGCGCGCCGCGCAGGTTCAACGACAGCGGTCCCTTGGAGAAGGCGCAGAAGCGGCACTTGAAGGTGCAGACGTTGGTGTAGTTGATGTTGCGGTTCTGCACGAACGTCACGGCATCGCCCACCACCTGGCGGCGCAGATCGTCGGCCACCTCGGCCACCATCGGGACCTCGGGGCCGCGGGCCGAAAACAGCGTCACGATCTCGTCGACGCCGAGCTCGTGGCCCAGGGCCACGCCGTCGAGCACCTCGGCCACCGGCCCCCCGCGGCGGGTCGCGCCCCAACCCCCCGGGCCCACCAGGCGCGGCGGCGCCACGACGCCGCCCGAGCACCACTGCGCATCGCGGGCCAGGCCCTCGGCGTCGGCCACGTCGAGGACGGGGAAGCGCAGATCGGGGTCCAACCACGTCGCCGGGTCGTGGGCGAAGGAGGGGTAGACGGTGAGGCGGGCCGCCAGGACGTGGCCGGCCGCTTCGGTGGCCTCCCGCAGGATCTCGAGGGCGGGCCAGGCCCGCTCGGGATTCACGTGGTCGGCGGTGACGGGGGACACCCCGCCCCAGTCGTCGATGCCGGCGTGCAGCAGCGGGGCCAGGTCGTCGGAGAGGTTGGGTGGCGCCTGGACGTGCACCTCGGGCGGCAGGACGAGCCGAGCCATGGCGATGGCCCAGTGCAGGTCGGCCGGCGGGCAGGGCTGGGCCCGCGCCATGGACGTGCCCGGCTTGGGCAGGAAATTCTGCACGATGACCTCTTGGACATGACCGAAGCGAGCGTGCGATGCGGCGATGGCGCGCAGGGCGGCCAGTTGCCCGGCCCGATCGTCGCCGATCCCGACCAGGATCCCGGTGGTGAAGGGGATGTGCAGCGCGCCGGCGGCGTCGAGGGTGGCCAGGCGGCGGGCCGGCTCCTTGTCCGGGGCGCTGCGGTGGGCCTCGAGGTGGCCGGCCAGCGACTCCACCATCATCCCCTGGCTGGCCGAGACCGGGCGGAGGGCCTCCAGCTCGTCGGGATAGAGGGCCCCGGCGTTGGCGTGGGGGAGGAGGCCGGTCTCCTCCACGACGAGGCGACAGGCGTGGGCGAGGTAGTCCACCGTGGAGGAAAAACCGTGATCGTCGAGCCAGCTCCGGGCCGCCGGGTAGCGCAGCTCGGGTCGCTCGCCCAGGGTGAAGAGGGCCTCGTGGCATCCGGCCTCCTGGCCGGCCCGGGCGATGGCCAGCACCTCGTCGGGCGTCAGGTAGGGCGAGGCCAGCCGGGCCGGCGCCTTGGCGAAGGTGCAGTACCCGCAGCGGTCGCGGCACAGCATGGTGAGCGGGATGAAGACCTTGGGCGAGTACGTCACCCGTCGCCCGTAGGCCGCGTCGCGCACGGCGCGGGCCTGGGCCGTGAGCTCGGGCAGGGGCGTGCGGAGGATGTCGGCGTCGGTGATGGTCACGGGGCCAATCTAGGGGGAGGTTCCGAAGGCGGCGCCGTCGACCAGCCAGATCACCTCGGCGGCCGCCACCCGGGCGCCCGGGACATCGTCCCCGTCACGGACCCGGGCGATGGCGTCCCGCTTCGCCTCGCCCGCCACCGTGAAGACGGCGCAGCGGGCGGCGTCGATGACGGGCAGGGTCACGGTCAGCCGCGGGTGGGGATTGCGACCGTTGGGGTCCGCCGTGGCGGCCACCAATTCCCCCGGCCCGGCCTCGAGCGTGGGCGCCCCCGCGAACAAGGAGGCGGTGTGGCCGTCGGGCCCCAGGCCCAGGTGAATGAGGTCGATGCCGGGCCCTTGCAGCAGGGCGGCCAGGACGCGCTGGTAGTCGGCCACGCACTGCTCGACCGGCCCCTCCGTCGGCATGGGGGTGAAGGAGCCCACCGGCCCCACCCGGTCCAACAGGGCCTGGCGCACCAGGAGCTGGTTGGCATCGGGGTCGTCGGGCGGCACCACCCGCTCGTCGCCCATGTAGACGTCGACCAGCCGCCAATCGATCGGCCCGCCGGCCGTGTCCTCGCCCGGCGCAGGGCCCGGTACCGGGCCCGGTGCAGAGCGGGCGGCCAGCGCCTCGTAACACGCCCGTGCCGTCGGGCCGCCGGAAAGCAGCATGGTGAAGCGAGGGCCGGTACGGGCGGCGAAGGCCGAGGTGACCACCGCGGCGAAGGCGGCGGGCACGTCGGCGCTGGGCGACGTCAGTGCGGCCAGTGCGGCCCGAGCCGGCGGTGTGGACGGTGCGGACGGTGCGGACGGTGAGGGCGGTGAGGGCGGTGGGGGCATGAGAGATGGGCCGAGAGCGTCAGAAGGGTCGGGGGTGGGAGCCGGGAGCCGGGAGGCGGGTGCCGGGGGCAGGAGCCTGGGGCCGTGGGTACCGAGCGGTCCGCGACGCTCAGTCGGCCGCCGGGGTGCTCGTCTCCAGCCCCTGCTGGCCCGACTCCAACGTCACGGCGTGCCCGCCGAACTGGTTGCGCAGGGCGGCCAGCATCTTGAGCTGGAACGAGTCCTGCTCCTGGGAGGCGAACCGGGTGAACAGGGCGGAGGTGATCACCGGTGCCGGCACGCCGCGGGCGATGGCCTCCTCGGCCGTCCACCGGCCCTCGCCCGAGTCCACCACCACACCCTTGATCTCGTCGAAGCCCGCACCGGGGCGCAGGGCCCGCTCGGCCAGATCGAGCAGCCAGCTGCGCACCACCGAGCCGTAGCGCCAGATGGAGGCGATCTCGTGCAGGTCCAGGTCGAACTCGTCGGCCGCCCCCATGATCTCGAAGCCTTCGGCGTAGGCCTGCATGATGCCGTACTCGATGCCGTTGTGGACCATCTTGACGAAGTGGCCGGCACCCGCCGGCCCGACGTGGGCGTACCCGCCCTTCGGGGCCAGGGTCAGGAAGGCCGGCTCGACCACCGCCACCGCCTCCTTCGTGCCCCCGACCATCAGGCAGTAGCCCTCGGTCAGCCCCCACACGCCGCCCGAGGTGCCGGCGTCGACGAAGCCGATGCCCTTGGTGGCCAGCCGGGCCTCGATGTCCTTGGCTTCCTGGAAGTTGGAGTTGCCCCCGTCGACGATCACATCGCCCTTCTCGAAGTGGGTGGCCAGCTCGTCGATGGTGCTGTTGGTGGCCTCGCCGGCCGGGACCATGACCCAGGCGGCCCGGGGCGCAGTGAGCTGCCCCACGAACTCGGCGAGCGAGGCCGCCGGCACCGCCCCCTTGGCCGCCACCGCGTCCCGTGCCTCCGCATGGAGATCGAAGGCCACCACCTCGTGCCCGTCCTTGAGCAGGCGCTCGGTCATGTTGGCGCCCATCTTTCCCAGACCGATCATGCCGATCCTCATTGGTGTTCCCTCCTGTGCTCGGTGAGCGCGTCGAACGTGGTGCTCAACGGCCCGATCGAATGTGGCGGCTCAAATCGAATGTGGCCACTCAATGGAATGTGGCGGCCTTGTCGCTCAAGGTCTGCAGCAACTCGTCGAAGGACTTGGTGAAGGAGTGCACGCCCTCGTCCTCGAGCGTCTGCTCCACGTCGGTCATGTCGACGCCGACTGCGGCCAGTTGGGCCAGCACGCCGGTCGCACCGTCGGGATCGGCGTCGACCGTGCGGGCCACGGTGCCGTGTTGGGCGAACGCCTCGATGGTCCCGTCGGGCATGGTGTTGACGGTGGCCGGGCCGATCAGGCTGTCCACGTAGAGCAGGTCCGAGTACGCCGGGTTCTTGGTCGACGTCGAGGCCCACAAGGGCCGCTGCACCCGGGCCCCCTTGTCCTCGAGCGCCGCCCACCGGGGACCCGAGAAGGCGGCCCGGAAGTGCTGGTAGGCCACCTGGGCCTGGGCCACCGCGGCCTTGCCCCGCAGGCCCAGGATGGCGGCGTCACCGTCTTCGCCCCCGGCCAGGGTCTCCAGGCGCCGGTCGACCTCGGTGTCCACCCGGCTGACGAAGAAGGAGGCCACGCTGGCCACCTTCGACAACTCGGCCTCCCGGCCGGCCGCCACCAGCGCCTCGAGGCCGCTGATGTAGGCCTCGGCGACCTCGTCGTAGCGATCGATCCCGAAGATCAGTGTCACATTGATGCTGCGACCCTCACCGATGAGCGTGTTGATGGCCGGCACGCAGGCCTCGGTGGCCGGCACCTTGACCAGCAGGTTGGGCTGGTTGATGCGGTCGTGCAGCTGCCGGGCGTCGCGCACGGTCCCGGCCTCGTCCTGGGCCAGGGCGGGGGAGACCTCGAGGGAGACGAAGCCGTCCTCGCCGTCGCTGTCGACGTGGGTGGGGCGCAGCAGCTGCAGCGCGTGCTCGATGTCGGTGATGGCCAGCTCCCAGTACGCGCTCTCCACCGTGTGGTCCTTCATGAGGCCACGGAACTGCTCGTCGTAGGTGTCCTGACCCTCGATGGCCTTGGCCAGAATCGTCGGGTTCGACGTGACCCCGCGCACGCCCCGCGCGATCATCTCGGCCAACTGCCCCTCTTGCAGCCAGTCACGGCGCAGGTTGTCCAACCAGGGGCTCTGGCCACCGATGTCGTAGAGCTCTTGGAGTCGGGTCATGCGTTGCTCCCTCCGGTGTGTCGTGACTGTTCCGTGTAGCTGGTCGTCATAGCTGGTCGTGTTGCCTGGGTCGTGTGGGTGGCTGGGTCGTGTGGGTGGCTGGTTCGTGTGGGTGGCTGGGTCGTGTGGGTGGCTGGCGTGTGGGTGGCTGGGCCGGTGTGGGTGTTCGGGTGCCTGGGGAGAACGTCGTGCCGACTACGACCTGCGGCCGGCGAGCAGGGCCTGAGCCCGCTCGACCACATTCTCGACCGTGAAGCCGAACTTTTCCATCGCCACCGCACCCGGCGCCGAAGCCCCGAAGTGGTCGAGGCCCACGGATGCGTCGGCGTAGCGGTCCCAGCCCAAGGTGGCGCCGGCCTCGACGCTCAGCACCGGGACCCCGGCGGGCAGCACGGCGGCCCGGTAGTCGGCGCTCTGCGCCGCGAACCACTCCCAGCAGGTCAGGGACACCACGCGGGTGGCGACGCCGGCCCCCGACAGCGCCTCCGCCGCGCCCACACAGAGCTGCACCTCGCTGCCCGTCCCGATCAGGATGAGCTGGGGCGGGCCCGTCGCCTCGTCCACCAGGACGTATCCGCCCTTTTCGACGCCCGCCGCCGCCCGCTCGGCCGTGGCCGCCAGCACGGGGACGTCCTGACGCGTCAGGCACAGGGCCACCGGGCCCTCGGCGTCGACCGCCAGTCGCCAGGCCTGCGCCGTCTCGATGGCGTCGGCCGGGCGGACCACGGCCAGCTCGGGCATGGCCCGCAGCGCGGCCAGGTGCTCCACCGGCTGGTGGGTGGGCCCGTCCTCGCCCAGGCCGATGGAGTCGTGGGTCCACGAGTAGATGACATGGGCGCCGGACAGGGCGGCCAGGCGCACCGCCGGCCGCATGTAGTCCGAGAAGACGAAGAAGGTCCCCCCGAGCGGCAGCACGCCGCCGTGCAGCGCCATGCCGTTCATGGCCGCCCCCATGCCGTGCTCGCGGATGCCGTAGTGCAACTGGGCGCCGCCGGGGGTCGCCGCATCCTGCTGGTCGGCGCCCTTGAGGAGTACCCCGTTGTTCCCGGTGAGGTCGGCCGAGCCGGCCACCAGCCCGGGGAGCCCCTTCGCCGTGGCGTTGAGGACCTGGTTGAGGGCGCGACGGGTGGCCAGCTTGGTCCCGGGCTCGAAGACGGGGAGCCCGTCGTCCCAGCCGGTGACGCCGTGGCCGGACTGCGCGGCGGCCCAGGCCTCCCGATCCCCGGTCCAGGCCTCGAAGCGGGCCTCCCACTCGGACCGCTGCTGGGCGCCGCGCGCCACCTCCTGGCCGTAGAAGTCCCGAACCTCATCGGGCACCCAGAACGTCTCCTCGGGCGGCAGGCCCAGGAGCTTCTTGGTCACGGCGATCTCCTCGGCCCCGAACGGCGTGCCGTGGGCGTCCGCCGTGTCGGTGAGCTTCGGCGACGGCCACCCGATGTGGCTGCGCAACACCAGCAGCGTCGGCTTGGCCTCGGCCCCGTCGCTCGGCAGGGCCATGGCCTCTCGGATGGCGGCCTCCAGGCCGTCGACGTCGTTGGCCATCTCCCCGAGGTTCCGCACGTTCCAGCCGTTGGCCTCGAAGCGACCGGGTACGTTGTCGTTGTAGGCCAGCTCGGTCGGGCCGTCGATGGTGATGTGGTTGTCGTCGTAGAAGGCCAGCAACCGCCCCAGGCGGAGGTGGCCGGCCAGGGACGCCGCCTCGTGGGAGATGCCCTCCATGAAGCAGCCGTCGCCGGCGATCACGAAGGTCCGGTGGTCGCACACCTCGCTCCCGAAGCGGGCCCGGAGCACCCGCTCGGCGATGGCCATGCCCACCGCGTTGCCGAAGCCCTGCCCCAACGGGCCCGTGGTCACCTCCACCCCGGGGGTGCGCTCGTGCTCTGGGTGGCCCGGCGTGCGGCTGCCCCACTGGCGGAACTGGCGGATGTCCTCCAACGAGAGGTCGTACCCGGTCAGGTGCAGGAACGAGTACAGCAGGATCGAGGCATGGCCGTTGGAGAGGACGAAGCGGTCCCGGTCGGGCCACGACGGATCGTGCGGGTCGTGGCGCATGATGCGGGTCCACAGGACGTGGCCCAGGGGCGCCAGCGCCATGGCGGTCCCGGAGTGGCCGGAATGGGCCTGCTCGGGAGCGTCCATGGCCAAACCCCGGACGACGTTGATGCCCAACTCGACCAGGGCTGGATCTTGCACCACGGGCGGCACGCCATCTCCAGAGAGTGCAGCTGAGGTCATAGCCAACCCTAGCCATTCCTCGCGTATCCTCACCTCCGATGCCACGCGATCGTCACATCCTCCAGGTACCCCCCAACAGCGATCTGACCCTGGGCATGGTGTGCCTCGACAAGGCCGTTCCGGGCCGGTGCACCTGGCGCATGACGGCCGACGAGCGCTTCGCCAATCCGACCGGGCTCATGCAAGGTGGGTTCCTCGGCGCCTTCGCCGATTCGGCCATGGGGGCGGCCGCGGTCACCTTCGTCCAGGGCCGCAAGGTGTTCGCGGCCAACGCCGAGATGAAGATCAGCTTCCTCGGCCCGGTCCCTCCCGGGGCCACCCTCACCTGCACGGCCGAGGTGGTCTCGGGCGGGTCACGGGTGGCCTTCGTCGAGGCCAGCGTGGTGGCTCATGGCGGAGCGCCGGCGCCGGACCGGGGTCCCGGTCCCGACGGCGGCGAGACCCCGGCCGACGGAGCCGGCGTGGACCGACCGGCGCCAGGACGCCGAGAGGACGACGCCACCGAAGACGGGGGCCGCCTGGTGGCACGCGCCAGCTCCACCTACATGTTCCGTGAGCGCGGATAGCGCCCCGAGGCACGATCGAGCCGATCGGCCTCGCACCTCCCGGCCCGAAACGCCCGGAGCCACACCGAAAAACCGCCGAGGCCCTCCGATGGACATGCCCCGTGCTTGCACCACCACCGTGGAGCGACCAGGATGTCAAGCCACATGACACCCTCGCGCTCCAGCTCAGACGGCGGTGTCACCGGGGTTCGCGACGCCGGTGGCGACGCCATCCAGCTCACGATCGACTACCTCAAGCAGGAAGCCATGGGGCCGCTTCGTGGCCTCGGTCGTTTCCTGGTCTGGGGGCTGGCCGGTTCCATCACCATGGCCATCGGCATTCTGTTGCTCCTCATCGGCGTCCTCCGGGTCCTCCAGGAGGAGACCGGCACGGCGCTGACCGGCGACTGGTCATGGGTGCCCTACTTCGTCGTCAGCGTGCTGGGGATCGGCGTGATGGCCTTTGCCGGCTGGAGGGTCACGGCCGGGACGGCGCCGCCCATGCTGCCCAAGACGGCGAACGGGACCCGGCCCGACCCGACGGGACCGCCCACCACCTCTGGTCCTACGGCTGGCTCTACGGCTGCCTCTGCGGCTCCCCCCACGGCTGCGCCGGCGCCCCCCACCAGCCCACCCGCCCCGGCCACGGTCACTGCGCCCACATCGCCTCCGCCCACCGAAACGGCACCGACGACCGAGACCGCACCGACCACGGGGACAGCACCGACCATGGGGACAGCACCGACGACGGGGACAGCACCGACGACGGGGACCGCACCCACGACTGAGACCACGACCTCCGACGGAGGCACCGAGGAGGAATCAAGCTGATGGCCAGCCCACAGACCGATGGACGTCTCATCACCCGCGAAGACTTGAAGGCCGTCTACTCACAGGTGCTCGGTGAAGGGGAGGCCACGGCCCGGGCGGAAGCCCCGCGGGCCCTGGCCGTGGTGGGCGCGATCGGACTGGCCCTGATCACCGTGGCCTTCCTGGCCGGTCGCCGGCGCGGCAAGAGCCGCTCGGCCGTGGTCGAGATCCGGCGCCTGTAGGCGGTTCGGTGGATCTCATCCTTCGCAAGATCCTGCGCACTGGCATCCGCCACGGCATGGCCGACCAGAACTGGACCTGGTTCGTCATCGTCGGCTGTGCGCTGGTACTGCGGCGCAGCTTGAAGGACCGGGGGTCGATGGTCTCCTCGTTCAAGATCGCGCCGGGCGAGCAGATCCTGATCTCCGTGCGCGATGGCAGCACACAGGACAGCGCCGCCCAGCTCGACGAAGCCTGAGCCCGTGTCGCGCGCCCTCGAGGCGGGGGAGCGGGTCCTCCTGATCGATCCGAAGGAGCGGCGCTACCTGCTCACGCTGGTCGCCGCCGCCACCTTCCACACCCATGCCGGCGTCGTCGCCCATGACGACATCATCGGGGGGGACGAGGGGCGCACCATCGTCGGGTCGACCGGCCGGCCGTTCCTGGTGCTCCGGCCCACGCTCAGCGACATCGTGCTCAAGATGCCACGAGGGGCCCAGGTCATCTACCCGAAGGATCTGGGCGCTATTCTCCTGGCCGCCGACATCGCACCCGGGCAGCGGGTGCTCGAGGCCGGGGTGGGTTCCGGCGCGCTGTCAATGACGGTGCTGCGTGCCGGGGCCGCCGTGGTCGGCTACGAGCTACGGGAGGACTTCGCGGCGCGGGCCCTGTCCAACGTCACGGCCGCGCTGGGCCCCGACGCCCCCTACCGGGTGGAGATCAGGGACGTCACCGAGGGCATCGACGAGACGGACCTCGACCGCATTCTGCTCGACATGCCCGAGCCCCACCGCGTCGTCGAAGCGGCGGCCATCGCCCTGCGTCCGGGCGGGATCCTGCTGGCCTACCTGCCCACCATCAATCAGACCGCACTCTTGCGCCAGGCCCTCGATGCCGGGGGGATTCCCTTCGGGCTGTCCGAGACACAGGAGATCATGCGGAGAACGTGGCACGTCGAAGCCCGGTCGGTGCGACCCGATCACCGCATGGTCGGCCACACCGGCTTCCTGACCACGGCCCGCCGCCTCGTCCCGTGAGGATCGCCTCCGGTGGGATCGCCTCCGCGGGGATCGCCTCCGGTGGGATCCCTGGAACCGCTCGAGCCGCTGACGCGGGTTGCGGTCCGACCGGTCGGCCGACACCCTCAGGTCGGTTCGAAGAAAATGAGGAAGAAGGTGAAAAAACGAGGCAGAAGGTTAAGAGGCAGGAGGTGAATCAGTCCCGTTCGATGAAGATGCACTCTCCGGGGCACTCTTCGGACGCCTCGACCACGGCATCTTCGAGATCCTCCGGCACGGCGGCCATGCCGCCCGAACCGCCCGGCTCGTTCTTGACCGAGTCATCTTCCTTCACATAGGCCAAACCGTCGTCGAGAAGGGTGAACACGGCCGGCGCGATCTCCTCACACAGCCCATCGCCGGTGCAGAGATCCTGGTCGATCCAGACCTTCATGTCGTCGTCTTTCTCCTCTGTGGTGCCCGCCCAAAGGGCCGGACGGACCGTACCGAGGCGGCCGCGGCCACGTCAACATGACGCAGTGGACCCTTCATATTACCCGTCACTCCACGCCCGCCCGGTCATGTGCGCCCGGCGCCGGGCCGGACCGGGCATTTCGGGCACCCAGGGGGACGCCGGTCGATGCGGAGGTGCCCGGCAGAGGTGCCCGGCGAGAGGTGCCCGGCGAGAGGTGCCCGGCAGAGGTGCCCGGCGGAGGTGCAGCGGCTCGGCGGGCGTGACAGCGCCTCGGCCGCCCCGACCACCCGTCGACGCCGGATCGCCCGATCAGATGATGGGCGCCACGGTGCCCTACGTTGGGAGCACGTCCGGCACCGAAGAGGCCAACGGCGCACGCCAGGTCTGGTCGCCTCCGACCACGTGGACGATCTAGAGGGACGATCACGAAGGGAATGCCATGACGGTCGACCGACGTACCTTTGTCAAGGGCGCGCTGGGAGCGTCCGGGGCGGTGCTGCTCGGCGGGGCGGGGACCGCCGGAGCCTCGACGTCGCGCCTCGACAGCTTCCACCGCGCCGACGTGGCGCTCCCGGCACCGGACAGGTCCGGGATCGAGCACGTCATCGTCGTGATGATGGAGAACCGCAGCTTCGATCACTTTCTCGGTTGGCTGCCCCAGGCCGACGGTCGGCAGGGCGGCCTGTCCTACCGCGACCCGGAAGGGGTGGCACACCGGACCTACCACCAGACACAATTCAACGGTTGCGGATTCGTCGATCCGGACCACTCGTACTCGGGAGGGCGGCTCCAGTACGACGGCGGGAAGATGGACGGGTTCCTCTCCGACCCGGCCAACGACTCCTTCGCCATCAGCTACTACGAGGCTGCGGACCGCCCCTTCATGAGCCGACTGGCCCAGGCGTACACCACCTGTGATCGCTACTTCTGCTCCATCCTCGCCCCGACGTACCCCAACCGGTTCTTTCAGCATGCGGGCCAGACCGACCGGCTCAGTGACACGTTGGTCGCCTCGACCCTGCCCACGATCTGGGACCAGCTCAATCAAAGCGGCGGTCCCACCGGTCGCTACTACTACAGCGACGTGCCCTTCACCGCGCTGTGGGGATCCACCTACGTGTCGATCTCCTTCCCCTTCTCGCGTTTCCTCAGCGACGTCGCCGAGGGCACGCTTCCCAACGTGTCCTACCTCGATCCCAGGTTCGAGGGTGAGGACGACGGCACCTCGGCCGACGACCACCCCCTGGCCGACATCCGCGCCGGTGACGCCTTCTTGTCCCAGGTCTTCCACGCCGTGGCGTCGGGGCCCGGTTGGGACCGGACGGTACTCGTCATCAACTACGACGAGTGGGGAGGATTCTTCGATCACGTGGTGCCGCGGCGCGTCACGGCCGGTGTACCTCTGGGCGCCAGTCCCACCAGCGGCGTGGACACTGACCTCAATGCTCGGGGCAAGGTGCTTTCGGGCTTCCGGGTGCCCTGCATCATCGCCTCACCCTTCACCCGGATCGGCGGGGCGCAACCCGCGGTCACCCACGCCTTCTACGACCACACCTCGATCCTCAAGCTCATCGAGTGGCGGTGGGGGCTCCGTCCGCTCTCCCAGCGCGACGCCTCGCGGGCGCCGACCGATCCCGGCAACCTGGCCACCGCACTCAACTTCAGCCGGCCCGTCACCAAGGTGCCCAAACTGCCGACCCTGCCCGCCTTCACTCCTGTGGCATGTGGGTCGTCGACCACCCCGTCGACGGCGGCGGCGGCCACCACAACGACTGCCACTTCGGCAGCTGACACTTCGGCCGAACGTCCGACCGACGACCCGTCGGGACCGGACGTCGGCCTGGCCTCGGCCGGACACGACACCTGGGTGCAGTTGGCCCAGTCCAGACTGATGGACGCTTGGGCCTAAGCGCCTCACCCGGCGTTCCACCACGGGCCACCGGCCCGCCACCCCGGGCCACCGGCCCGCCACCCCGGTCACACCCCGGTCACCCAACCGCCGCACCTCGCCGCACCTCGCCAACCGCCGCACCCCGCCAACCGCCGCACCCCGCCTCACCGCCCACCCCACCCCGGCCAGGGCGATTCCCAGCGTCGCCCGCCTCGCCCCGCCCATGCGGGCCGCGGACCCCGGGCCCAGGGCTAGGGTGAACTGCGTGAGCATGACCCCGGACTCCGACGACCTGGCGGCCCAGGCCGAGGCGCTCCGAGCCGAGCTGGCCGACGCCGAAGACGAGATCCACGCGCTCCGGCGCCGCCTGCAGGACAGCCCCGGCCGCGTGCAGGCTCTGGAGGAGCGCCTGCTCGACAGCAAGGGCCAGCTGGCCCACGCCACCTCGCAGAACGAGAAGTTGACCTTCACCCTCCAGCAATGAAGGTGAAACTCCAGATCACTCCAAACGCATAGGCTTCGCCGAGCGCGATCACATTGCCGCGGCTGGCTATGATGGTGAAGAGCTGCATCCCGGCAACCAGGTTAACGATGCGGTAGCTGGTGCCAAACTTGCGATGGGGCTTGCGGAACCAGTCCGTGAGCACGCCATCCTCGGCAATGCGCATGAGTACGCCGGTGGAACCGATGATCGAAGTATTGATTGCGCCGGAAAGAATGAGGAAGCCGACCAGGACCACAAAAACGCGGAAAATAATCCGCAGTACCTGCGG
>JBKQIP010000032.1:0-6944 GCA_052148295.1 Acidimicrobiales bacterium
CAGCGTCATCCGCCTCGGTGAACGAGCCCAGCATCCGATAGGCCACGGATCGAAGTTGTGTCCTCTGCTGTTCGAAGCGCTCTGCCAGCCAGTCGTTCTCGTCCATCGCGCACATCCTCGCTGAAAGGGTCACCACTTTGACCCCACCGCCATCGCCGATGCGACAACGAATGGTGGGGCATTTACCCTCAGCCCCACTGGCCGGGCGTGTAATCTCCTGCGGGCTGACGGGTAATGACGTTGAGGCGGTTGTAGAGGTTGATGAGGGCGATGAGGCACACGAGTGCACCGAGCTGGGCGTCGTCGAAGTGCTTGGCCGCGTGTGCCCAGGCATCGTCGGAGACACCGCCGCCATCGGCGACTCGGGTTCCATGCTCAGTGAGCTCGAGCGCAGCACGCTCAGCTTCAGTGAAGACAGTCGCCTCTCGCCAGGCCGCGATCAGGTTGATTCGCAACGAGCTCTCGCCGGCGTGCTCGGCGTCCTTGGTGTGCATGTCCAGGCAGACGCCACAGCCGTTGATCTGGCTGGCTCGGATTTTGACCAGTTCTTGGATCGCGGTCGGCAGGGTGGAGCCGGTGATCACGGCGCCTGCCTCGTTGATGTGCTTGGTGAACTGTCCGGCAACCTCATTGCTGTAGAAGTCGAGTCGAGCGTCCATTTGGGTCTCCTTAGATGTTGAGGTTTCTAACGAATATGACCCCGCTCGACACTCACATGTGACCGGGATCACCGATCCGTCTTGGGTGTGCCGATCCCGGACTGCCTCAATCGGCCGGCCCAACGGCCGTTTGAACCCGTGAGTTGATTGCTCAAGTTGCCCACGCCAGGGATCGGCCCGATGAGGGCACCCTTCTGATGATGCGACGCTGCCCTGGTCGCTCACAGTGGGGATAGCTCATGAGTGACTACAGGGCGGTCACCGCCGCAGTTCCGCCACCCTTCCCAGCGATCCCAGCTTGTTCGGATTGCGCATGGCGTAGATCCGAGTGATGCTGCCACCCTCGATCACCAGACTCACCGCAGTGACATCACCTCCGACTTCGAACCGAGCACCGGGCATGCCGTTGAACTGGACGGTTGTCGCCACCATCCCCGAAAGATCTGCCACGCGGGCCAGGAACGCCACCACCCACTCGGCCCCGATGAGCGGCTTCCGAGCAGCCCGCACGAGACCGCCACCATCTGCGATAAGCACCACCTCTGGGGCGAGCACTGCCACCAATCCCTGCAGATCCCCGGAGGTAACGGCGGCCATGAACCTTTCGAAGGTTGCATCTTGCTGGGCTCGGTCCACCGGCATCCGCGGTCGTCGCGCCGCCACGTGCTCGCGGGCACGATGCGCGATCTGCCGGACCGCGGCCGGGGTCTTGCCCACGACTTCGGCGACCTCGTCGTACGGTGTCTCGAACACCTCGTGCAGCACGAACACCGCCCGCTCGACCGGGCCAAGAGTCTCGAGCACCGTGAGCAGGGCGATCGAGACGTTCTCGGCGAGCACGGCGTCGTCGGCCATGTCCGGACCGGTCAACAACGGCTCGGGCAGCCATTCCCCGACGTAGTCCTCCCGGCGGCGCGACACCGTTCGGAGCCGGTTCAGCGCCTGCCGGGTGACGATCCGGACCAGATAGGCCCGCGCGTCACGCACGTCGGCCCGATCCGCGTCAGCCCAGCGCAGCCAGGTCTCCTGCCCGACGTCTTCGGCGTCGGTCGCGGAGCCGAGCATCTCGTAGGCGACGGTGAAAAGCAGCCCGCGGTGAGTGACGAACGGATCGTCGATCATGCTGACGAGGCTAGGGCGAGCGGCTTGAGGTCACAGGCAGCGGAGAACTCCTGCGACTCAATGCCCATGGCGACGTTGGAGCGGGCCATGAAGTTGGCCAGCGCAATGAACGCGGTCAGTTCTACCAGGGCGGCCGGTCCGAGCGCCTCGAGCAACCGTGCCGAAAATTCGTCGGTCACCGTGGGCGGCGTCTGCGTCATCGCTTCGGCGTACTCCATGACATCGCGCTCAAGCGGCGAGAACACATCCGATACGCGCCAGCGGGGCACCTCACGGGCCTTGTTGACATCGAGTCCCTCGTTGTGGGCGAAGAAGTATCCGAGGTCCAAACAGAAGCTGCACCCGATCAGGCTGGCCGTGGCCATGTGGGCGAATGATTTCAGGTTCTCGTCACACCGGTTCCACTTCTGCGCCTTGCGACCGGCGGCGAAGCTGAAGTTCAGGACCTTGCGGTTGTGCCAGGTCATCCCGACCGGCTGAGGGACCTCTCCGAACATTTTGCGAGACATCCGCTTCACCAGTGCGCCGTAAAGCCCGGTCAGCTCTGCCTCGGGAATCCGTGGACCGCTTGTCATGATGCCTCCTGTGGTGACGTGCTTTCACCATGAGACACCCGACACGACTCGAATGTGACACTTGGTCGGATTTCGTCGACATCTTGACCTGCTTGCGCACCTTCATCCCGCCCCGGAACGGCACACCCCGATTGGAGCGGTACCCTGAGCGTTCTAGCGGTCCGGTTGGACAGCGAGATAGCGTCGTTGGATGACGGACCAGGCGAGATCCCGAGTCGCTGCCACCCGAGATGATGTGACCTTTTCCTCGGGTGATGGGCGCTGCGAGGCCTGGCTGTACCGCCCGCAAGGCAAGCATCGACCCCCGGTCATCGTCATGGGTCATGGCTTCGGGGCAGTGCGGGAGCTGAGGCTTGATGCATACGCCGAGCGCTTCGCCGAGGCCGGCTATGCCGTCTTGGTCTTCGACTATCGCCATTTCGGAGGCAGCACCGGTGAACCACGAGAGCTGCTTGATCTGTCGCGTCAACACGAGGACTGGCGATCCGCGCTCGCCTACGCACGTTCGCTGGACTGGGTCGACCAGTCGCAGGTCATTGCGTGGGGGTCCTCGCTGGGCGGTGGTCATGTTCTTCATACTGCCGCCAACGACGACGGTCTCGCCGCGGTCATCGCTCAGGTGCCCCACGTCTCGGGACCGACCGCAACTCGCAGCTTGGGGCTGCGGCACGCGTCAGCATTGGCGCTGGCCGGACTCAGAGACCAGGCGCACCATCTGCTGGGCCGGTCGCCCTATTACCTGCAGAGCATCGGCGATGCCGACACATCAGCTGTCATGATCGAGCCAAGCTGGCGCGATTTACTCCGCCGTCTCGCCGGAGATGGGGTCGACGAAGCCAGGCTCCAATCGCAGAACCGAGTGGCGGCGAGAGTGCTACTTCGCATGCCCTTCTACTCACCGGGCCACACCGCGCATCGCATTAGCGCGCCGACCTTGGTGCAGGCCGGAGAGCACGACCAACTGACCCCGCCATCTGCATCACGCAAAGTCGCCGAGCGCATCCCGAAGGCCGAGTTCAAGATTTACGCGTGCGGCCATTTCGACCCCTACCTGCCGCCCCACTTCGATGGAATCGTGAGTGACCAGCTCACGTTCATTCGGACCTACGTGCCCGTTGCCAGATAGGACGTGCTGACGTAAGACCACGCTTGGCTCGTGAATGGCAGATGCACGGTACGCCGGGGCTGAAGACCATTCGGCGCCCGGTTTTGCTCGCGACTGTTCGCCTGCCCAGGCAGCCCGATCTGGCTACCTCGCCAACGACGCGACCCTGCCGCATACCGCACCATGGTGATAGCCCTTCCAGCGGACGAGCCGGCCACTTTGGATATGCGTTGGCTGTCCGATCGATAGCTTGATTGCCCTCGTTCAGCTGCGACCACCTGATGACGTAGTGCGCCCCAGATGCGATGCGTGTTAGTCGGAACGCTGCGCTTGCATGGCTGCGGTGAGAACTTGGCTGGCCACCCGGACGAGGTTGTCGTCAGAAGTGCTCGACACGGCGCGCAGTTGGAGGAAGTGGCGAGCCACCGTGAGGCCAAGAATGCTGCTCACGACGATGGCGGCTCGCAGCTCGGCGTCCGGGCCGCCGATACCTGCAGCCAGATTGCCGATTCGCTCGTCGAGATGGAGCCGGACGGCTTCGGAAGCCTCCGGCACGGTCAACATGGACCGGACCAGCGCTCGCATCTCGGGGGGCAATGCGGCGGCGCGCACCTTGAGGACGTCAGCCAGATGATCCGCGGCTTCTTCCGGCTCGCCGGGCGGGAGTTGGATTGCAGCTGTGAACAGCGCCGACTTGGATCCGTAATGCTGCAGGACCAGGGAAGGGTCGACCCCGGCCCGGCTGGCAACGCCCCGCACCGTTGTCGCCTCGAACCCTCGGTCGCCGAACTCCTGTCGCGCCGCATCGAGGATCCGGGCCTGAGTGGCTGCGCGCCGGGCCGCCCGGCTCGTCATCGGCTGGGAAACCGCAGTGCCTTCGTCCATCACCTCACTCTACGTGCGTTGAGCGACTCCTTCGAGTGGACTACAGTTGACTCAACACTCGTTGAGCAAGTCACCACACGAAAGGGACTACCACGGCAACACCTTTACGTGGTGATTCGTGAAAGGAACAGCAATGACTTTTCCGCGAAGCAGTGCACCGACACGTGCAGTCGTTCTTGGCGGCGGCGGCGCTGTCGGTGTCGGCTGGCAGACCGGTCTGCTTATGGGGCTGCACGAGGCCGGTGTCGACCTGGCGGGAGCCGAGGTAATCGTGGGAACTTCCGCAGGTGCCCTCGTCGGCGCGCTTCTCGCCAGCGGCCGTGAGGTTACCGATGCACTCATCTGTCTGGCATCACTTGGGCAGAGCATGGACACCGGAAGCCTGGCCGCAGGCGATGAAGCCTTCCTGAGCGCAATATGCCAGGCGAACCTCGAATCCGATCCGCGGCGAGCGTTACGGGCGATCGGCCGCTCCGCCAAGGAGGCGAGCACACTCGCCGAAGACATCTACCTCGGTCTGTTCAGCACACTCGACGGCACCGCCTGGCCTGCGGGCTTCCGATGCACTGCGATCGACACCGATACTGGCGTGTTGGTCGTGTGGGACCAAGGATCCGGCGTGCCGTTGCTGCACGCCGTCGCCTCCAGTTGCGCCGTACCGGTGCTGTTCCCCAGCGTCACCATGAAAGGCCACCGTTATATGGACGGAGGTCTCCTCAGTCACTTGAATGCGGCGGCGGCGCCGCCGACAGACGTTCTAGTGGTCCTTTCATGCCATGCCCTTGGAGCCAAGGGCACCGGCGGGGGTGGTGCGCTGGCCGCCTCCGTGACCCCAGACGCTGAACTGGCACCATTGCGCGAAACCAGACAAGTGGTGGCGGTCGAACCCGATTTCAGCGAGATCGGGACGCCGACGAACATGATGGACCCAGACCTCGTCATTCAGGCTCTCAAGATCGGCAAGCGCCAAGCGGTCACCGATACCGAAGTAATCCAGGTCGCCTGGGATTTCTGAGAAGGCACCGGGCATCCGCCGAGCTCGAAATCATCCCCGTCGAGGTCTCCGGGTCCTGCGACGTCGAAACCGGCGAATGCGTGTTCGTCGACCCGATCGCCTCAGATGACAAAACCACCCCGCAGAACGCCGCAGATCGAGATGAGAATTCGGACCTCCAGGTCGGCCCCTGTTGTGCCCCTATTGAGTAGTTGCTTCAACTACCCGATCTGAAAGGTACCCCCGATGACCACCGTGCCATCAACTAACGGCGCGGTCCCCAGGAGCGCTGCGCGCGACCGATTGACCATCCGAGATCCCGAGGATATCGACTCTTCTGTAGGAGGCGCTGTACCTCGCCGCAGAGAAGCGAATATGGCGGCGTCAGCTCGAGGTGAGCTTGACGTACGGCAAAGGCTGCTCACCTCGGGTCCAATCACTCCAGGAGGCGACCTTTCAAGAACCGCTGAACCACGGTGCTGGCATCCGGTAGAGCGACTTCTGTTCCGGTGACGTGCCCCAAAAGCGTCATCACCAGGAGAGGTGCAAGGAGTGCCTGAACTGCGAACTCCGTGGGCTCTTCGATCATCTGTCCGCCGCGCTGATAGCCGGCAAGGATCTCGCCTAAGCGCGACATTGCTCCAAGAGGCCCCTGAATCAGAGCGGCAACGTCAGGGTTTCGTGCTCCTTCGAGCAGAAGAGTTCCGACCAATCCGTCTCGATGCTGATAGATGTCCGAGTAGTACTCGACGACCCGGATCAAGTCAGCTTCGAGGTTTCCTGTCGCGGTGAGTCCATCGTTGGCGAATCGTTCGATGTCGGCGCCGATGGCGGCAAGGATCAGTTGTCGCTTGTCGCCAAAGCGCCGAAATAAGGTCACCTCGTTCACCCCGGCGGCATCTGCGATTCTCCGCGTGGTTGCCCCGGCGTAGCCACGTTCGGCCAACACCTTCAAGGCGGCGTCGAACATCGTCGCATCGGCTACAGGCTCGGCCACGCCCTGTCCTCCCCCGCTGGATACGCATCTATCAACATGAGGGCCAGGATAGCAAGTACCTGCTTGCAATTGGTGATCGGTCGGCGTACCATGACCCATGCAAGTACTTGCTTGCTACCGGGACCACCCGGTTCACCCCAGTTGAAAGGGCCAGACATGAAAAGTTCCAAGAAGAAGCGGTTGCTTTGGATTCTCGTCCCGCTGATCGCTCTTATCGTCGTCGGAGGCGCAGGGCTCTCGTGGATGCTGAGTGGCAGTTCAGCGGCTCCCCTCGCCTTGAAGGCCGGCGGGTCCTCGTCATCAGGTGCGTCCGCCGGCGATCTGAACGGGCAATGGACAGTCGTCCCGGGCCCAGCGGACGAGGCGACCACAGCTGGCTACAGAGTGGAGGAGAAAGTTGTCGGGGGTCTGCTGTCTGACACGGCAACCGGTCGGACGAGCGACGTCACGGGGTCAGTGACCGTGGTGGGCAGCCGGGTGACAGCCGCACATTTCACGGTGGACATGACGACGCTCAAGAGCGACAAGAGTCTTCGCGATGCGGTCCTCAAGACCAACGCCATCCAGAAAGCCAAGTTCCCGACGGCTGCGTTCACCCTGACCGATC
>JBKQIP010000033.1:0-17584 GCA_052148295.1 Acidimicrobiales bacterium
TCGGGTGCCAGGGTCACCGGCACCTCCTTCCGTCCGTGTGCTCGCCCGGCCGGGCGGAACGATGCTCACGATATCCCGACGGTAGGGTAGGCGGATGGCTGACCAGGCTCACTTCACCGACGTCGCCATGGAGCACATGCCCGGGCTGTACAGCGCCGCCCTGCGCATGACCCGCAACGCCGCCGACGCCGAGGACCTGGTCCAGGAGACCTACCTCAAGGCCTACCGGTCCTACGGTTCCTTCGAGGAGGGCACCAACCTGCGGGCCTGGCTCTACCGGATCCTGACCAACACGTTCATCAACTCGTACCGGGCGGCCAAGCGCCGGCCCGAGGTGACCGACGTCGAAGACGTCGAGGACCTCTATCTCTACCGTCGCCTGCCCGGTGCCGGGAGCGGCGATTCGGGCCGCAGCGCCGAGGACGAGGCCCTCGACCGCTTCACCGACGACGACGTCAAGTCCGCGCTCGAGGCGCTCCCCGAGGCCTTCCGGATGGCCGTCCTGCTGGCCGACGTGGAGGGATTCAGCTACAAGGAGATCGCCGAGATCACCGACGTGCCCATCGGCACGGTGATGAGCCGGATCCACCGGGGAAGAAGGGCCCTGCAGAAGGCGTTGCACGAGGTGGCGACTGCTCGGGGCCTGGTGGGCAGCACGGCGGCTGGGACGGCGGACTGAATGAGGCGGACCGGATGAGGAGGTGCGTGGGTGGCTGAGGAGACCGGAGCGAACGAGGGGTCGCGTGCCCTCTTCGGGCCCACGGTGGACTGCGACGAGGCGGTGCACCAGCTCTACCACTACCTCGACGGCGAGCTCACCGACGACCGCCGGCGCCAGATCGCCGAGCATCTGACCTTCTGCGCGCCCTGCGGCGGCGCCGTCGAGTTCGAGGCCGAGTTGCGCCAGGTGATCGCCAACCGTTGCAAGGACCACGTACCCGAGAGCCTGATCCGGCGCATCGCCCAGGCCATCGACGAAGAGAGTCGCCAGCACCACGATGGAGGCTGACGCCGCAGCTTCGGCCCCGAGCATGGTGGACTGGGACCTGGCCCGGAAGGTGGCCGCTGGCGCGCTGATCCTCAAGCCGGCACCCGCCACCTACCGCACGCCCCCGCTGCAGGCCCAGTTCGACGAGTTGACCGCCCGGGCCGAGCTCCTGGTCGGGGAGGCCACCGGCCTCCATTCCGCCGTCGGCCCGGCGCGGGCCAAGGTGACGGACCGCTCCGGTTGGGCCACGGCCAACGTGCGGTCGATGCAGCGCCTGGTCGGGTCGGCGCTCATCGTGCGGGAGACCGAGCACGGCCCGCGCATCGGCCGGCATGCGCTCGCCGTCGGCCAGGTCGCCACCGGCACCCAGCTCGGGCTGGTGCTGGCCTACATGGCCACCCGCGTGCTCGGCCAGTACGAGCTGCTCATCAACGACGAGAACCCCCTCGATCAGGACCTGGTCTCGTACGTCGGCCCCAACGTGGTGGCCATCGAGGAGCGCCACGGGTTCGCCTCCGGCGAGTTCCGGCTCTGGCTGGCCCTGCACGAGGTGACCCATCGCATGCAGTTCACCGCCGTGCCGTGGTTGCGCGACCACTTCGTCTCGTTGGTCGGCCAGGTGCTCGAGCCGCTGCAGGCCGACCCGCACGGCCTGATGGACACCCTCCGGCGGGTGGCGGTCGAGGTCCGGGGCGGCAACGCTCCGTGGCGCGAGTCGGGGGTGGCCGGGATGCTGGCCACCCCGGAGCAGCGGGTGGCCATCTCCCGGATCTCGGGGATGATGAGCCTGCTGGAGGGCCACGGCGACGTGGTCATGGACCGGGCCGGGGCCGGTGAGGTCCCGGGGGCGGCCTGGTTCTCCAAGGTGCTCCACGAGCGGCGGACCCACCCGCGGGGCGTGAGCAAGTTCGTCTCGCGCCTGTTGGGCCTCGAGGCCAAGATGCGCCAGTACGCCGAGGGGGAGAAGTTCGTCGAGGCGGTGGAGGCGGCCGGCGGCCCCGAGCTCCTGGCCCGGGTGTGGCGGGGCCCCGAGTGGCTGCCCACGCTCGACGAGATCCGCCGCCCCGAGGACTGGGTGGCCCGCGCCGGGGGTGCCGCGGTGGCGCTCACCGGCGGCGTCGCTTGAGCGCTTCGCCGCCGGGTGGACCGGGGGACTGGCCGCAAGTGGTCGCCCGGTGCCTCCCCTCGTGCACCTTCCCCCCGCCGGGGGCCCCGCTGGCCTGTGCGGTGTCGGGCGGACCGGACTCGCTGGCCCTCCTGGTGCTGGCGTCGGCGGCGCGGTGCCGGGTCACCGCGTACCACGTCGACCACGGCCTGCGGGCGGAATCCGCCGGAGAAGCCGGGGTGGTGGCCGAGGCGGCCACCCGCATGGGGGCGTCCTTCGTGGCCCGGCGGGTCAGCGTGACGCCGGGGCCCAACCAGGAGGCCCGGTGCCGGTCGGCTCGCTTCGCCGTGCTCCCTCCCGACGTGGCCACCGGGCACACCATGGACGACCAGGCCGAGACCGTCCTGCTCAACCTCCTGCGCGGCGCGGGCTCCGACGGGCTGTCCGGCATGGAGCCGGGGGTGCGCCATCCGCTGCTGGGCCTCCGGCGCAGCGAGACCCACGCCGTCTGCGCGGCCATGGGGCTGACGCCGGTCCACGACGCCAGCAACGAGGACCCGGCGCACCGGCGCAACCGGGTGCGGCTCGAGCTGCTGCCGCTCTGCGCCGACGTGGCCGGGCGCGACCCGGTCCCCGTGCTGGCCCGCCAGTCCGGCGTGCTGCGCGACGAGGTGGCGCTGCTCGACCTGCTGGCCGCCGAGGCCGCGCCCGACCCGCAGGACGCCCGGGCCCTGGCCGCCCTGCCGGCGCCCTTGGCCCGACGGGCGGTACGCCGGTGGCTGCGGTCGGGGCAGTCCCACCCGCCGTCGCTGGCCGAGGTGGAGCGGGTGCGCGACGTGGCCGCTGGGCGCGCCGTCGGGACCGAGGTGTCCGGCGGCCGGACGGTGCGACGGCACGCCGGCCGTCTGGCGGTGGAGGGAGGGCCCTCGGATAGTGTCACCCCGGTGACCGCGCAGGAGGCCGATCGGGGGGTCCCGAGCTGGGCCTCGCCCCAGGTGGGCGCGGTGCTGGTGGACGAGGGCCGCCTGGCCGCCCGGGTGGCCGAGTTGGGAGCGCAGATCACGGCCGACTACGCCGACGATCCCCCGCTCCTGGTGGCCGTGCTCAAGGGCGCCATGGTGTTCATGAGCGACCTCTGCCGGGTCATCGCGCTCCCCGTGGACGTCGACTTCATGGCCGTCTCCTCCTACGGCAGCGCCACCCGGACGTCGGGGGTGGTGCGCATCGTCAAGGACCTCGACTCCGAGCTCGAGGGCCGGCACGTCCTGGTGGTCGAGGACATCATCGACAGCGGCCTCACGCTCAACTACCTGCGCCGCTACCTCCACGCCCGCAACCCCGAGAGCGTCGAGGTCTGCGCGCTGCTGGTCAAGGAGGGGGAGCAACGGGTCGAGCTCGACCTGCGCTACGTGGGCTTCACCATCCCGCCCGCATTCGTGGTGGGCTACGGCCTCGACGTGGCCGAGCGCTACCGGAATCTCGTGGGCGTGCACCGGTATCTCGGCACGGACGTCGGCCCGGACGGAAAGGAACAGCCATGACGGTTGACGTCGAGCGGGTGCGGGCGGCCGTGTCCGAGCTCCTGACCGCCATTGGGGAGGACGCCGGGCGCGACGGGCTGGTGGACACCCCGTCCCGGGTCGCCTCCATGTACGAGGAGCTCTTCTCCGGCCTGCACGACGACCCGGCCCGCCACCTCAAGGTCACCTTCGCCGCCGAGCACGACGAGATGGTGATGGTGCGCGACATCCCCTTCGCCTCGCTGTGCGAGCACCACCTGGTGCCGTTCCTCGGCAAGGCCCACGTGGCCTACATCCCGGGTGACGACGGCCGCATCACCGGGTTGTCGAAGCTGGCCCGCCTGGTCGACGGCTACGCCCGGCGGCTGCAGGTCCAGGAGCGCATGACCAACGAGATCGCCGACGCCGTCGAGGAGGTCCTGTCCCCCCGCGGTGTCCTGGTGGTGCTCGAGGCCGAGCATCTGTGCATGTCGATGCGAGGCGTGAAGAAGCCGGGCACGGTGACGGTCACCTCGTCGGTGCGCGGGCTCTTCCGCTCCGACGTGGCCACCCGGGCCGAGGCCATGCAGTTCATCCGGGGTCACTAGCAGGCCCGGCCGGCCGGCGCAACCCGCTGGCGTAGCCTGACGCCGTGCCGCGACCGCTGGTCATGGGTGTCCTCAACGTCACCCCCGATTCCTTCTACGACGGGGGGCGCTACGGGACGACGGACCTGGCGGTGGCGCACGGGCTGGCCCTGGCCGCCGCCGGGGCCGACCTCGTCGACGTCGGGGGTGAGTCGTCGCGACCGGGCGCCGGGCCCGTCGGCGAGGCGACCGAGCTGGCCCGGGTCGTCCCGGTCATCGCGGCTCTGGCCGGCACGGTGCGGGTCTCCGTCGACACCGTCAAACCGGCGGTGGCCGAGGCCGCCATCGCCGCCGGGGCCACCCTGGTCAACGACATCTCGGCCACCCTGTGGGAGGTGGCGGCGGCGGGCCGGGCCGGTTGGGTGGCCATGCACATGCAGGGATCGCCGCGCACCATGCAGGCGGCGCCGCACTACGGCGACGTGGTGGGCGAGGTCGGCCGCTTCGTGCTCGACCGGGCCCGGCTGGCCGCGGCCGCCGGGGTGGAGGAGGTCTGGGTCGATCCGGGCATCGGGTTCGGCAAGACCCTGGCGCACAACCTCTCGCTGCTGCGCCACCTCCCCGAGCTGGTGGCGGCCGCGGCCGACGCGGGCTGCGCCGGTGTGGTCGTCGGCACCAGCCGCAAGCGCTTCATCGGCCTGCTGGCCGCCCCCGGCCGTGACGAACCGGCCGGGCTGGACGAGCGGGCGGAGGGCTCGCTGGCCACGGCCGCCGCCGCCATGGTGGCCGGGGCGGCCATGGTGCGCGTGCACGACGTGGCGGCCGCGGTGCAGGCGGCCCGGCTGTATGGTCCGGGGGACGGTCCGGGGGCCGGACGACAGGCAGGGGGTGAAGCCGCATGAAGGGAAAGTGGGCGGCGGGCATCCCGCCGCGGAACTTCACGTGGGTGATCAAGGACCACCTGGCCATCAGCGAGCGTCCCGGAGGCTTCGCCCCCAATCACCGGCGGGTGCGCCGCAAGGAGGAGATCATCTGGCTCCGGGTCCAGGGCTTCGGGCGGGTCATCTCCCTGCTCCCGTCCCCCCACAACCTGGCCGCCTATGACGACGAGGGCCTGGCCTGGGCGCACTACCCCGTGCCGCGGACCGGCGACCCCCGGGCCGTCCTGGCGGACTGCTTCCGGGACGTCGACGACTCCCTGAGCGCCGGCCTGCGGTTGCTGGTGCACCAGGACGAGCTGGGCGACCGGGTCATGGGCGTGGTGGCGGGCTACCTGGTGTGGTCGAACCGGCTGCCCAACCAACCCCAGGCCGTCGCCCTGATCGAGCACGTCTGCGGCCACGCCATGGGTGAGCCGGGTCGCGAGCTCCTGGCCGCCCTCGAGGGCCTGCCGCGACGCACCATCGCCCAGTGACCGCGCCGGTGACCGCGGAGGCGGGTGACCGCACGACGGGCGACCGCATCGAGATCCTCGACCTGCGCGTGCTGGGCGTGCACGGCGCCCTGCCCGCCGAGCGCGAGCAGGCCCAACCCTTCTCCCTCGACCTGGTGGCCTGGCTGGACATGGTCCCGGCGCAGCAGAGCGACGACCTGCGTGACACGGTCGACTACGGGGCACTGGCCCAGCTGGCGGCCCAGGTGGTGGCCCAGCGCTCCTTCCACCTCCTCGAGGCCCTGGCCGGGCGCCTGGCCGACGCGCTGCTGGCCGCCGACCCCCGCCTACTGGCCGTGGCTGTGACCGTGCGCAAATTGCGCCCGCCGCTGGCGCTGGACGTGACGTCGACCGGGGTGCGGGTCTACCGATCACGCGGTTGACCACGCGCCGCCGTGCCTTTCTCGGGCTGGGGTCCAATCTGGGTGACCGCCGGGCCGCCCTGCGTCGGGCCGTGGCGGGGCTGGAGGCCGGCGGCGACGTGACCGCGGTCTCGCCGCTCTACGAGACCGAGCCGGTGGGTGGCCCCGAGGGCCAGGGCCCCTATCTCAACGTGGTGGTGGAGCTGGCCACGGCCGACGGGCCCCGCCAGCTGTTGGCGCGCTGCCGGGCCCTCGAGGAGGCGGCGCACCGGGTGCGCACGGTGCGGTTCGGTCCCCGCACCCTCGATGCCGACGTCCTGCTGGTGGGCGACCTGGTGGTGGACGAGCCGGACCTGGTGGTGCCCCACCCCCGCATGTGGGAGCGCCGGTTCGTGCTGCAGCCCCTGGCGGACCTGGCTCCCGACCTGGTCCCGCCGGACCTCCACATTGCCTCTGGTGGTCGGGTCACCCGCCTGGGTATGCTGTAGCCGTCTGCTGTTTCGATCGCTGTAGGCGAACGGCACCCGAGAGGGGCTGGAACGCCGAAGGAGGTCTGGTGCACACCATCCGAATCATCGGCCCGGGGCGAGCGGGCACGTCGCTTGCCGCGGCACTGACCGGGCGCGGCTTCGACGTCGTCGGCTTCCTCGGACGAGGCGACGACCTGAGCGAGGCCGCCCGGGGCGTGGACGCCCTGGTCATCGCCACTCCCGACGACGCGGTGGCCGCGGTGGCCGCCGCGGTCGGTCCCTGTGCGGGCACCACCGTGCTGCACCTCTCGGGCTCCCTGGGCCTCGACGCGCTGGCGCCGCATCCGGTCCGGGCGGCCCTGCACCCGCTGGTGCCACTGCCCAACGCCGTCGTGGGTGCCACGCGCCTGCGCCAGGGCGTGACCTTTGCCGTGGCCGGCGCCCCCGTGGCCCGCCGGATGGTCGAAGCCCTGGGGGGGCGGGTGGTCGAGGTGGCCGACGCCGACCGGGCGGCGTACCACGCCGCCGCCTGCATCGCCGCCAACCACGTGGTCGCCCTCCTGGGCCAGGTCCAGCGGGTGGCCGCCTCGGTCGGTCTCGACATGGAGGCCTTCCTCCCCCTCGCCCGGGCCGCCGTCGACGACGTGGCCGCTCTGGGGCCCCGCGCCGCCCTCACCGGGCCGGCCCAGCGGGGCGACTGGGCCACCCTGAGCCGGCACCTCGACGCCCTGCCGGCGAGCGAGCGGGCGGGCTACCAGGCCGGAGCGGCCCTGGCCACGCAGCTGGCCGACGCCAAAGTCCCGGTGGAGGCCTGACCGTGGACACCGTCGGGACCGTGGCCGATTGCCGCTCCCTGGCGGACCGCGCCCGGGCCACCGGGCGGAGGGTGGGGCTGGTGCCCACCATGGGGGCACTCCACGACGGCCACCTCTCCCTGATCACGCGGGCCCGGGACGAGTGCGACGTGGTCGTGGTCAGCATCTTCGTGAACCCGCTGCAGTTCGGCGACTCCGCCGACATGGCGCACTACCCCCGCACCCTGGAGCACGACCGCGCCCTGTGCGCCGGGGCCGGCGTGGACGTGGTCTTCGCCCCGCCGGTGACCGAGATGTATCCGGACTGGCCGGCAGCGGTGCCGACCACGGTCTCGGTGTCGGGGGTCAGCGCGGGGTGGGAGGGAGCGTCGCGCCCGGGCCACTTCGACGGGGTGGCCACCGTGGTGGCGAAGCTGTTCTCCATCGCCGGCCCCTGCCGGGCCTACTTCGGCGAGAAGGACTACCAGCAGCTGGCGGTGGTCCGGCGCCTGGTGGCCGATCTGTCCCTGCCGGTCGACGTGGTCGGCTGTCCCACCGTGCGGGAGCCCGACGGCCTGGCCCTCTCGAGCCGCAACGTGCGCCTGTCGGCCGAGCAGCGCCGGGCCGCCGCGGTGCTCTCCCGGGCGCTCCGGGCCGGGCGGTCCGCCCTGGAGCGCGGGACCCCGGACGCGTCCGCGGTGGCCGACGCCATGCGCCGCGTCGTGGCGGCCGAGCCCCTGGTGCACCTCGACTACGCCGTCGTGGTGGGTGCGGGGGACCTGGTCGAGCACCCGCTGATCCCCGAGCGGACACCGGTGCGACTCCTCATCGCGGCCGAGGTGGGCCCGGTGCGCCTCATCGACAACTGTGCGGGGCCGGTGGGGACCGCCGCCGAAGCCGTGCCCGGCGCGGGCAGCCACCTGCGCCTCCTGGAAAGGACCGGATGACCAGATGCGTCGACGCATGATGAAGTCGAAGATTCACCGGGCCACCGTGACCGGCGCCAACCTCAACTACGTGGGGTCGGTCAGCATCGACACCGAGCTGATGGCCCTGGCCGACATCCTGCCCTACGAGCAGGTGGCGGTCCTCGACATCGACAACGGGGCCCGCTTCGAGACCTACGCCATTGAGGGCGAGCGGGGGCAGATCTGCCTGAACGGCGCGGCGGCGCGCCTGGTCTCGCCGGGCGACAAGGTGATCCTCATCACCTACGCCGAGTACGAGCGTGCCGAGCTCGAGACGTACGTGCCCCGCGTCGTCCACGTCGACGGGCGCAATCGAGTGATCGATGCCGCCGCCGCGCGGTTCGATGCGGAGCTCGCCCTGAACGAACCGGCGTGAGGACCGCCACCCGCCGGGACGCAGGCGGGGGGGAGGTGCCCGGGCCGTTCCACGTCCTGGTGCTGGGCAGCGGCGTGGCCGGTCTCTCCGCCGCCGTGCGGCTGGCCGCCCTCACCCCGGGTCCCCGGTCGGCGCCCTCGCTCGGCGTCCTGACCAAGGGCGTGCTCTCCCAGTCGGCCACCCGATGGGCCCAGGGCGGGGTGGCGGCCGTGCTGGGCGGCGACGAGGACTCCACCGACCTCCACCTGGCCGACACCCTGGCCGCCGGAGCCGGGCTCTGCGACGAGGAGGCCGTGCGGATCCTGGTCGACGAGGGCCCGGGCCGGGTGCACGAGCTGATCACCCTCGGGGTCGAGTTCGACCGGGAGGCCAGCGGGCTCCTGGCCCTGGCCCGCGAGGGCGGGCACTCCCAGCCGCGCGTGGTCCACGCCGGCGGGGCGGCGACCGGGGCCGAGGTGGAGCGGGCGCTGGTCGACGCCACCTACCGGACCGCCGGCGCCGTCCTCGAAGGGTGGTTCGCGCTCGATCTCGTGGTGGAGGACGGGCGTTGCCGGGGGGTCACCGCGCTGACCCCGGAGGGGCGCCGCGTCGAGGTGCGGGCCGACCACGTCGTGCTGGCCACGGGCGGGGCCGGGCAGCTCTTCTCGGTCACCACCAATCCGGCGGAGTCGACCGGGGACGGCGTGGCCATGGCCCTGCGGGCCGGCGTCCCCACCGCCGACGTCGAGTTCGTGCAGTTCCACCCGACCGCCCTGCACCACCCGGCCATGCCCCGGCCGCTCCTCTCCGAGGCGCTCCGGGGGCACGGAGCGTTGCTGCGGGACGCGGCCGGGCGGCGCTTCACCGAGGAGCTGGCGCCGCGCGACGTGGTGAGCCGGGCCATGGCGGCCCGGATGGCCGAGCAAGGGGTGGATCACCTGTGGCTCGACGCCACCGGGCTGGAGCGCTTCGGCCAGCGGTTCCCCACCATTGCGGCGTCGCTCCGCTCCATCGGGCTGCGCCCGGAGACGGACTGGCTGCCCATCGCCCCCGCCGCCCACCACCTCTCCGGCGGCGTGCTGACCGACCTGTGGGGCGCCAGTGCCCTGCCCGGGCTGTGGGCCGTGGGCGAGGTGGCCTGCACCGGCGTGCACGGGGCCAATCGTCTGGCCTCCAATTCCCTACTCGAGGGGATGGTGTTCGGGGCCCGGCTGGCCGAGCGCATCGCCGCGGCGGGCGGGGACGCGCCGGGCGGGCCCGCGGCCGGCGGGCCCGAGCCGAGCGGTGCGCTCCGGGTGGTGCTCGGTGCCGACGCCCACGACGGGATCGGGTGGGCGCCGGCCGGCCACACGCCGCGCCGGTGGACCTCCCGTCGCGCCGACACCGGTCCGGTGCCCGACGTGCCCAAGCTGCGCGACACCCTGCAGCAGGTGATGACCGGCGGAGCGGGCGTGGTCCGGTCCGGGCCGTCGCTGGCGGCCGCGGCGGCGTCCATGGACGACCTGGCCGAGGCGCTGGGCGATCGGACGGCGTCGGTGGGAGCCGGCGAGCTGGCCAACCTGGTGCAGCTGGCCGATGCCCTGTTGGCGTCGGCCCAGCTCCGCACCGAGAGCCGCGGGGCCCACTCCCGGAGCGAATTCCCCGACACCTCGCCGTCGTGGCGACGGCGTCTGGTCCACGGCGAAGTGGGGCCGGGGTGAGCGCGGAGGTGGGCGCGGACAAGGAGGCCGGGGCCGTCGCCGACGCCGTGGGCCGGGCCCTGGCCGAAGACCTCGGGGCCGACGGCGACGTGACGGCGGCGCTGGTGCCGGCCCGGGCCCGGGCGCAGTTCGCCCTGCGCTCCCGCGCCGCCGGGGTGCTGGCCGGACGGGCCTGCGCCACCGAGACCTTCCGGCAGCTCGATCCCCACCTCACATTGATCTGGCACGCCGACGACGGCAGCCGCCTGTCCCCCGGCGACGTGGTCATGGAGGTCACCGGGTCGATGCGCCCCATCCTCACGGCCGAGCGGACGGCGTTGAACTTCCTCGGCCACCTCTCGGGCATCGCCACGCTGACGGCGGCCTTCGTGGCGGCGGCCCACGCCCGGTGCCCGTCGGTGTCCATCCTCGATACCCGGAAGACCACCCCCGGCCTCCGCACCCTCGAGAAGGCGGCCGTCCGCGCCGGCGGGGGGACCAGCCATCGGGCCGGCCTCTCCGAGGCGGTGCTGGTGAAGGACAACCACCTGGCCGGAGTGACCATCGCCGACGCCGTCGCCCGGGCCCGCTGCCTCTGGCCGGGCCGCCTGGTCGAGGTGGAGGCCGACTCGCTCGACCAGGTGGGCCAGGTGGCCCGGGCCGGGGCCGACGCCGTGCTCTTCGACAACATGGACCCACCGACGGTGCGCCGGGCCGTCGCGCTGGCCCGGGCCGAGGCGCCGGGCCCCATCCTGACCGAGGTCTCCGGTGGCGTCACCCTCGAGACCGTCGCCGACCTGGCCGCCGCCGGGCCGGACCGGATCTCGGTGGGGGCGCTGACGCACTCGGCCCCCACCCTCGATCTGGGCCTCGATCTCGTCTGGCATTCGGCGGAGGACTGACGGTGCTGCTGGCCATCGACGTGGGCAATACCGAGACCGTCATCGGCCTCTACGCCACCGACGGGGCCGATCGGCCGGCGGTGGCGGAGGAGAGCCTCGGCGTGGGCATCGGGACCGAGCTCGATCCCACCGCGCCCCGCGGCCTGACCCATCACTGGCGGCTCTCGACCGTCCCCACCCGCACACCCGACGAGCACGCCGTCCTGCTGACGCAGCTGCTCGACCTCGAGGGTCTCGACATCTCCACGTCGGTCACCGGCATCGCGGTGAGCTCATCGGTGCCCCACGTGACCGGTGAGCTCCGTCAGATGGCCACCCGGTGGTTCAGCCGGGTGCCCCACGTGGTGCTCGGCCCCGGCACCAAGAGCGGGATGCCCATCCTCTACGACAATCCCCGGGAGGTGGGGGCCGACCGCATCGCCAACGCGGTCGGGGCGTACGACCTCTACGGCGGCCCCTGCGTGATCGTCGACATGGGCACAGCGACGACGGTCGAGGCCGTCAGCGCGGCCGGTGAGTATCTCGGTGGGGCCATCGCCCCGGGGGTGGCCATCAGTCTCGACGCGTTGTACCAGCACGCGGCGGCGCTGCGGCGGGTCGAGCTGATCGAGCCCCGCAAGGTCATCGGTCGCTCCAGCGCCGAGTCGATCGAATCGGGCACCTTCTTCGGCTTCGCCGCGCAGGTCGACGGGTTGGCCCGCCGGTTCATGGAGGAGCTGGGCCCCTCCACCGTGGTGGCGACGGGGGGGCTCAGTTCGCTCATCGCCCCGCACTCCGACACGATTGAACACGTGGAGCCCTGGCTGACCCTGCACGGACTGCGCATCGTGTACGAGCGCAACGTGTCGAGCGACACCCGGTGAGCGAGACCGAGTGAGCGAGACCGAGTGAGCGAGACCGAGTCCCCGGTTCCGTACCGCTTCGCACGGACCCATGCGGCCGCCGAGGTGGCCGAGCGCTGGTCGAGCCTGGGGCCGGGCGACGAATCGGGTGAGGAGGTCGCGGTGGCCGGCCGGATCATGCTGGCGCGGCCGCAGGGGAAACTGGCCTTCGCCGAGCTGCGCGACGCCAGCGGCTCGGTCCAGCTCTTCGCGCTGGCCTCGCAGACGGCCGACTTCGATGCCTTCGTCCGGCTCAACCTCGGCGATTGGATCGGCGCCCGGGGGCAGGTGGTGCGCACCCGGCGGGGGGAGCTCTCGGTCAAGGTGGACGACTGGCAGCTCCTGGCCCGCGCCCGTCGTTCGCTCGGCGACAAATGGCACGGGGTGTCCGACGTCGAGACGCGCTACCGCCAGCGCGAGGTCGACCTGTGGGCCAACGAGCGCAGCCGGCAGCTGCTCATGCTGCGCAGCGACGTGGTCCGGGGCATCCGGCAGCGGCTGTGGGACCAGGGCTTCGTGGAGGTCGAGACGCCGATCCTGCACCCGATCGCCGGCGGCGCCGCGGCCCGACCCTTCACGACGCACCACAACGCCCTCGACATCGACCTCTACCTGCGGGTGGCACCCGAGCTATACCTCAAGCGTCTCGTGGTGGGCGGGTTCGACAAGGTGTTCGAGATCGGCCGGAGCTTCCGCAACGAAGGGGTCTCGCCGCGCCACAATCCGGAGTTCACCACGCTCGAGCTCTACCAGGCCTATGCCGACTACCGCGACACCATGGTGGTTTTCGAGGAGCTGGTGGCGGGCGCGACGCGCGACGCCCTCGGCACCACCGAGCTCACCTACGGGGGTCGCGCGCTCGACCTCACGCCCCCCTGGCGCCGGGCCACCATGAGCGAGCTGGTGGCCGAGGCGACGGGGTTCGAGCTCAGCGTGCGCACGCCGCGCCCCCAGCTGGTCAAGGTGGCCACGGAGGTGGGCATCGAGGTCGGCGACGACTGGGGTCCCGGGAAGGTGCTGCTCGAGATCTACGAGAAGACCACCGAGACCGGGCTGTGGGGCCCGGTCTTCGTGTGCGACTACCCGGCCGAGGTCTCGCCGCTGGCCCGGCGCCACCGCGACGGACCCGACCTGGTGGAGCGCTACGAGCCCGTGGTGGCCGGACGCGAGCTGGGCAACGGGTTCACCGAGCTCACCGATCCCGACGACCAGCGGGCCCGCTTCACCGAACAGGCCGCCCGGCACGCCGCTGGGGACGAAGAAGCATCCCCGGTGGACGAGGAGTACCTGCGGGCGCTCGAGTACGGCCTGCCCCCGACGTCGGGCTTCGGGCTGGGCATCGACCGCCTGCTGATGCTGCTGGGCGACGTGTCGAACATCAGGGAGGTCATCGCCTTCCCCACCCTGCGCCCCGAGCGGGATCCCGGGAGCTGAGCCGGGAGCTGAGCAAACCCGCACACTCGCTTCACAGCCTCTTCATACCCCCATCACACATGGCCTTCAGAGTGGAACCCAGACCGGAACGACCCACGAGGGGAAGTTCGGAACGATCACCACAGAAGAAGGAGAACACCATGATCCGCAAGCTCATCACCGTTGCCGCACTGTCCGGCACGATGGCCCTCGGGGCCGTCGGGGTCGCCTCGGCGGCCACCCCCACCACGCCGTCCAGCTCGTCGACGGTCACCGGCCAGGTGCCGATCAACTGCACCAACGCCTTGGCCCTGGTGCCGAAGATCCAGGCCCGTGAGGCCATGGGGAACACCTGGCTGCCCAAGGCCCAGGCTCGTGAGTCCGCCGCCAAGTCGGCCGGTCACACCAAGCTGGAAGCCCTCATCGCCCGGCGCATCACGCGGGTGCAGAAGCGGGAGGCCTTGGGCAACAAGGTCGTGGCCGCCATCAACACCGCTTGCAGCAGCAGCGCCTCCAGCGCCGGCAACGCCTCCTGAGGCTCAGCCGGGCAGGTCGCTGAGCAGCTCGGTCGCCAAGCGCGCCAGGCCGTCACGGAGCTCGGGGACGTCGATCCCCGCCGTGGCGGCTTTGGCGCGCTCCACGTAGTGGCCGGCCTCCTCGACGGCCACCCCGATGCCCGGGGACGCCGCCACGATGGCGCAGGCCTTGTCCCGTTCGGGCTGGGCCAGCGGCTTGCCCAACAGGGTGCGCAGGTCCGGCCCGAACTCGGGATCGTCCAGGGCCACCAACGCCGGCAGGGTGTAGATCCCCTCGGCCAGGTCCTGGCCCGGGGACTTCTGCAGCTCGCTCTCCGTGGCGGTGACGTCGAGGACGTCGTCCCGGATCTGGAAGACCATGCCGAAGCAGTGGCCGAACTCGCTGAGGGCATCGACCTCGGCCGAGGACCGGCCCCCGGTCAGGGCGCCGATGCGGCATGACGTGGCGGTGAGCGCCGCCGTCTTTCCCGCAATGGCCGTGGTGTAGCTCTCCCGGCTGCGGTCGATCTGGAAGGCGGAACGGACCTCGGAGACCTGCCCCTGGCAGAGCCTCCCCAGGGTCTCGGCCAGCAGCCGGGCGATCTCGGTGCCGAGGCCGGCGGCGATGGCAGCCGACCGGGCCAGGAGGTAGTCGCCCGCCACGATGGCCACCAGGTTCCCAAAACGGCTGTTCACGCTCTCCACGTTGCGGCGGATGGTCGCCTCGTCGAGGACGTCGTCGTGGTAGAGCGAGGCCAGGTGGACCAGTTCGACCGCCACGCCGCCCATCAGGTCGTCCATGGTGGCGTCGCGCCGGCCGCCGGTGGCGGCGGCCAGGGCCAGCAGCGGCCGCAGGCGCTTGCCGCCGGCGGCGATGAGGTGGGTGGTGACGTCGTCGAGGAAGGCGTCCCCCGTCACCACCGAGTCGGTGAGCAGGGGCTCGAGGCAAGCGAGGCCCTTGTCCAGGAGGGGCAGGCCCAGGGCCTCCGATGCGTTCACTCCCCATGACGATAGGCGAAGGCCCAGGAGGTGTGACAAACCGCGGTCACCGGCCATGACCAGGAAACCTGGCGCAGGGCGCAGGAACGTCGGGCCTGCTCGGTTCCCCTGTAGGGACTTGCCGCTTATGGGACGGGGGGTCGCAGGTACACTGACGATCGAGCAATTCAGATAGAGAGGCGGTCAGGGTGTTCGAACGCTTCACCGACCGGGCACGGAGGGTGTTGGTGCTGGCGCAGGAGGAGGCGCGCCTACTGAACCACAGCTTCATCGGGACCGAGCACATCCTGCTGGGTCTTATCCACGAAGGTGAGGGCGTGGCGGCCAAGGCGCTGGAATCGCTCGGCATCTCGCTCGAGGCCGTCCGCGAGAAGGTGGAGGAGACCATGGGCGTGGCGGGGACCGCCCCCAGCGGGTCCCCCCCGTTCACCCCGCGGGCCAAGAAGGTGCTCGAGCTCTCCTTGCGGGAAGCGCTGCAACTGGGCCACAGCTACATCGGGACCGAGCACATGCTCCTCGGCCTGGTGCGCGAGGGCGAGGGTGTGGCGGCGACGGTTCTGGTCAGCCTGGGCGCCGATCTGGGACGGGTGCGCCAGCAGGTCATCCAGCTGATGTCGGGCAACCAGGGCAAGGAGTCCGTGGGGGCCAGTCAGGGGGCGGCGTCGGACAACCCGTCGGGGTCGCCCGTGCTGGACCAGTTCGGGCGCAACCTCACGCAGCTGGCCCGTGACGGCAAGCTCGACCCGGTGATCGGGCGCGAGAAGGAGATCGAGAGGGTCATGCAGGTCCTGTCGCGGCGGACCAAGAACAACCCCGTCCTCATCGGCGAGCCCGGTGTGGGCAAGACCGCCATCGTGGAGGGCCTGGCCCAGCGCATCGTGTCCAACGAGGTCCCCGAGACGCTGACCGCCAAGCAGCTCTACACGCTCGACCTCGGTGCCCTGGTGGCCGGGAGCCGCTACCGCGGCGACTTCGAGGAGCGGCTGAAGAAGGTGCTCAAGGAGATCCGGACCCGCGGGGACATCGTCCTGTTCATCGACGAGATCCACACGCTGGTCGGCGCCGGGGCGGCCGAGGGCGCCATCGACGCCGCGTCGATCCTGAAGCCGATGCTGGCCCGGGGCGAGCTGCAGACGGTCGGGGCCACCACCATCGACGAGTACCGCAAGCATCTCGAGAAGGACGCCGCCCTCGAGCGGCGGTTCCAGCCGGTCAAGGTGGACCAGCCGACGGTGTCGCTCACCATCGACATCCTCAAGGGACTGCGGGACCGCTACGAGTCCCACCACGCGGTGAGCATCACCGACCAGGCCCTGGTGGCCGCGGCGAACCTGGCCGACCGGTACCTGGCCGATCGTTTCCTCCCGGACAAGGCCATCGACCTTATCGACGAAGCGGGCAGCCGGCTGCGCATCCGCCGCATGTCCACGCCCAAGGGGGCCAAGAAGCTGGACGAGGAGATCACACGGCTGCGGACCGACAAGGAGACCGCCATCGAGAAGGGTGCCTTCGAGCAGGCCAAGAAGTTGGCCGAGCAGGAGAAGGAGCGTCTCGAGCTCAAGGAGTCCCAGGAGGCCGAGTTGCGCGCCGAGGGCGTGGACCTCTTCGACGTCGTGGACGAAGAGGTGATCGCCGAGGTCCTGGCGGCGTGGACCGGCATCCCGGTCTACCGGCTGACCGAGGAGGAGACGGCCAAGCTCCTGCGCATGGAGGATGAGCTGCACAAGCGGGTCATCGGCCAGGAGGAGGCCCTCAAGGCGCTGTCGCGCGCCATCCGGCGCACCCGGGCCGGCCTGAAGGACCCCAAGCGCCCCAGCGGCTCGTTCATCTTCCTAGGCCCGACGGGCGTCGGGAAGACCGAGCTGGCCAAGACGCTGGCCGAATTCCTCTTCGACGACGAGGATGCCCTCATCCAGCTCGACATGTCCGAGTACATGGAGAAGCACACGGTGAGCCGACTGGTCGGCTCCCCTCCCGGCTACGTGGGCTTCGAGGAGGGCGGTCAACTGACCGAGGCGGTGCGACGCAAGCCGTTCTCGGTGGTGCTCTTTGACGAGGTCGAAAAAGCCCACGCCGACGTGTTCAACACGCTGTTGCAGATTCTGGAGGACGGCCGCCTGACCGATGCCCAGGGCCGGTCGGTCGACTTCAAGAACACCGTGCTCATCATGACGTCCAACCTGGGGACCGCCGACCTGCGGAAGTCGTCGGTCGGTTTCGCCAAGACCTCCGAGGCGGTCACCTACGAGCGCATGAAGGCCAAGGTCAACGAGGCGCTGAAGGCGCACTTCCGGCCCGAGTTCCTCAACCGCATCGACGAGGTCGTGGTCTTCCACGAGCTGTCCAAGGTCGAAGTGGTCGAGATCGTGGATCTCATGATCCAGCGGGTCTCCAACCAGTTGGAGCTGCAAGGGCTCAGCTTGGTGCTGACCCCCCCGGCCAAGCAGCTCCTGGCCGACAAGGGCTACGACCCCCAGTTGGGGGCGCGGCCGCTGCGTCGGGCCATCCAGCAGATGGTCGAGGACCCGCTGTCGGAGCGGATCCTGTGGAAGGAATTCCGGGTGGGCGAGACCATCGTGGTCGATGTCGAGACCATCACACCTGAGGCCGCCGCCGCCTACGACGTGAAGGGCGC
>JBKQIP010000034.1:0-6851 GCA_052148295.1 Acidimicrobiales bacterium
GCTACTACGTCGAGCCCACCCTCTTTGCCGATGTGGACAACTCCATGAGCATCGCCCGCGAGGAGATCTTCGGACCGGTCCTGGTCGTGGTGCCCTTCGACGACGATGACGACGCGGTGCGCCTGGCAAACGACAGTGAGTACGGCCTCGGGGTGGCAGTGACCTCGGGGTCCGAGGAGCGGGCCCTGGGCGTGGCACGCCGGGTCCGCGCCGGAACGGTCTCGATCAACGGCGGCATCTGGTACGGGGCAGACGCTCCGTTCGGTGGCTACAAAGCCAGTGGCGTCGGCCGCCAGGGCGGCTTCGAAGGATTCGAGCAGTACTCCGAGACGAAGACCTACTCCGGAGGCCTCCCGCCGGCGTAGCGATCCGCATCCCCGGTTGGAGCGGTTCTTGCCCCGCGGTCAGGGCCATTTGGCCTGGCCGCGCCCTGCGCCCGCACGCGCTAGTGTCGCTGGGCAGCATCTGAGTGGTCGTAGCTTCAAGGGCACGAGTCAAGGGTACGGAACAGCGGAGTCAGGGTAGTTCGGTAGGCGGCCGGTAGGACCGCCCACAGTTCAGGGGGCATTCTCAGTTGTCAGATTTCCTTCCGTTCATCGTCATCGGCATCACGACCGGAGCGGTCTACGGCCTGGCGGGCGTGGGTCTGGTGCTGACCTACAAGACGTCGGGGATCTTCAACTTCGCCTACGGTGCCGTCGCAGCCCTGGCGGTGTTCGTCTTCTACTGGCTGCACACCGAGCACGGGATGCCCTGGCCCTATGCGGCGGCCCTCTGCCTCTTCGTGCTCTCGCCGCTCGAGGGCCTGGTCCTGGAGTTGGTGGCCCGCACGCTGGAGAACGCCACGGCCACCTTGAAGGTGGTCTCCACCGTCGGCATCCTGCTCTTCATGGTGGGCCTGGGGGAGATCTGGTACGGCGACTCCAACACCTCCTTCCCGTCGTTCCTCGACACCAACACCGTCCGGTTCCTGGGCGTCAACATCGGGTTCGATCAGATAACCGTGATGATCATCTCCGTCGCGGCGACGGCCATCTTGTACTACTTCTTCCGCTTCGTGCGCCTGGGGGTGGCCATGCGCGGCGTGGTCGACAACCCCGACCTCGTCTCCATGACGGGCACCAACCCGGTGGTGGTGCGCCGCTGGGCCTGGATCATCGGCACCATCTTCGCCTCCATGGCCGGCCTCCTGATCGCCCCGTCGCTGAACCTCGACGCCTATACGATCGCCCTGTTGGTCGTCTCGGCCTTCGGCGCGGCGGCCATCGGCTACTTCTCCAATCTCCCCCTGGTGTTCGTCGGTGGCCTGTTCATCGGCGTGGTGGACGCCTTGGCCACCAAGTACGCCGCCACCGTGTCGTGGTTGGCCGGGCTCTCGGCCGGGCTGCCCTTCATCATCTTGTTCATCGTGCTGATCGTCATGCCCCGGGCCAGGCTGGCCGAACGCCGCGTGGTGACCTCGGTGCCGCTGCGCCAGTCGTGGTACGCACCGACGCGCATGCGGCTGGTGGCGGCCGCCATCGCCCTGGCCTTCTTCTGCTACGTGCCCGTCTTCGTCGGCACGCAGCTCGTCACCTGGTCGAGCGCTCTGGTCTTCATCATGCTCTTCCTCTCGCTCGGCCTGCTGATCAAGACCTCGGGGCAGATCTCGCTGTGCCACCTGGCCTTCGCCGCGGTCGGGGCCGCGGCGTTCGGGCACTTCACGGGCGACTGGCACGTCCCGTGGCTGGCGGCGTTGCTCCTGGCCGGCCTGGTGGCCATGCCGGTGGGCGCCATCATCGCCATCCCGGCCATCCGCCTGTCGGGGGTCTTCTTGGCCCTGGCCACCTACGGGTTCGGGATCCTGCTGGAGCAGATGTTCTACCAGACCGGCCCCATGTTCGGGCCGACCACCTCGGGCATCGCGGCCCCCCGGCCCGACGTGACCATCCTCGGCTGGCAGCTCTTCAGCGACAAGGGGTTCTACTACGTCCTGCTCGTCTTCGTGGTGCTGACGGTCATCGTGGTGCAGGCCATCCTGCGCGGTCGCATGGGACGCCTGTTGCGGGGTCTCTCCGACTCGGCGGTGGCCCTCGAGACCCATGGGGCGACGACCAACGTCATGAAGGTCCTGGTGTTCTGCATCACCGCCGGTCTGGCCGCCGTCGCCGGGGCCCTGCTGGCCTCCCTGTACAACTACGGGCTGGGCACCAACTACAGCTCGTTCCAATCCTTGACGATGGTGGCCATCGTCGTGCTCATCGTCATGGGCGATCCGTGGTATGCCATCGTGGCCGGGCTGGCCTTCGAGCTGCCTCCGTCCTACATCAACCTGGGCAACGTCACCTACTACGAGTCGATGCTCTTCGGGGTCTCGGCCGCCACGTTCGCGGTGCAGGTGAACCGTGTCCCCCAGCTGCCCTTGGCGTTTCGCAACTTCATCGACCGCCTGGGCGGTCGTGAACCCGAGACCGTCCTGGGAGAGGGCGAGCTCGAAGAGCTGGTCTCCGACGCGGCGGCGGAGGAGAAGCAGACGGCCCACGCCGACCGCGAGATGGCCCAACGGGTGGCGGCGAGCGCATCGGGCGTGGCCGGCTTGGCCGTCCGCGAGCTGTCGGTCCAGTTCGGAGGGGTGCGGGCCGTCGACAACGTCAGCCTGGACGCCCCGATGGCTCGCATCACCGGGTTGGTCGGGCCGAACGGGGCCGGCAAGACCACGACCTTCAACGCCTGCTCGGGCCTGCTCAAGCCGACCGCAGGCAGGGTCTTCCTGCACGATCGCGACGTCACGGGCATGGGGCCGGCCGGGCGATCGCGCCTCGGGCTCGGGCGGACGTTCCAGAAGGCCGAGCTGTTCAACTCGCTCTCCGTACGCGAGAACGTGGTGCTGGGGCGCGAAGCCGCCCTGGCCGGGGCCAACCCCATCACCCAGTTGGTGGCGCGACGTCGCGATCGCGGCGTGGTGCAGCGGGCGGTGGACGAGGCGATGGAGCTGACCGGGATCGGCCGGCTCTCCGACGTCCAGGCCGGCCTCCTCCCCACCGGCCAGCGCCGCCTGGTCGAGCTGGCCCGTGTGCTGGCGGGGCCCTTCGACCTGCTTCTCCTCGACGAGCCCTCCGCCGGGCTCGACGCCACCGAGACGGTCCAGTTCGGCAACGTGCTGACCGGGGTGGTGGCCGAGCGCGGCACCGGGATCCTGCTCGTAGAGCACGACATGGCGCTGGTGCGACAGGTGTGCGCCCACATCTACATGCTCGACTTCGGGCGCCTGGTCTTCGAGGGCAGCCCGGACGAGATGCTGGCCAGCGACGTCGTGCGCGCCGCGTATCTCGGCTCCGAGAGCGTGGCGGCCGCGGCCGGCATCGCCGATGGCGCCGGCGGGAACGGCCAGGCCGCGGTCAGCGAAGGCGTCGTCGAGCCGGCATGAGGACCGAGTGGCGCAGGCGAGAGGGGGGACCTGAGTGTTAGAGCTGGAGCACATCACGGCCGGCTACGGCGACACGGTGGTGCTGCGCGACGTGAGCCTGATCGTCCCCGACTCCAAGGTCCTGGCCCTCCTCGGGCCCAACGGGGCCGGCAAGACGACGCTCCTGCGGGTGGCCTCGGGCATCATCAAGCCCATGAGCGGGCGGGTCGTACTCGACGGGGAGGACGTCACCGGGAAGCGTCCGTACTACATGTCGCGCAAGGGCATGTGCAGCCTCCCCGAGGGGCGGGGGATCTTCCCCTCGCTGACGGTGAAGGACAACCTGATCCTCCAGTCGCCCAAGGGGAAGGAGTCGGCCACCATTGAGCAGGCGGTGACCTCCTTCCCCGCGCTCGCCACCCGCTTGAAGCAGATGGCGGGGAGCCTCAGTGGCGGGGAGCAGCAGATGCTGTCCCTGGTGCGGACGCTCGCCTCGGACCCCAAGATCGTGGTCGTCGACGAGGCCTCCCTGGGGCTCGCCCCCATCATCGTGGACCGCATCTTCGACACCCTGGCGCAGATCTCCTCGTCGGGGGTCTCGGTGCTCCTGGTCGAGCAGTACGTCACCCGCGCCCTCGCCCTGGCCGACCTGGCCTGCCTGCTCAACCGCGGTGAGGTCGTGTTCACGGGATCGGCCGACGAGCTCGAAGGCGACGAGATCTTCGAGCGCTACTTCGGGATCGAGATAAGCGCGTAGGGGATCGAGATACGCGCCTAGCGCCCGGCCTCAGGCGGTGGGCACGGCACCTCAGGCGGTGGGCACGGTGACCGGGTGCGCGCTTGCCGCCGGTAGGACCTCCTCGGCGAATCGCCGCATGCTCGAGATCGCGTCCTTGCTGGACCGCCACGGCTTGACGATCGCCCGGCCGATTCCCGCGTCGGCGGCGCGGCGCAGGTCGTCGAGATCGCCGGCGGCGGACAGGGTGATCTCGGTCGAACCGGGCCGGCCCGCATCGGCCCGGAGGCGGGCGATGCGCAGCGCGTCGGCCGGGATCTCCTCAATGGTGTGGTTCATCGGGATCCAGCCGTCGCCCACCGTGGCGGCGCGCCGGATCGCCGCGGCACCGTCCCCGCCGATGTGGAGCGGCGGCCAGGGACGGTGGGTCGGCTTGGGCTCGAACATGACCGGCCCGAAGTCGAAGAACTCGCCGTGGTGCTCGACGACCTCCTCGTTCCACAGGCGCTGGCACACGCCGATGGCCTCGTCCACCCGCCGGCCGCGGCTGTCGAAGTCCAGTCCGACCGCCTCCCACTCGGCCCGCAGCCAGCTCGCCCCGATTCCGAACTCCACCCGCCCCCCCGACACGACGTCCAAGGTGGTGATGGCCCGCGCCACCACGAAGGGGTGCCGCAGGCCGATGTTGTAGACCTGGGTGCCGAAGTGGATCTGCTCCGTCCTTCCGGCCAGGAAGCACAGGTAGGCCAGGGCGTCGAAGACCGGCACGTTGGAGGGGATCGGCGGGTGCTCTTGGCCGGCATGAGGGCTGCCCTCCATGGCCACGGGGATCACCAGGTGCTCGGGCAGCCATATCGACTCGTAGCCCAGCCGGTCGGCCTCCTCGGTCGCCTCGACCCACAGGCTCGGGTTCAGCGCCCCGAGCGAGAGTGCGATCTTCACCCTCCGCCCCCTTCTGCCCCGCCGGCGTCCGGGTAGGGCTCTTCGAAGAAGCTCTCGCTCGCCTGCTCGACGAGCCCGTCGTACAGCTCGGTGGGCGGGGCCTCGGTGACCGGCTCGGCGATCCTGCTCGCCATGATGCCCTCGCGGTGGCGCAGGGCGAACATGCTCTCGCGGTGGCCCGAGTAGGAGTGGGGCTGGCGCACCATCCACACGATGCCCTCGGCGGCCACGGCGGAGGGCTCCCAGCGGGAGTGGTCGGCGCCGGGCGTGTTGGCCACGAACCCTTCGGAGGCCACGCCGATGTCGATGCGGAAGCAGTTGACGGCGATCTTGGCCTCGGCCAGCTGTCGAGCCGCGTCGACCGTCAGACGCTCGAGGCCGATCTTGGAGATGCCGTAGGCCAGGAGGGCGGGATGCGGGTAGAGGGCGGCCACCGAGGAGACGTTGACGATACTGCCGCCCCCCTGCTCACGCATGAAGGGGGTGGCCGCATTGATGGCGATGAGCGGCGCACGCAGGTTGACCTGCATGATGAGGTCGTAGCGCTTGAGGGGGATCTCGAGGTCGCCGACGAAGGTGATCGCCGCGTTGTTGATGAGGATGTCGAGGCGTCCGAAGTGCTCCTTGGTGGCCGCAACCATGGCGATCACCTCGTCATCGACGGCCAGGTTGGTGGGGACGGCCAGAGCACGGTGGCCCGTCGCCTCAATCTGGCGGACCGTCTCGTCGATGGTGCCCGCGGTGCGTTGGGGACTGCGCTCGGTGGCCCGGGCGGCGCAGGCCACGTCGCACCCGGCCTCGGCCAGGGCCAGCGCCGTCGCCGCCCCGACACCACGGCTGGCCCCGGTCACCAGGGCCACCTTGCCTTCGAGATCTTCCACATTGCCCCCTTCCCCGCGACGACCGCGGCTCTCCCCGGCCATGCGCATCCTTCGCACGCCGCGGTGTGACCGGCACCGGTGGACCGTACCGAGTGGACCGCACAGTAGCCCCGGGCGACGGCACCTGTCGCCCCCCGGCCGCACGGGGCTGGTGCCCCTGTGGCGGCACGTCGGCGCGGGGGTGCCTACACGTCGTCTGTACAACCGGGACACACCGGGACAAACCGTGACACGGTGGACGTGTCTCGAGCACCGGCACACGGGGGACGTCGCACCATGCACACCGATGACCTGATCCTGATCAGCGTGGACGACCACATCGCCGAGCCACCGGACATGTTCGAGCAGCACCTGCCGGCGAAGTACAAGGACCTCGCCCCGCGTGTCGTCGAGGAGGACGGCGGCGTGCAGCAGTGGTACTACGGCAACCTCCGTGGCCGGAATCTCGGCCTCAACGCCGTCGCCGGCAAATCCCCCGAGTACTTCAACATTGATGCCAGCCGTTACGAGGAGATGCGCCCGGGCTGTTACGACGTGCACCAGCGGGTGCGGGACATGAACGCCGGGGGCCAGCTGGCCGGGCTGAACTTCCCGAACTGGACCGGGTTCTCCGGCCAGGTGCTCAACCAGGGCCCCGACCCCCACGTCAACGAGGTCATGATCCGGGCCTACAACGACTGGCACGTCGACGAGTGGTGCGGGGCCTACCCCGACCGGTTCATCCCCTGTGGCATCCTCCCCCTCTTCGACGCCGAGCTGGCCGCCAAGGAGATCAGGCGTCTGGCCGCCAAGGGCTGTCATGCGGTGACCTTCTCGGAGAACCCCGAGGCGCTCGGGATGCCCAGCATCCACTCGAGGGCCTGGGACCCCCTCTTCGCCGCCGCCACGGACGAGGGCACGGTCCTGT
>JBKQIP010000035.1:0-2713 GCA_052148295.1 Acidimicrobiales bacterium
TCGAAGCATGCACGATGGCTGCGTCGAGACCGGCCTCCACGCACTCGTGGAGGAAGACCGAGTTGAGGACCTGGCGTGCCGCCGGATTGAGGCCGAAGGAGACGTTGGACAGGCCCAGGATGGTCGAGACGCCGGGTAGCTGAGCCTTGATGGCCCGGATGCCCTCAATGGTCTGGATCCCGTCGTTGCGGCTCTCCTCCATGCCGGTGGAGAGGGGGAGGGCCAACGGGTCGAAGAGGAGGTCCTCGGGGGCGAGGCCGTAGCGCTCGACGGCGATGTCGCGGATGTTGCGCGCCGCGCGCAGCTTCCACTCGGCGGTTCGGGCCTGACCCTCCTCGTCGATGCAGGTGCACACCACCGCGGCGCCGAACTCGCGGGCCAGGCGGAGGAACGTATCGAGCCGGGTGCCGGCACCGTCGCCCTCTTCCAGGTTGACCGAGTTGAGGATGGGACGCCCGCCGATCCACTCCAGGGCGGCGCGGGCCACCGGGCCCTCGGTCGAGTCGACCATGAGCGGCACGCTGGCCTGGGTGGCGAACCGGCTGGCCACCTCGGTCATGTCGGACACGCCGTCGGCCCCGGTGTAGTCGACGCACACGTCGATCACGTGTGCGCCCTCTTTTATCTGGTCCCGGGCCATGGTCACGCAGGTGTCCCAGTCGCCTTCGAGCATGGCTTCGCGGAACCGCTTGGAGCCGTTGGCGTTGGTGCGCTCGCCCACCACGAGGAACGACGTGTCCTGACGGAAGGGGACCGCGGTGTAGATGGAGGCGGCCGAGGGCTCCTCGACCGGCGTGCGGAGGGCGGGGGTGGCGTCGGCGCACCGCTCGACCACCGCGGCCAAGTGCTCCGGTGTGGTGCCACAACAACCACCGATGGCGGCCACCCCGAACTCGGTGACGAAGCGGTGCAGGTGGTCGGCCAGCTCGCCCGGGGTCAGGTCGTAGTGCATCTTGCCGTTGACCACCGAGGGGAGGCCGGCGTTGGGGATGCAGGAGATCGGGACCAGGCTGGCCGAGGAGAGATGGCGCAGCGCCTCGCACATCTCGACCGGACCGGTGGCGCAGTTGAGGCCCACCACGTCGACCTGCATGGCGCTCAGCACGGTCAGGGCGGCGCCGATCTCCGTGCCGGGCAGCATGCGCCCGGTCAACTCGATCGTCACCTGGACCTGGAGGGGGACGACCCGGTCGAGCGCCACCATGGCCCGGCGGGCGCCGTTTATGGCCGACTTGGCCGAGAGCAGGTCGAACACCGTCTCGATGAGCAGGAAGTCGGCGCCGCCCTCCAGCAGACCGAGAGCCTGCACTTCGTAGGCGTCGCGCAGGTCGGCGTAGGAGAGCTGGCCTAGGGTGGGGAATTTGGTTCCCGGGCCCATGCTCCCCGCCACCCAGCGGGGGCGCCCGGGTGTGCTGAACTCGGCGGCGACCGACCGGGCGATCTCCGCTCCGGTACGGCTGATCTCACGGGCGCGGTCGGCCAGCCCGTACTCGGCCAGCACCACCGGGGACGAGCCGAAGGTACCGGTCTCCACCACGTCACAGCCCACGGCGTAAAAGGAGCGGTGAACCTCGGCGATCAGGTCCGGTCGGGTGACGATGAGGTACTCGTTGCAGCCTTCGAGGTCGGGACCGCCGAAGTCTTCGGGGCTCAGCCCAAGCAGCTGCAGGTTGGTGCCCATGGCACCGTCGAAGATCACCACCCTCTCGCGCAGTGCCTGGAGATAGGTGGACGCGGCGGGGTCGAGGCGACCAAGCAGTTCCGGGGAGGACGTCATGATCACACCAAGGATACAGGCGACTACCTGGCATTCCGTGACGCCCCCGCTAGCATCGCCATGATGACGCCGAAGATCTACACCAAGACCGGCGACGACGGGACCACGGGCCTCTACTTCGGAGGACGGGTGCGCAAGGACTCGGCTCCCATTGAGATCAACGGCGCAGTGGACGAGGCCCAGGCGGCCTTGGGCCTGGCCCGGGCCGAATCGGCACCCGGGTCAGAGCTCAACCAGCGGCTGGCCGCCCTGGAGCGAGAGCTCTACGTGCTGATGGCCGAGGTGGCCACGGCCCCGGAGAACAGGCACAAGTTGAAGCCGGGGGCGTCGCTGGTGACCGAGCAGATGGTGCTGGCACTGGAGGGGGCGATCGACGAGCTGCGCGGGCGGCCGGACATCCCGAGTGACTTCACCGTCCCGGGCGAGAACCGCCCCGCCGCGGCGCTCGACCTGGCCCGGACGATCGTGCGCCGGGCCGAGCGGCTAGCGGTGCCCCACCCGGTGGAGGGGTCCTACGTCCTGCCGTACCTGAACCGCCTCTCCGACCTGCTGTGGGCCATGGCCCGCTGGCAGGAGGGGCCCGATCACATGCTCTCTCGATCGTAGATCTCGACCGCGCGCGCCAGGTCCTCCGCCGTGAACTCCAGCCCGTTCGGTGTACGCCGAGCCTGCATGTCGTGGGTGGTGAGGAAGCTCGACACGCGCTGGAGGCAGTTGGGCTCACCGCCGATACAGATCGTCTCCAGCCGGACCGTGACCGTCTTGCAGCACGGGTGCTGTCGCTTGAAGGCGTTGAGCAGCTCTTCGAGATCGACGCTCATCACCCCGAAACGCTAGTGCCGAGAGGCGTCAACCCGGTGGCAATGAGGCGCCGGGCGAACGGGCGGGCCGGCTCATCTCGTCTTGGCCGACTGGAGCATCGCCCGGAGCGGGAGG
>JBKQIP010000036.1:0-24421 GCA_052148295.1 Acidimicrobiales bacterium
CGAAGAAGTTGATGGGGTACAGCAGGTAGCCGATCCGCGTGGCCGGGGCCAACAGGATGATCACCGCCATCACGATGCCGCCCAACGTGCAGACCTGCGACGCCGTCTGCGGGGGTCGTCGGACGAGGTGGATGGCCAGTATGGCGCCGCCGACGAAGCCCACCGCAACGGGGAGCGCCCGGTGGAGGAAGGGGAAGGCGGTGACGAGCAGGTGCCCGGGCAGGGGGCTGGCCGCAGGCGAGTTGACGCCCGAGAGGCCGAGCGGGAACAGCACGACGTTGTCGAAGAAGGCCCACGGGCCGCGCAGCGCGAACGGCACGATGACCGGAACGGCCACCACCAGCATGCCGAGCAGCATCCGTCCGGGCCGCCGGGCGCCCTGACGGTCCCGCGCCGCGAAGAGGGCCAGCGCGGCCAGGGGCCAGGCGGTGAACTTCATGGCCGAGACCACCCCCAGCACGATGCCCGAGGCAAAGGGCTGGCGTCGTTGGGCCAGCACCATGGCCAACAACAAGAAGGCCACCACCGGCATGTCGTCGCCGCCGGTGGCCAACGGCAGCGCGGCGGTGGGCAGGATGGCGATGACCTGGACGGCGCGCATCTTGCGCCGCTTGTCCGACGCGCACAGCGCCATGGCCGCTCCCGTCACCGCCAGGGTGGCCAGACTGAAGAAGATGCGGGCGTCGGTCAGCCGTACGCCGTGGTGGCTCGCGCTGGGGAGGCCGAACACCGTCATGAGGGGGAGGTAGGGGAAGAAGCCCTCGTACGTCGGCTGACCCGGGACGCGGTAGACGACCTTGAAGTGCACGTTGGTGACCTCGTGGTAGGGGTCCTTGTGCTTGGCCACCGTCTGGCCGCCTCGCTCGATGGTCTGGACCTCGGGCTGGAAGTGTGACCCGGGGTCGCCGTCGCTGCGCCAAAGGATCTCGAGGGCGAGCGGGATGACGGTGGCCCCCAAGAACACGCAGGCGGCGACGGCCACGCGGGCCGTCCAGGCCCACCGCAGCACCCGGTCCGCTCGGGTGGGCTCGGCGGCAGCGCCGGCCCGGCGCCGGGCCACTACCAGCGCCAGGACGGTGGAGACGACGGTGCCAAAGAGGAACGGGCCCAGGGCCAGTTCTCCCCATTGGCGGTACAGGGCCAAGGTGGAGAACGAGATGATGACCAGGGCGAAGACCGCGGAGGCCCCGTAGAGGAGGGCGTCGCCGGCCTCGGGGCCCACGGCCGACAGGCGGGCCAGGGCCCGCCGGGTCACGCTCCGCTCGGCATCACGCCGTGAGACTGAGATCGACATTGCAGTCCCTACAGCCTGACATAGCACGGTCGAGCCGGAGGCATTTTCCCGCCCGGGCGCTCAGAGCGAGAGCTCGACCCGGTAGAAGGCCAGCTCCTCCTCCAGGCACGCAACCAGGGTCTCCGCCCGCCGGAAACCGTGGCCCTCGCCCTCGAAGAAGCGCACGACGCAACGCCGGCCCGCCGCCCGCAGCGCATCGCGCAAGCGCTCGGCCAGGGCCGGCGGGACCACGGGGTCTTCGGTCCCTTGTAACAGGAGCACCGAGCCCTCCATCGACGCCACCCGCCGCACCGGGGAGCGGGCCTCGTAGACGGGCCGGCTCCCGGGCAGCGGGCCGATGAGGTGATCGAGGTAGCGGGACTCGAAGTCCTGGCTGGTGGCCGCCAGCCCGACCAGGTCGGTCACCCCGTAGAGGGCCACGGCGGCGGCGAACCCCTCGCCGGCCGCCAGGGCGTTGAGCGCGGTGAACCCGCCGGCGCTCCCGCCCCGGATGGCCATGCGGGCCCCGTCCACCAGGCCCTGCTCGACCAGATGGCGCGCCGCGTCCACACAGTCCTCGGCATCGGCCACCCCCCACTGGCCCCAGAGCGAGCACCGGTAGGCCCGCCCGTAGCCCGTGCTCCCGGCGTAGTCCACCCGTGCCACGGCGAAGCCGCGGCTCGTGAAGTACTGGGTCGTGACGTCGAAGCCGGAGCCGCTCGACGCGGTCGGGCCGCCGTGGCAGGAGACGATCAACGGGGGAAGAGCGCCCGGGGGTCCCGTCGTCCCCGCCAGGGTCGGTGGGTACAGGACGCCGTAGACCGGGCGCCCCGAACGCCCCCGCAAGGAGAAGGGCTCGGCCACCGAGACGTCGGGCGGGGCGAGGGCCGGGGACCGCCGCAGGTGGAGCGGGCGCGGCGCCCGGTCCGCTGCGGGCAGCACCCACACGTCGTCGGGCCCGTCCGGCGCGCCACCGATGTAGGCCGCGCCTTCCCCGTGCCGGCACACAGCGGTGATGGTCACGCACGGCTGGGCCACCACCACGGGCGCGCGGCCGGCGCCCCGCAGGCGCACCAACGCGTCCCGCCCGCCCGCGGTGCGACGGGCCAGGAGCGCTCCGTCGGGAAGTTCGGCCATGGTGGACTGCCCGAGGGCCCAGTCGGGGCCGTGGAACTCGGCCACCTCGTCGGTGGCGGGACCCTCGTCATCACCGTCGCCGCGGCCCGGGTGGAGGTAGGGCTGCCACCAGCCACGTCGATCCGAGACATAGCGCAGGCTGCCGTCGTCCCGCCAGGCCGGCTGCCCCACCGACTCGTCGGGCCCTCCGGCCACCCTCCACGAGGCGCCCGCCGGGGCCAGGCGGACCGGGGCGGTGGGTCCGTCGCGCCGCGGGGCGATCGGGGTGACGACGACCGAGGAGGCGTCCCAGGGCATGTCGGGGTGATCCCACGTCACGGTGACCACCCGATCCCCCCGGGCGTTGAGTCGCGGGGCGCCGTAGAAGTCGTGTCCCTCGACCAGTAGCGATTCGCCCCGGTTGTCCGGCCGGGTCCCGAGGGCCACCACGCCGTGGTACGGGCCGGGGCGGTCGGCGCGGTGGGCCTCGCGCACCGCCACCACCCAGGCGCCGTCCGCCGAGGCGCTCAACCCGCCGTGGGCCCAGACTTCGCCCTCGGGAGGTCGGTCGGTCAACGCGGTCGGCCCGGTCGAGCCGGCTTGCATCAGCCAGACCCGCTGCCCGTCCAGATCGACATAGGCGAAGGTGCCCGGAGCGCCCCCCGGCACGAGGCACCAGGCCCCCCCGCCGTACTCGTGCACCCGGCTGCGAATGCTCACGCCGGGCGGTGAATGGTCGACCACGGTGCCGCCGTGGTCCCGGACGAGGACCACCCGGCCCTTCTCCGATGGCCTCGACTCCAACCAGTACAGCGAGCTCCCGTCGGAGCCCAGCTCGGAGAGGGAGACCCGCCCCGCTGCGGCGTCCTCGGCCCGCAGCGGAGAGGGCCAGTAGCCGAAGGGGACGCTGGGCATCGGAACGACGGTAGCGCCCGGCCCTGCGGGTTCGCTCCGGGCTTCTACAGTGACATGGTGCGCTTCCCCGCCTACCGCCTGTCGCAAATGGGTGCCGTGATCCGGGCGGACATCGTGGAGCTGTCCGAGCGGGAACTGCCCGAAGGCGACGTCCTGGTCAAGGTCGAGTGGTCCGCCCTCAATTTCAAAGACGCCATGGTGACCCGTCCGGGCAACCGGGTGGCGCGGGGCTTCCCGCTCATCCCGGGCGTGGAATGCACCGGCACCATCGAGGAGAGCGGCGACCCGACCCTGCCCCCGGGCCAGGCCGTCCTGGTGCAGGGCTACGACTTCGGGGTGGCCCACCACGGCGGGTTCGCCGGCTATGCCCGGGTGCCGGCCGACTGGGTGGTGCCCCTGCCGGCCTCGGTGTCGTGCCGCAACGCCGCCATCATCGGGCTGGCCGGCTTCACGGCCGTCCTGTCCCTGCACCGGCTCGAACAGCACGGCCTGGTCCCCGAGGACGGACCGGTACTGGTCACCGGCGCCTCCGGTGGCGTGGGCAGCACCGCGGTGGCCCTGCTGGCCCACCGCGGCTACGAGGTGGTGGCCTCGTCGGGCAAGGAGGCCGAGCACGAGTACCTCCGGCAATTGGGAGCCGCCCGCGTGGTGGGGCGCCAGTTCAGCCCCGACGACGGCCGGACCCTCGGGCCGCAGCTGTGGGGCGCCGTGGTCGACTGCGTCGGCGGGCTCGCGCTGGCCGAAGCCCTGCGCACGGTGTGCTACGGCGGCGCGGTGGCGGCGAGCGGATTGACCGGCGGCAACGAGCTCTCCTCCACCGTGTACCCCTTCATCGTGCGCGGCGTGGCGCTCCTGGGCATCGACACGGTGGCCACACCCATCGCCGAGCGGCGCCAGCTGTGGTCCACCATGGGCGAGGAGTTCCCGATGAGCCACTGCGAGGACGTGGTGAGTGGGGTGATCGGCCTCGACGGTCTGAGCGTCGCCCTCGACCGCATGCTGGACGGCGCCACGCGGGGGCGGATACTGGTCGAGCCCCGCTGACGCACCGCGTGGTCCGCGGCGCGTTCAGCCGCTGAAGTCCTCCGGCCGGACCGTGTCGAGGAACTCGCGGAATTGCTCGGCCAACTCGTCGACCATCTCTTCGTCCTCCTCCTCCTCGTTGTCGATGGCGAGGATGATGCCTTCGGCCTCCATCAGCTCGTCCTGGACGAAGAGCGGGGTCTCGGTGCGCACGGCCACCGCCACCGCATCGGACGGGCGGCTCGAGACGACGGTCGTCTCGTCCCCGTGGACCAGGTGCAACTCGGCGAAGTAGGTCGAGGCGCGGAGCTCGCTGATGACCACACGTTCCACGCTGACGTCGAGGGCGCCCAGCACGTCCCGCATGAGGTCGTGGGTGAGGGGTCGCGGCATCGTGACGCCCTGGAGGGCGTAGGCAATGGCCGTCGCTTCGGGATTCCCGATGAAGATGGGCAGGGTGCGGCCCTCGCCGCCGGTCTCCTGCAGCAGCAGGACCGGGGTGTTGGACTGCAGGTCCACCCTGACGGCTCGCAGCATGACTCGGACCATGAGTGAAATGTAGCGCCCGAAGACCCCGGCGCGGTCAGCCCCCCACGTGCCGGCGCAAGGCCGACCGCAGCAAGGTGGCCCGCATGGTCTGGCCCAGGGTCCCCAGCTCCTCCGCGGCGTCGAGCGCCTTCTGGCGCGATTCGGGGTTGCGCTGGCGGAGCAAAGGGATGATGACCTGCTCAATCAACCCGACCTCACGATCGACCGCGTTCCGGTACAGGCGCAAATGACGCGCCTCGATGCCGAATTTGCGAAAATCGGCGGCCAGGTTGGCCACGGTCAGGGCGTCCTCGTCGAAGGTGGGAATTCCCGCCACCATCACGGGCTCCATCAGCCCGAATCCCTGCAGGCCGGAGAGCTCGGCGTCCGACAATCCGGTGGCGGCGCAGAGCTCCTCGGCCGTCAAGCTGGCGCCGGTGACCATCGACGAGGAGCCCGACCCTCCCGCGCCAGGCCCTCCCGCGCCAGGCCCTCCCGCGCCAAGACCTCCCGGCCGGCCGCCCGCCGGGGTGCTCCTCCCCGGCCCCGGCCCCGTCCGTGCCGGGGGCTCGGCCTTGGCCGGTGGTGGCGATCCGGCCCCCACACCCCCGCCGGCCGCGGCCCGGGCCGGGGACTTGGGAGCCGGCGATTCCAGGTCGCGTGCCGAGGGCGCCTTGGCGACGGGAACGGGAGCCTCCGCGGCGTGACGCGGCTCGACGTCCCGATGGCGCGACGGGGCCGCACCGGAGTGGTCAGGCGGTGGTGCCGTTGGCGGCCCGCTCACGTCGGCGGCCACCGCGGGGGGATCCGGCACCACGTGCAACGGGCCGCGTTCGCCACTTTCGGGGATCATGGCCGTTCGGCGCGAGGCGTCGGCCAGAATGCGCGCCATGGCCTCGTTGTCGGCCTGGACCGCCTGTGCCTCGGCACGGCCGGGCGCGGCCTGGGAGCTCGCGTCACCCCGGCCCACCCCCGCGGTCCCGCCCCGGGCTCGGGACCGGGCGGCGACACCACCATTGACCCCGGCGGCGGCGTGAGCCGGCGGCGAGACCACTCCGTTGCCGCGGACGACCCCGGCCTCGCTGGCCTCGTCCCCCTCGCTGAGGTCGCCGGCGTCCAGCCGGTCCCGAATGACCTTCAGCGGGAGGAAGTGCTCACGCTGCTGACGCAGGACCCAGCGCAGGCGCTCCACGTCGTGCTCGAAGAACTTGCGATAGCCCGAGGGCGAGCGTTCGGGGTTGACCAGGCCCTGGCTCTCGAGGAAGCGGATCTTGGAGATGGTGACGTCGGGGAACTCCTCGCGCAAGAGCGTCAGGACGTCGCCGATGGAGAGATACGAACGGCTGCTCACTGGGCACCAGCCACCAGGAAGACCAGCTTGAACTTTCCGATCTGCACCTCGTCCTGTGGGGCCAACCGGGCCCGGTCGATGCGCTCCCGGTTCACGTACGTGCCGTTGAGGGAGCCCACGTCGGCGATGGCGAAGGTGCCGTCCTCGTCCTTGCCCACCTCGGCGTGGCGGCGGGACACCGTGATGTCGTCGAGAAAGATGTCGCTGTCGGGGTGGCGCCCGGCTTGGGTCACTCCATCTCCTAACAGGTAGCGGGCACCCACATTAGGTCCTCGGGTGACCACCAGGACGCCCGAGCCTGGCGGCACCTCGTTCAGCGTGACCGAGGGGCTCAACTCGGTACCGTCGCCGTGGTCCACCGTCGGGTGCAGGGTGACCGTGGCGTCATCACCACCCGTGGCCAACGCGTTCCCGCAGGAGGAACAGAAGTTCACACCCTCGGGGTTCCGATGCCCGCAGTTGTGACAGAACACGGCGACCACGGTAGCCCACACCACGGGGCGGCATCCCTGACGCGAGGGCGGGGGTTGCCCGCCCCTCATCCCGTGCTCAATCGGCGCTCAATCGGCGGTCATCCCGCGGTCATCCCGCGGTCATCCGGCGGCCATCCGGCGATAGCCGTGCTCAATCGGCGCACTCGGGTCAAGCGGCGCACTCGGGGTCAAGCGGCGGACTCGGGGTCACCCGGCGGTCATCCGGCGGTCAGGTCGCGATAGGCCCCGGCGTCGAGAAGGGCCTCGGTGCCGCTGCCGTCGGCCAGATCCAGCTCGCAGATCCAGCCCTCCCCATAGGGATCGTCGTTGATCCGCTCGGGCGTCTGCGAGAGCGCGTCGTTGATGGCGGCGATGGTGCCCGACAGCGGCGCGTAGATCTCCGAGACCGACTTGGTCGACTCCACCTCGCCGAGCGTGCCACCCGCCGTCACCTCGGCCCCCACCTCGGGCAGGTCGACGTAGACGATGTCGCCCAGCGCGTCCTGGGCGAAGTCCGTGATGCCGATCCGCGCCCGTGACCCGTCGACGCGTACCCATTCGTGCTCGGTCGAATAGTGGAGATCGTCAGGAACGTTCATGACGGCCGACCCTATCCGACCGCCGCCGCGCTGCCCAGGGCCCGGGCGTGCCGCGACACGCCCGGGCGGCTACATCAGGATGTCGTGCAGCCGGTCCACGTAGTCCTCGGTCAGCCGCGCCGAGGCGGCCCAGTCCTCTCCTTCGGCCCACAGATGCGTCGAGGGTTCCTCGGGGTCGGGCACGAGCAACACCCACCCCGCGGCCGAGCGCACCTTGATCCCGTCGATCAGGACCACGTCGGACTCCCCGTCCACCTGCTCCATCAGCGTGCGCATGACCAGGCCCTTCTGCTCGAAAGGCGTCTCCACCTCCGAATGCAGGATCGGGATCTCGGGTACCCGACGGGCCACCTCGGCCAGCGTCTCGGAGGCCCGCCCCAGGAGGGCGATGATCTCCACCAGGGCGGCCGCGGCATCGAACGACGGCAGGAACCGCGGGAAGATGTACCCGCCCTCCTGGTCCGCCGCGAAGGCCACCCCGCCCGAGGCGGCCACCTCCATCAGCGCCGAAGGGGACAGCGCGGTGGCGAGCACCTCGACTCCCCGCTCCGCGCACAGCCGCTCGGCCTGCGTGCTGGCGGTCACCGGCAGCGCCACCCGCACCGCGCCCTCCGCCGCCGTGATCAGTTCCAGATACGCCATGAGCGCTTCGTCGTTGGACAGCACCTTCCCGGTGCCGTCGATCAGGGTGAGGTGCTCACCGCCGGCGTCGATCACCGCGCCCAGGTCGGCACCCGAGCTGCGCACGGCGTCGGCCACCTGTCCCGTACTGGTGGCATGGTCCACGGCGATCATGCCGGCGGTATGCGCGTAGGGATTGATGCTCAACACGTCCGCGCCGACCTTGGACAGCAGGTTCGGCATGACGAAGCTCCCGGCCCCGTAGGACAGGTCCAGCACGAGCTTGAGGTCGCGCGTCGGCACTGCCCGCAGATCGAACGCGTCGACCAGATCGGCCGTATAGTGCTCGACCGCACGCGGCGAGAACTCGATGTCCCCGATGTCGCCGGCGGTCACCCGTCGGAACTCCTCGCGGTGGAAGAGCCGCTCGATCCGCCTCTGCTCGTTCTCGGAGAGGTCAAGCCCCTGTTGGTCGAAGAAGCGGATGACCACCGACTGCGGGTCGTCCGGGCTCAGCCGTACCGTCAGGCCGGCCTGGCCCCCCCGGGTGCGGATGTGATGGCGCGTCACCGGGATGGTGGCCACCTCCAGATCGGTGACGTTGACCCCGACCGAGTTGCAGCCGACCATCAGGGCGCGCTTGAGGACACGAGCCACCCGGCTGGTGTCGCGCGACGTGGTGATGAAGGCCCCCTTCTCGAGCGTCGAGGCCCACGCCTTGGCCAGCCGTACGGCCAGCTCCGGGCTGATGTCCACATTGGCGATGCCGCGCACGCCCTCCCGGCCGAAGAGCGTTCGCGCCGCGCTGGACTCCCAGACGATGGAGGCGTTCACCTGGGCCCCGGCCTCGACCACCTTGGAGGGGTACACCTTGACGCCGCCCCGCACGGCGGCGTTGGCCCCGATGCGACAGTCCTCTCCCACGACCGACCCCGGCTCGCAGCGGGCGCCGTGTCGCAGGTCGCACGAACGCCCCAGTACGGCTCCCTCGACGCGGGCCGACGGCCCCAGGTACGAGTTCTCGCCGATGACCGAATGCCGCACCTCGGCGCGCTCGGAGATGCGGACGTTGGCACCCAGGGTGGTGTAGGCACCCAGCACGGCATCCTGGTCGACGGTGCAGTTCTCCCCGATGAAGGCCGGCCCGTCGATCCGGGCGGACGTGTCGATCGACGAGCCCTTGCCCAGCCATATCCCCGGGCGCAGCTCGAAGCCCGTCATCTCGACCCCGACCTTGCCGTCGAGGATGTCCTGATGCGCCTTGAGGTAGGCCGCCGTGGTGCCCACGTCCTCCCAGTAGCCCGTAGCGACGTAGCCGAAGACGGGCTTCCCCTCCTCGAGCGCCGCCGGGAAGACCTCGCCCGAGAAGTCGACGGATCGGCCGTCGGGGATGAGGTCGAAGATCTCGGGCTCGAGGACATAGATCCCCGTGTTTATGGTGTCGCTGAACACCTGACCCCAGCCCGGCTTCTCGAGGAACCGCTCGACGCTGCCGTCCTCGCGGGTGATGACGATGCCGAACTCCAGCGGGTTGTCGACCGAGCACAGGGCCAGCGTCGCCAGCGCGTTGTTCTTGGCGTGGAACTGCACCACCGCGGTCAGGTCGACGTCGGTCAGGATGTCGCCGGAGATGACCAGGAAGCGTTCGGTCAACTCGTCGCGCGCGTTGCGCACGGACCCGGCCGTGCCCAGCGGCGTCTCCTCGGTGGCATACACCATGCGCACCCCGAGCTCGGAGCCGTCACCGAAGTAGTTCCGGATGGCGTTGGGCAGGAAGGCGAGGGTGACCACGATGTCGGTCACGCCGTTCCGCCGCAGCAGGGAGACGATGTGCTCCATCATGGGCCGCCCCACCAGCGGCAGCATCGGCTTGGGCAGGTTGGAGGTCTGCGGGCGCAGCCGGGTGCCTTCGCCCCCGGCCATGATGACGGCCTTCACACCGTGCTCCGCCGGGCCGCCCGCCCCTCGCGGAACGCCGTACGGGCGGGGGCCACATAGCTGGCGGCGGCGATCCAGGCCAGGGTCAGGCCGCCCAGGCCGGCCACCCAGGCCACGATCCGGATCGGGCCCTGCCACGCCGCGGTGCCGTCGGAGAGAAGGAAGGCCGGGTACGCGAACATCAGTCCAAATGTGCCCGCTTTGCCCACCCACAACACATCGATGCGGGCCGCGCCCAGCGAGGCCAGGGCCAGCACCATGACCGAGACCAGCACCTCGCGGGCGATGGTGGCCAGACCGAACCACAGCGGGACGGCGCCGTAGACCATGATGGCGATGACGGCCGTGCCCACCAGGATCCGGTCCGCCGCCGGGTCGAGGATCTTGCCCAGCGTGGACACCTGGTGATAGCGCCGGGCCACGTAGCCGTCGACCCAGTCGGTGGCCCCCAGGCCGGCCAGCAGCACGGCCGCCAGGGACTGGCGATGGGCCCCGAAGAGGAGCCACAGGAACAGGGGGATGCAGAGCAGGCGCACCAGGGTGATCACATTGGGGGCGGTCAGGACCCGGTCCAGACCTGCCGTGTCGTCCACCCCCCCAGTCTACGGGTGCCGCCCCGCCCGCTCCGTTCCCGGGTGTGCCAGAGTTGGCCGATGCCCCGATTCGAACCGTTCCGCGGCCTGCGGTACGCCATGCAGAGCGTCCCATTGGACCAGCTGATCGCCCCGCCCTACGACGTGATCACCTCGGCCGAACGGGTGCGCCTGGCGGCCCGCCACGCCGCCAACGCGGTCCTGGTCGAGTTGCCCCAGGCCGACCTGTCGGCCGGCCAGGACCGCTATGCCGTGGCGGCCGGGCTCTTCTCCCGCTGGCGGGAGAGCGGCCAACTCCGGCCCGACCCCGAGCCCAGCCTCTACCCGTACCGCATGACGGACCGGTCGGGACGGACCTCCACCGGCGTCATGGGCGCCCTGGGCCTGGCCGAACCGGGCGCCGACAGCGACATCCTCCCCCACGAGCAGACCCTGCCCAAGGCCAAGAGCGACCGGCTCGACCTCCTCCGGGCCACCCGGGCCAACCTCTCCCCCATCTGGGGCCTCTCCATGAGCCCCGGGCTGACGGCCACGTTCGACCCGACCGATGACGAGCCGGTGGCGGACGCCTACGACGACGACGGGGTGCGGCACCAGCTGTGGGTCCTGAGCGACCGGGACGCCATCGGCGCGGTGGCCGACGCCGTCGCCGCCGCCCCCGTGGTGATCGCCGACGGGCATCACCGCTACGAGACGGCGCGCACGTACCAGGCCGAGTGCCGGGCCACCCACGGCGATGCGCCCGGTCCCTACGACCTGGTGCTGGCCCTCATCGTGGAGCTGTCCGAGGACCAGCTGACGGTGGGTGCCATCCATCGGACGATCACCGGGCTCCCCGAGGACTTCGACATCGTCAAGGCCTTCGCGGAGTGGTTCGACGTCGTGCGGGCCGGCACGGCGGACGAACGGACGCTGGGTGCCCTGGCCGACTCGCACTCCCTGACGCTCGTCGTGGGCGACGACGCCTACCTGCTGCTGCCCCACGCCGAGGCCTACGACGCCGCGGGCGACGACCTCGACTCCAGCCTGGTCGCCGTGGCCCTCGCCCGCCTCCCGCCCCACGAACTGACCCACCGCCACAGCGTCGACGAGGCCACCGAGGCCCTGCGCGACGGCGAGGCGCAGGCCGCGCTCCTGCTGCGGCCGGTCACCGTCGGGCAGATCTCGCAGTGGGCGTCCGAGCGCCGGCGCATGCCGCCCAAGACGACCTACTTCAGCCCCAAGCCCCGGACGGGCATGGTCTACCGCGCCCTGGACGTGGAGCCTCAGGGGTCGGGGTAGAGGTTGCGATCCGGCACGCCCCGGCGGCGGTGCTCGGGCGTCATGGGGGCCACGGTGCTGCGACGGGGTTGTATCCGCTGCACGGCCCGGGCGCGGGCGAAGGCCTCACCGAGGTCGGTGCGGTCCCCGCTGGCCCATATCGGGGGCCGGCCCCCGGTGATCTGGTAGGCCCCGGCCGCCTGGACCAGCGCGCCGCCCACCCCGTCCCGGCGGAGCTCGGGCTGGACGTAGATCTCGTGGATCTGCCCGGTGCCGACCCAGAGCCGGATGGCTCCCACCTGCGCCGTGCTGTCCACCGGCATGCCCTGGAACTCGTCGTTGGAGACCACGGTTCCCGGCGGGTAGTGCGGCGTCGTGAAGCCGATCAGGCAGGCCGCCGGGGGCTCGGCCCCGGGCTCCTGGTCCTCGACGAACCACAGGCCCGGTCCGCTGTTGGGGAGCACGCTGAGCAGGCGGCCCGTTCCGGGGTCGTAGCGGGCCTGCCAGCGCCGATCGTCCCCGCTCAGGTCGGTGCCGGCCACCTCCGCGGCGTCGGCCACGTACCCGTCGGGAAAGCGGTCGCTCCGGTACGAGACCATGGAGGCGCTGGTGTCATCGATGACGTGGCGCAGGTACCAGCGCGCGACGGCCGGGGAGGCCACCCGCGTTAGCGCTCGAGGCTGCTGCGGGCCAGCCGGCGCCGCCGGAGGCGCAAGGAGGCCACCAGCGCGGCGCCCAGGGCCATGAGGCCGGCACCGGCGCCGACTTCCTTGTCGACCGCGGCGCCGGTGACCGCCAGGGCGGGCGTGGTGGTCGTGGTGGCGGCCGGCGTCGTCGTGGTGGTGGTGGCCGCGGCCACGGCGGTCTGGGTGAGGAGCGCCGTCGTCGTCACGTTCGGGGTCACCGAGACGTCCGTCGCCGTCAGGGTCGCGGTGCCGACCGTGTCCGACGCGGTGACCGTGGCCGAGTACGTGCCGTTGCCGTTGTCGGTCACCGCGCTGATCGTCTCGTTCGGGTCCGAGCTGGTGATCTGGACGTCATCGCCCGGCACCGGGTTCCCGAACGCATCGGTCACGGTAGCGGTGGCCTCAGAGGTGGCGCTGCCGTTGGCGGGGATGCTGGCGGGCGACGGCACCAGGGAGATCTTGGCGGCCGGCCCGGGCGTCTGCGTCAAGACGGTCGAGGCGCTGATCGTCGAGTCGACGGCGGACGCGGCCGCCGCCGCTGACGCCGCCGCGGACGCATCGTAGGTGTCGGTGGCGGTGATCGTGACCGCTCCCGCCGTGGTGGACGAGGTGATGACGGCCGAGTAGGTGCCGTCGCCGTTGTTGGTCACCGCACCGATCTTCTCGTTCGGGTCCGAGCTCGTGAACGTGACGTCCGCGTCGGGGTCGGGACACGAGGGGCTGCAGTAGGGCGGCCCCGCCACGACGTCGGCCGTCGCCTTCGACGTCGACACGCCGTTGGCCGGAATCGAGGTCGGCGCCACCGACACCGAGATCGTCTTGCCGGACCCCATGTCCGCCGCGGCCCGCACACCCACCCCGGGCGTCGCATTGGTGCCGGCACCCCCCGCGCCCGGCGTGCCCGTGGCCTGCGCCGCCGTCCAGGCCGTGTCGATGACCGGGCCCTGGGCCACGTGGGCGTTCGACGAGGTCGGCAGGCGGGCCGGGGCCCGGCCCGCGTCCAGCACCGCCGCGGCACCCCCCATGATCATGGCCGTGCCCAGAACTCCCGAGGACAGCGCGGCGCCCGCCTTGGCGCTGCGGGCCCTTCCCCCCGGCTGGCCGCTCTTGACATCGCTCCGATTGGTCATCCGAACGCTGCCCCTCTCCTTGTGCCCCTACCGGGAAAAGCGTATCGAAAGCCGCCCGGCGGCGCCGGGACACGGCGTCAGGGGCGGTCCGGCACCGTCGTCACGATCGCTCAGCCGCCTCTGCGTGCGAGGATCGCCTCCGCGATCCCCTGACCCTGGACGTGGTGTGGGCGGCGCCCTGCCGGGGGCCGGCGGCGGTGGCGCTGAAGGCGACGACCTGCTGGGCCGACGGGGCCACGAGGAGGCCGTCGCCCACGCTCGGCGTCGGGAAGTGGTTGGCCGGCGCGCCGATCGCCGCCTGTTGGCGCACGGCTCCGGTGGACGCATCGAGCCCGTAGAGCGTCCCGTTCTGCCCGATGGTCCAGACCAGGCCGGCGGCGGCGATCGGCGGACCACCACCGGTGCCGGAACTCCACTGCAGCGTGAGCCCGGGCGGCGACGCCTTGACGCGGACGGCAATCGGCCCGTTCACACAGGGGAGGAACACGGTCGTCCCCACCACCGCGTCGCCACCGTCGATGACGTTCCCGCACACGGGCCCGAGAGTCGCCTCCTGCCCGCCGATGCCACCCAGGTCGGCGCCGTTGAGCAGGTACACGATCTGTGACTTTCCTGCGGCGACGACCTGGCCGTCGGAGAGCAGCGCCGGAGCCGTCGACATGTCGAGGTCGTCCTGATTGTCCTGCGGCCACGTCGTCGGCGCGAAATACTGCAGCAGCGTCAGGCTGCTCGACAGCTCGAGAGCCGAGTCGCTGTCGTCGTACCCCTCACTGGCCGAGTAGACCGAGCCGTTCCCCGCCTCGACCCAGATGTCGTGGTCGCGGTCGACGGTGGGAGCCGCCCCGCCCATCCAGATGGCGCCCTGGCTGTCACCGGCGGCGGCGTCGACGGTGAAGAAGATCGGTGTGCCCCCCGTGACACTGACCGCCCCCACCCGACCCCGGTAGGTGCTGCAGTCCCCGTCGTTGCCACCCATGCCGAACACCACCCGCCCGGCGTCGAGGGTCAGGCCGGTGCGCTGCAGCAGGGCCGCCGGGTCGGAGCCGGGCGGGTCCACGTCCTGGGTGAGCTCGATGGCGCCGGACGTCGTGCTCAGGCCGACCAGCTCGTGCGCCGGGCTCCCGTCGACCAGTTCGTCGGCCACCACGAAGATCTCGTTCCTCGAGGTGTCGATGACCGGCGTGCCCGTGATGCCCACGGTGGGCGAGATGTCACCGCAGGGAAGCGACGTCGCGGGCACCGGGCTGGCGATGTGGGTCGACCAGACCACGGCGCCGGTGGACGACGACAGCTCGTACACCGTGTCGTTCTCCGTCGCCACGTACACGTGACCCGACCAGACCAGAGGCTCTCCGTAGAGCTGCCCGTCGAGCGTGGGGGACGTCCACGCCCTCGTCGAGGTGTCGACGGCCGCAATGGAGGTGGTCAGCCCGGACCCGGAGGCGTCACCGTGGTAGACGGTCCACGACCCGCCCGATGACGCTTGTGCGCCTCGCGCCGCGGCGCTGGCGGCCCCACCGCCCAAGCCGCCGATCAGTGGTGCTCCCGCCACCATGACGGCGACCAGCCCGGAGGCGAGCAGGGAGGGCCAACGTGGCCTCATGGGTGGTCGAGTCCGCGGGGCTCCTCGAAGACGTGGCACGGTGCTCCCTCCTCGTCCGCGCCAGCGTAGCGTCCGCCCCATCGGTGCCGCCCGACCGCGTCCTGGCGCCGGGGGCGTTCGGACCGGGCCCGGGCCCCTACTCGACGGTCCAGCTGGAGCCCGAGCGCAGCAGCGCGGCGATGTCGCCCACGCCGCGCTTCTCCTGGGTCTGGGTGATCTGCTCGGACATCTGGGCCCCGTACTCGGGACGCTCGATCGCCCGGAAGACGCCGATGGGCGTGGGCTCGTAGGGGCCCTGAGCCAGCCGGGACAGGGCGAAGGCCAGGCTGGGGTCCGCCCGGTTCTCGTCGTGGACGAGCAGGGCGTCGGTGCCGGTCTCGGCCACCGAGACGATCTCGAGCCGCCCGTCGGAGCGCTGCACCACGCCCCGCTCCTCGCCCTCGGGGCCGAAGACGATGGGCTGGTTGTGCTCGAGGGGGATCAACATGGTGGGCCGGGCGTCACGGCTGGTGATCTTCTCGAACGCCCCGTCGTTGAAGACGTTGCAGTTCTGCAGGACCTCCACGAAGGCCGCCCCGTTGTGCTGATGGGCCCGGCGGAACGTCTCCTGCATGTGCTTGCGGTCCATGTCGTGGGTGCGGGCCACGAACGAGGCCTCCGCTCCCAGGGCCAGACTGACGGGATTGAAGGGCGTGTCGAGCGAACCGAAGGGGGTGGACTTGGTCACCTTGGCCACCTCGGAGGTCGGTGAGTACTGCCCCTTGGTCAAGCCGTAGATCTGGTTGTTGAACATCAAGATGTTGACGCGCACGTTGCGGCGCAGGGCGTGGATGAGATGGTTGCCGCCGATGGAGAGTGCGTCGCCGTCGCCCGAGATGACCCACACGTCCAGGTCGGGGCGGCTGGTGGCCAGGCCGGTGGCGATGGCCGGGGCGCGCCCGTGGATGGAGTGCATGCCGTAGGTGTTCATGTAGTACGGGAAGCGAGCGGCGCACCCGATGCCCGAGAGGAACACCGTGCTCTCCCGGCGCACTCCCAGCTCGGGCATCAGCATCTGGACCGCGGCCAAGATGGAGTAGTCGCCGCAGCCCGGGCACCAGCGCACCTCTTGATCGCTGGTCCAGTCCTTGCGGGTGGTCTCTGGCACGGCCGTCGTCGTCATCATGCACCTCCGAGCAGCGCGGTGATGGCCGCCTCGATCTCGCCCACACGGAACGGCACGCCCTGCATCTTGTTGTAGGACTGGGCGTCGACCAGGTACTCGGACCGCAGGATGCGGCTGAGCTGGCCCAGATTGATCTCGGGCACCAGGACCTGGGTGTAGCGGCTCAGCACGTCGCCCAGGTTGGACGGGAACGGGTTCAGGTGGCGCAGGTGGGCGTGGGCCACCTTCATGCCGCGGGCCCGCACCCGCTTGACCCCCGCCGCCACGGCCGCATAGGTCGAGCCCCAGCTCACCAGGAGCAATTGGGCGTCGCCCGTCTCGTCGTTCACGTCGAGCAGCGGGATGTCGGCGGCGATCCCGGCGATCTTGTTCTCGCGTAGGTGCACCATCCGCTCATGGTTCACCCCCTCGTAGGAGACGTTGCCGCTGCCGTCGGCCTTCTCGAGTCCACCGATGCGGTGCTCGAGGCCGGGCAGCCCCGGCGGCGCCCACGGGCGGGCCAGGGTCTGGGGATCACGGATGTAGGGCCAGAACGTGGCGTTGCCGTCCTCGTCGACGTGGTTCGGCTTTGAGGCGAACTCGGGGTCGATCGGCTCGAGCGTCTCGACATCGGGCAGGCGCCAGGGCTCCGCCCCGTTGGCCAGGTAGCCGTCGGAAAGGACGATCACCGGGGTCCGGTACTTCACCGCCAGGCGGGTGGCCTCGATGGCGATGGCGAAGCAGTCGCTCGGCGTCTGCGGGGCGATGATGGGCAGGGGGGCCTCGCCGTGCCGCCCGAACATGGCGTGGAGGAGATCGGCCTGCTCCGTCTTGGTCGGCAGCCCCGTCGAGGGGCCGCCCCTCTGGACGTCCACGATGATCAGGGGGAGCTCGAGGTTGATGGCCAGCCCGAGGGTCTCGGATTTCAGGTCCAGCCCGGGACCGCTGGTGGTGGTCACACCGAGCGAACCCCCGAAGGCGGCGCCCAGGGCGGCACCGATGCCGGCGATCTCGTCCTCGGCCTGGAAGGTGCGAATGCCGAACTCCTTGCGCCGGCTCAGCTCGTGGAGGATGTCCGACGCCGGCGTGATCGGGTAGCTGCCCAGGAACAGGGGCAGGCTGGCCAGGCGGGACGCCGTGATGAGGCCCCAGGCCAGGGCCGAGTTGCCGGTCACCTGCACGTACTCACCGGGTTCGAAGGCCGCCGGCCGCACCTCGTAGTTGGACTCGAACAGCTCGGCCGTCTCGCCGAAGTCGAAGCCGGCCCGGAAGGCGCGGGAGTTGGCCTCCGCCACCTGGGGCTTGGAGCCGAACCGCTCGGTGATCCACTCGAGGGTCGGCTCGATGGGCCGGGTGTAGAGCCACGAGACGAGGCCGAGGGCGAAGAAGTTCTTGGACCGCTCGGCGTCGCGGGGCTTGACCCCGGCCTCCTTGCACACCTCCTGGGTGATGGAGGTCATCGGCACCTCGTAGACGGTGTACGCGCTGAGCGAGCCGTCGCTCAGGGGGTTCTCGGCATACCCGGCCTTGGTCAGGTTGCGCTCGTCGAAGGCGTCGCTGTTGACCAACAGGATGGTCCCCTTGGCCATGAGGTCGATGTTGGCCTTGAGCGCGGCCGGGTTCATGGCCACCAGGACGTTGGGGGCGTCGCCCGGGGTCAGGATGTCGTGGTCCGAGATGTGCACCTGGAAGGCCGAGACGCCGTTCAGGGACCCCGCCGGGGCCCGGATCTCGGCCGGGAAGTCCGGGAAGGTGGCCATGTCGTTGCCCAACAGGGCGCTCGAGGTGGTGAACCGGTCCCCCGTCAGCTGCATCCCGTCGCCCGAGTCACCGGCGAAGCGGACGATGACCTGGTCGAGCTGCTCCGGTGTGTGTTCCGTTCCCGTTGCCACCTACTGCCTCATCTCGTCTCTCTCGTGGCCGCATCCGAGCCGGGGCCGCCCTGGCGGGCTTTCCGGCGCCCACGCCCGGGCGCGCCACGCTCGCTGGCCGAAACTCACGTTCGGGCATCCATGCTACTCGGAGCCCGGCCCAGGCCAGGGCACATGGCACTCCGCCTGCGAACTTCGGGGGGCGGCGAGCTCGGGGTGGCCGTGGGCAGGCCCGGGGCAGGACCGTCGGGCGGGACCGTCGGGTGGGGAGCTCGGGCGGACACACTCGGGCGGGGACCTCGGGAGGGGAGGTCGGGCGGACAACCCTCCCGGGTCTCTGCGCTGCCTAGGCGGGGCGCCGGGCCAGTCCGATGGCGGTAGCCGCCACACCCAGGGGGAGCTTCCCCGACGAGGCGAGGGCGTCGTGGAAGGCGGCCAGGTCCCCCCGGCCGGCGCCCACCCACTCCTCCGCCATGCTCTCGATCACCAGCGCGCCGGTCAGGTAGGCCGAGGCCTGCGTGGGGAACGAGCAGTAGCGGAGCACCTCGCCGGCGGCGGTGGGTCGGGGGAACCCGCACCGCTCGGACATGAACTCGGTCGCCTCCTCGATGCCCATCTCGCCCAGGTGGAGGCTGGTGTCGACCACGATCCGCCCCGCCCGGAACAGACGCATGCTCAGTTGGCCCATCCGAGCGGCCGGGTTCTCGTAGAAGCCCTGTTGGCCCATCATCTGCTCCACGTAGAGGCCCCAGCCCTCGACCATGTAGGTGCTCTGCAGGACCTGGCGGAGGGCGTTCGTCCCCTGGGCCACCGCATAGTGGAGGTGGTGCCCCGGGTAGGCCTCGTGGGCGGTCACCCCGGGGATCTCGAAGGTCGAGTTGGAACGCAGGCGGGCCTCCTGCTCCTCCGCCGTGACGCTGTCCAAGGTGAAGGGGACGTTGAAGGTCCCGCGCCCGCTCGGTCCGAACGCGGGCGGGGGGAAGTACGACGCCACCGGAGCCGAGGCGCGCAGGAACAGGGGCGCCGGCTCGACCGCGCACACTTCGCCGTCGGGGATGGTCATCAGCCCCCGCCTGCGGATGAACTCCCGGGCTCGCACCGTCTCGTCGCGGTACCGGCGCAGCATGTCCTCCATGGAGGCGGGGTGGTCGTCCCGCAGGGTGGCGACGACGCCGCGCCAGTCCGGGCTGCTCCACGTCTCCTGGGCCAGGGCGGTCATCCCCTGGTCCAGCTCCTCCACTTGGGCCCGACCCATCTCGCGCAGGGTGCGAGCATCGAAGGCGAAGCCTTCGCCGATCTGGAGCACGGCGTTGTAGCGGTCCTCACCGAAGACGAAGCTGCCCCGGGCCCGCGCCGCCAACGACTCGAGGAACTCGCCGTACCCCTCGTAGGCGGCGGCGGCCTCGGCACCGGCCGTCTCGAGCGCCCGGCGCCGGGACGGTTCGGTCACCAGATCGGCCAGACCCTCGCGGGCGAACGAGGCCTGGGCCCCGGCATTGGGCACGGCCCAGCGCCGCACCAGCTCGGGGTCGGCCAGGTCGGGATCGAGGTTCTCGCGACCGGCAGCCAGCTGTTCGGGCACCTGGCGCAGCCGGCTGACCGCGGCCTCGGTGGCATCCGCCTCGTCGCGGTTGCGGTGCACGAAGAGCTCGAAGACGCCGTTCTCGAGGTAGACGGTGGCGTCGCGCCGCCACCGCGCAAAGCTGCTGGTCTCCACCGTCTGGCCCAGATGGGCCCGGAGCAGCGCCAGGTCCACCCGCTGCTCGGGGTCGAGCGCAGCCTCGTCGACGTCGCCGAAGTGCCGCCGCCACTCCCGGGCCCGGGCCTCGCGGTGTTCGAAGCCACCGGCGGTCGTGTCGGGGAGCACATGGTCCCATTCCGTCCGCCCGGCGAAGCTCGCATTGGTGGGCTCGGCCGCCAGTTGCTCTTCGAGGAACGCCGTCACGTCGCGCTCGAATGCTTCCGCCGTCGTCATGGCGTGTCCCCCTGGAATGCTCGTCGTGGCGTGCTCACTCGTCGTTGCGTGCTGGTTGCCTGCTGGCTCGTCGTTGCGGGCCGGCTCGTCGTGGCGTGCTCGTCGGGTGCGCCGGTCAGGCGATGGTGACCTCGGGATCGAGGTACACGTCCTGCACGGCGTGGATCAGGGCGGCGCCTTCCTCCAGCGGTCGCTGGAAGGCCTTGCGGCCGACGATGAGGCCGGTGCCGCCGGCCCGCTTGTTGATCACGGCCGTGCGCACGGCCTGGGCCAGGTCGCTGTCGCCCTTGGACTCGCCGCCGGAGTTGATGAGGCTGACGCGCCCGGCGTAGCAGTTGACGACCTGCCAGCGGGTGAGGTCGACCTGATGATCGGTGGTGAGCTCGTCGTAGACCAGCGGGTCCGTCTTGCCGAAGCCGATCGCGTTGTACCCGCCGTTGTTCTCGGGCTGCTTCTGCTTGATGATGTCGGCCTCGATCGTCACGCCCAGATGGTTGGCCTGGCCGGTCAGGTCGGCCGACACCTCGTAGTTGACCCCGTCCTTCTGGAAGGCCGAGTTGCGCATGTAGCACCACAGCACGGTGAACAGGCCCAGGCGGTGCGCCTCGGCGAAGGCAGCGGAGACCTCCTGGAGCTCCCGATCGGCGTCGTCGGAACCGAAGTAGATGGTGGCGCCCACCCCCACCGCTCCCAGGTCGAAGGCCTGGCGGACCGAGCCGAACATGATCTGGCGGTAGGTGTTGGGCACGTGCAGGAACTGGTTGTGGTTGAGCTTGACGATGAAAGGGATGCGATGCACGTACCGGCGGGCCACCATGCCCAACGTGCCCAGCGTGGTGGCCACGGCGTTGCACTCCCCGGCCAGGGCCAGCTCCAGCAGGTTGGCCGGGTCGAAATAGGCCGGGTTCTTGGCGAAGCTGGCCGCGGCGGAATGCTCGATGCCCTGGTCCACCGGCAGGATGGAGATGTAGCCCGTGCCGCCGAGGCGCCCGTGCTCGAACACCGAGCCCAAGTTCCGGAGCACGGCGGGCGAGCGGTCGGTGTCCTTGAACACCCGGTCGAGGTAGTCGGGACCCGGGAGGACCAGACCCTCGGCGGGAAAGGCCTTGGCGGTGTGGCCGAGCAGCGAGTCGGCGTCGTCGCCCAGCAGCTGGTGGAGATCGAGGCTCATGGGCCAATCCTAATAGAGCGTCCCGTGGCTCCCCGGCTGCCCGCGCCCCCGCCGACGACCAGCGGGCGGGCGGTCAGGCCTCCTCCCTCGACGTGACCGTTTGCGCTCGGGGCTGCGTCCCCTGATTCGCCTTCGCCTGGTTGTGCCCTGTCTGCTTCGACCTCGCCTGCTTCGGCCCCGCCTGCTTCGACCCCGCCTGCTTCGCCGTGGCGCGGGCCCGGCCGCGGGGCCTGCGTTCCGGCCCAAGGCCGGCCAGACGGTCCACCACGTCGTAGGCCTCGCGATCGACGCGGAGCACGCGCTCGAACATCTCGCGGGCCCGGGGAACGTCGCCGGCCCGCTCGTACAGGTCACCCAGCAGGTACCACTGGCGCACGTGGCGGTTGGAGGGATTGCGGAGTGCCTTGGCGGCCCCGGCGGTGGCCAGCATGGCGATGGCGCCCTGCAGGTCGCCCGCGTCGGCCAAGGATGCTGCCGCCACCATGCGGCCCTCGGCCAGCACGTCGGGCTCGGGAGAGCTCCGCCTGAGCTCGCTCCAGAGATCGGCCACCTTCTGCGGCTTGTGCAGGGCCCGCTGGCAGTCCATGAGCACGGGGAGGTGCTCCGACGAGTCCGCCAGCGCGGAGAAGGCCTGCAGGTGGCGCACGGCGTCCCGCCATCTCCCCGCCCGGTAGGCGGCCAGCCCGGCCAGCTCCCTCACGGCCGCCACCCCGGGACACTCGTCGGCCACCGGCTTGATAGCCCGGGAGGCATCTTGGTAGCGGGCCCGGTCGTAGGCCCCGTAAGCCGCCTCGGCCTTCTCGACCAGCCGCTCGCGGTGCAGGGCGGTGGCCGCATCCGCCGCGTGGCGGATCTGGGCGGCGATCTCCGGCGGCAGCGCCTTGCGGGAGGAGCGGGTGGAGAGGGCCGTGCCGGCGGCGGCGGCCGTACGGGCCGGCGACGCGCCGGCGCCTGCCCCGGGGCCACGACCCGTGCGGCGCGGACGCGGGCGACGCGGTGGCGTATCCTGCCATTCGTCCGGGGCGCCGTCGACCCTGACCCACGGTTCGGGTGGCCGCGGGGCGGCCGTCCGGCGCCGCTCCTGGTCGTCGGAGAACCGCGCCGTCTGCTGCTCCCCGTCGTCGCGGCGGGCACTCACCTCCCGCGCGCCGCGGCGGGCCACGTTGCCCCACTTCCGGGCCGGGCTCGGCAGCGGCTCGTCGTCGGAGGGACGGCGGAACGGCCGGTGGGGGCGGGGCCCCGCGTTCTCGGTGATGCGCCGGGTCGATGCGGCGCCACGCGCCCCCGACGCGTCCCGGTCGCGGTCGTTCCGGGACCCCGGCCGACCTCCCGCCGCGTCTCCCTGGCGGCTGCGCCGGCCCGGGTCGGAGGACCGGGCGGGGCGGTCCGTTCGGCCCGAACCGCGGGATCGGGTCGTTCGAGCGGATCCGCTGGGACGGGTGGGCCGAGCGGATCGATCCGACCGAGCGGCGGCGTCGTCGCGCCGGGGTGGACGGGAGCCGGCCGATGAGCGAGACGGCCGAGACGGGCCACCCTCACCTCCCGCTCGGGTGCTCGCGCCGGAGGGCCTCCCCGTGCCCGTCCCCGGACGGCGGGGCCGGGGTCGCGCCGAGCCCGGTGCTCCTTCCTCCTCGGCACGCCGGGCGGCGGAGGAGGTCCGGGCACGGCCGCTGGCGCCCCCCCGGGGCGGCGCTCCCCGCCGACCCGCCGTGCTGTCGGTGGGACGACGTTTCGCCGTTCCCGATCCGCCCCGGGCCCCACCGGAACCGGCCTTCGGCCGCGCCGACCGGGCGCGACGGTCAGGCCGGTCGGGATCAGCAGGCATTGGACGAGCTTAGGCGTGGGATCGGAACCCCACTCCCCGGCCCGACCCGGCGTCGGGCTTGGTCTCGGCCGCGCTGGTGGTCTTGGCTAGGACTTGGGCTCCGGCGTGCCGTCGTCCTGGGATCCGGCCTTGGCGTCGTCCTCGATCGCCTTCTGGTCCGCCTTGAGCTGCTTGGCCTGAATCTTCTGGGCCCTCTTCATGGCCGCCTCCACCTTGGACTCCATGTCGGCGACGGCCACGACCACCAGTCCGGCCTGCCCCTTGTCGAGCTCCTCGCCGAGGTCCTTCAGATCGCTCCGGCTCATGCCCGCCGCGGCGTGGCCGGCCACCGCACCCAGCACGGCGCCGCCCCCGCCGGTAGCCAGCAGAATCCCGCCACCGATGGCGGCCGCCGGGAACAGCACGATCACCAGCCCGGTGGCCAAGCCGACACCGGCACCGAGCACACCACCGACCCGCGTGGGCGTCTCGTGCTTCTTGACGATCTTGACCTTCCCATCGGTCTGGCGCTCCACCACGGCGGCGTCGTAGGCGTCGATCAGGCCGAGCTCGGTGTGGAGCGCATGGACGGCGTCGTAATCCGCCAGCGCATCCTCCACGTTGGCGTAGACACCGGAGTAGGCGAAGAACGTGTCGATGGCCATGGGTGTTCCTCCTCGTCAGATGGGTATTGCAGGCAACTGTCGTCCCACTATGCCTCAGGGACGGTTCGAACGGCGTTTCCGCCGCTCCGGTCGTGCCCGGAGGTGCCCCGGGAGCGGCCCAGGCGGCAGTATGGCAGGCGTGCCCCGCGATCCGCGCACCGAAGAACTGATCCGGCAGGTCCGGCTGCAGCTCCCTCGCATACTGGTCCTGCTCGGCATTTGTCTCCTCGTGGCCGGCGTGATCGCCACGGTCGCCTTCGTCGCCACCGACTCGGGCTGCAACGCCGCCACCAACCTGAACTCGCCGGGTGGAATCCCGACCCGCGGCGCCTTCTGCGGGCACGAGGGTGGGTTCCTGGGCATCAGCTTCGTCACCTTGGTGGTGGGAGCCGTGCTCATCGGACTCGGCGGCATGGTCCTGCCGACGTTGCGGGACCGAGACGCCCGGAGGGCCCGCCAGAAGGCGGCCTCTTCCACTCCACCACCCGAATCGTGAAAGCCGCAGCGCTGTCGGTCCTTGGCCGGTCCTCTGCGCCCCCGTCGTAGCTCCCTGGGAACGACGAGAGCCCCCCGAGCGAACTCGAGGGGCTCTCGCCCATAGGAATCCCGGCGGCGACCTACTCTCCCAGGGGGCCTCCCCCCAAGTACCATCGGCGCGGGCGGGCTTAACTGCCGTGTTCGG
>JBKQIP010000037.1:0-50660 GCA_052148295.1 Acidimicrobiales bacterium
GTCAAACGGTCCACTGCCCCGAGTTGCTGGACGCCCACGTTGGCGCACAGGACGGTCACCGGCCCCAGCGCAGCTTCGACGTCGGCCGCCGCACGCGCCAGGGAGCCGGGATCGGCCACGTCCACCCGGACGGCAGCGGCACCGCGCCCGAGCGCCTCGACCGCGGCGGCGGTGGCCCGGGCCCGGGGCTCATCGATGTCGAGGGCGGCGACGTCATAGCCCGCAGCGGCGAAGGCCAGGGCCATGGCCTCCCCGAGCCCGGACCCGGCTCCCGTGATGGCCACCACTGGCGTGGGCGCGACCTTCCCCCGCCCCTCCGGCCCGGCGCGCCCGGCCGTCACGCCGGCGGTGTCCACGGCGGCGGCCACGGGCGCACGCCACCCGGGCGGGACGGGTCGATGAAGTCGGTCCGCAGGCGGGTCAGACGCAGCTCCGCGATCTGCCAGCGGCCGTCGGCTCCCCGGCGGTACCTCTCGTGGTAGTGGCCCCAGCCCTGCATGGCGAAGCCCTTCTCGGCGTCGTCGACCCAGTCGTACATGGCCCACACGCCGGTCGCCTCGTCGGGGCCGACGAACTCGATGTCGGGCATGTGCCCGTGGTGCACCGTCACCGCCGTCTCGAGGGTGCGCGAGACGAACGCCACGAAGGCGTCGCCGCCGGTCTGCGCCGGTGTCGTCTCTTGGGGGAGCGCCGAGTCTTCGACGTAGAAGACGACGTCATCAGTGAAGAGGGGTCGCCACCGGTCCCACGCCTTGGTGTCCATGTACCTGAAGTAGCGGGACTTCAGCACCTCTATGGCATGCAGGTCACTCCACCGTTCCGGCTCCACCGTCCACCACCGTTCGACGTTCCTCGGTCTGTCTGCGGCGACCTTACCGCCACCGGGTGCCGGCGCTCCCGGTGTTGCGTCCGGGGCAGCGATGCCCGACCACTGCATCCCGGGACGCCGGTGTAGCTTGTCGGCCCATGCGCTCCCGGGTCCCGCCCTGCGTGACGCCGGTCCTGGCCCTCGTCCTGGTCGGCGCCCTGCTGTGGGTCGCGCCGCCCGCCTTCGCCGCCACCAACGGTGCGGGCATCACACCGACGCCGTTCCTCCATGTCGTGGCCCCGACCACCGGGGCCGACCGCACGCCGTACCTGGCCGACCCCGCGGGCCGGGAGGTCCTCCTCCACGGGGTGGCCGCGGTCGGGATGCAGGACGTGGCCTATCCCGACGCCAACGGCGGCCCGGCCCTGTTCCCGGTGGCACCCTCGGCCTACCAGGGGACGTGCCCCAAGGCCTCCCCCCTCATCCCCCAGCCCCCGCTCTGTGAGGTCCAGGCGTCCAAGTCGGCCTTCGCCCAGTCGACCGCTCCGGCCCGCGGGGACGACTTCGCCCAGATGCGGGCGCTCGGCTTCAACGTGGTGCGCCTGGTGCTCAATTGGAGCCAGCTCGAACCCACCCCCGGCACCTACAGCTCCCAGTACCTCGCCCGGGTGGCCCAGGTGGTGGGGTGGGCCCACCAACAGGGGATCTACGTGATCCTCGACATGCACCAGGACCAGTACTCCCGCTACATCCTGCCGGCCTCGAAGGCGGCCGCGCCGTCGGGCTGTGTCCCCTCGGGGGGATCCGACGGCGCACCCGCCTGGGCCGTGATGACCGACGGCAAGCCCGGCTGTGCGGTGGAGGGTATCGACGACCTGAACCCGGCCGAGGGCGCGGCGTTCCTCAATTTCTGGGACAACGCAACGGTGCCGGCCGCACAGGGTTCGGCCCCGGGCCCCGGGCTCGAGGACCACTACATCGGGGCCCTGGCCGCGCTGGCCAACCGCTTCGAGGACGACTCGACGGTCCTCGGCTACGAGCTGATGAACGAGCCGCAACCCGGTTCGCTCTCCTCCATCCCGGTGACCAACGCCTACCAGGCCTCGAGCCAGCAGCTCTATCCCTTCTACACGCGGGCCGTCGAGGCGCTGACCGGGGTGCGCGACGGCAAGCCCACCTGTCCGACCATCTCGCCCACCTCGCTCACCGGCGCCTGCGCCTACCCACAACTGGCCCACGTGACCCGGCAGCAGATCTTCTTCGAGCCCTTCGCCTACCGGAATCTCACCGACTTCTCGATCCAGGTCAGCGCGCCGTTCTCCTCGTATCCGAACCTGGTCTACGCGCCCCACATCTACACCTACGCCTTCACCATCAACCAGGAGTTCCTGGGCGAGAAGCCCGGGGGCGGCGGCTATCCCCCGAACTACACCTTCGGCTACCAGACGGCCGAGGCCGAGGCACAGGCCATGCATGCCGCGGTCTTCACGACCGAGTTCGGCGATGCGGCCAGCACCGATGCCACGATCGTCTCCCAGGAGCTGACGGCGCAGGAGGCCACGCTCACCGGCGGCACCCTCTGGGCCTGGAAGGGGTTGAGCCGGACCGCGGGAAGTTGCTGGTGCGTGCGCTGGCAGCACTCCAGCTACCAGACGACGGCCAACGGGACCCCGGGCACCGGCAACCCGAGCGCCACCCCGTCACCCGACGATCTTCTCATCCCGAGCCGCCAGGACATCCTGGCCCGGGTGTGGCCCGAGGCCACCGCCGGCGTCTTGGGCGCGTACCGTTACGACCCGGCCACCGGGGCGTTCCTCATGACCGCCTCGGCCACGATGTCGGTGCGTCGCGGTGACCGGACGGCCGAGACCGTGGTCTACATCCCCGACTCCGTCCACGGCAGCGTCTCGGTGGGGGGCCACGCCGTCCTCGACGCGGTCCTCACCCGGCCCGACGGGAGCCGCCTCGCCTACGTGGCGCCCCAGGTACCCACCGCGGGCGCGACACCGGCGGCGTACACCGTGAGCGTGGGCACCCCGTCCCGGTCGCTGCGCTCCACCGTCGCGGTGGCGGCGGCGCACCCGCCGGCGCCGATCTCCGAGCCCCAGGCCCGGGCCCTGCTGCTGCACTCCGTGCAGGTCGCCCTCCACTCGCCCAACAAGCAGGTCCGCTCCAACGCTCCCTTGGTGGAGGTGCTGGCCCAGCTGGTCCTGGGGTCCTCGGACCCCAACGGGGCTGCGCCGACCCCGTCGGGTTGACCGGCCCCGGGATAACCTCCCGTACCGAGACTCGGAGACTCGAGCCCGCGGGCGTGGCGCCGCGGGCCTGACGGGAGACCAGCAGAGGTGGAGTGCCGATGGTCAGAGGAGAGGGAACCACGATCGCCCGGGGCGTGACCCCACAAGAGGTGTTCGACTTCGTCCTCGATCCGGCGCAGTACACGAAGGCCGACACCAAGATGATCTGGGTGACCAAGCTGGCGGACACGCCCGACGGCATGCTGGCCCGTGAGGACGGCACCTTTCTGGGGAAGTTCCGGGGCTCCGTGGTCACCCGTTACCGGTGGGAACGTCCCCACCACATCGACGTCACGCTGGAGCACGGGGTCCCCCGGCGTCTGCACGCCTGGTTCGAGATCGAGGGCGTCGAGGCGGGGACACGCATCCGTCACGTCGAGGAGCTCGATCTGGGCCACGGTCCGCTCGGATGGCTGCACGACCTCGTCGCCGGCCGTTGGTTCGCCCGCTCGGTGGACGCCGAGGTGGCCGAGATCGGTCGGCTCCTCGAGGCGGGCGAACGCGGCCACGGCACGCCCGGAGCACCCACGCGCCCGGCGGCGACGCCGGCGGCGGACGATGGCTGACGGCGGGTCCGCCCTGATGGGCCTACGAGGTTCGAGCGAGGAGCGCCACCGTGAGTGAAGACGTCTGGATCCTGGGGATCAACATGACCAAGTTCGGCAAGCACCCGGACAAGGACGTGCTCGACCTCGCCGCCGAGGCCGCCCAGGCCGCCTTGGCCGACGGAGGGGTGACCATGCGGGACATGGACGTGCTGGCCTGGGGGAACCTCCTGGGCCGCACGATCGGGCAGCACCTGCTGCAGCAGATCGGGCAAACCGGCATTCCGGTCTTCAACGTGTCCAACGCCTGCTCGACGGGCGCCACCGCACTGCGCCAGACCATCATGGCCATCAAGGCCGGTGAGGCCGATTTCGGTCTGGCCGTCGGGGTCGAGAAGCTGGCCGGCGCCGGTCTGCTGGCCGGTGGTGACCGCAGCGAGGACGCGGACACCTGGAGGCCCGAGGGCCGCTACGGGGCGGTCGCCGCACTCGACGGCCGCGTGGGAACCGAGACGATGCCCGGCGTCTTCGCACAGATCGGCATGGAATACGGGCACACCTACGGCGGCACCAGCTTCGAGCTGTTCGCCCGCATCAGCGAGAAGAACCACGCCCACTCCACGCTCAACCCCCTGGCGGCCTACTCCAAGAGGATGACGTTGGAGGAGATCATGGGCGACGTCATGATCGCCTATCCGAACACCCGGCCCATGTGCTCGGCCAACTGCGATGGCGCGGCCGCCGCCGTCGTGGTGTCCGACGCCCGTCGCCGGACACTGTCCCTGGCACAGCAACGAAGGGCGGTCAAGGTGACGGCCTCGGTGCTCCGGACCGATCCGTGGGCCGAGTCGTGCCAGGTCCTTCCCGACGTCCACACCGTCACGCGCGACGCGGTCACCCGGGCCTACGAGGCCGCGGGCATCGGCCCCGACGACCTCGATCTCGTCGAGCTCCACGACTGCTTTGCCACCGCCGAACTGGTCCACTACGACAATCTGTCGCTCTGCGAGCCCGGCGGGGCCGTCGACCTCTTCAACAGCGGCGCGACCTGGCGCGACGGCCGCATCCCGGTCAACGTGTCGGGCGGGCTCGAGTCCAAGGGCCACCCGGTGGCGGCCACCGGCATCGCCAACATCTGGGAGATCTGCCATCATCTCCGCGGCGAGGCGGGAGCGCGTCAGATGCCCGGCGCACGCGTCGGTCTGGCCCACGTCATCGGCCTGGGGTCGTCGTGCGCCGTCCACATCCTCGAGCGGGCGGCCTGACCGGCTGGCGGAGGGGCGCCGCCCGGGGCGCCGGCGACGGGCCGCTCGTCGCGCCGCGCCGAGTCGGGGTGCGGGCTCCCTACTTCATGGAGTCGGGTATCAAGCCCGACATGTCGATGCACCCGGTCATGACCGCGCCCATGGTGCCGCCGTCGGTGACGAAGTTCTCTCCGGTGACGTAGCTGGCCAGCGGGGAGTTCAAGAAGATGAGCGGCCAGGCCTGCTCGTCGGGGGTCGAACGCCGCCCGAGGGGGACGGGAAAGCTCTCCATGAACTCCTTGCCGACGTACTCTTCGAAGTCGGGCATCATGGGCGTGTCGGTGGGACCGGGGCTGATGCAATTGACCCTGATGCCCTTCTCGGCCAGGGCGTGGGAGGCCCAGAAGGTCCAGATGATGATGGCCTCCTTGGACGGGGCGTAGCCGCCGGCGATCTCCTCGGGGTGGCTCTCGCACCACTCCTTGGCCGCCCCGAAGCCGGGCGCGGTGACCAGCGGCATCCACTTCCCGATGTTCATCAGGTAGCCCGACCCCGCCGTGGACGAGATGCTGGCGATGGCCGCCCCGGGTTCCATGCGGGCCGAGGCCAGCTCGGCCAGATGACGCATGCCGACCAGGTTGACCAGCATGACGTCGAGGTCGGGGAACTTGGAGCCCGCCAACCCGGCGCAGTTGAACAGGGCGTCGATGGTGCCACCGATCTTCTCGACCGCATCTGCCGTGGCGTCGGGGTCGCGCAGGTCGACGGCCTGGTGGCTCGCCACGTCGACCGGGGGCTCTTTGAGGTCGAGCACATGGATCTCGGCTCCTAAATCGGCCAGATGGCGCACCGCGGCGGCCCCCATGCCGGCGCCGCCACCCCCGCTCACGATCACCCGGCTCCCCTCGTACCCCCATGCTGATGCCATCACGGACCCCCTCCTGGTGTCGATCTCGCTCTCCGCCCGATGCTTGCCCATGTCCCGATGACGGTCAAGACCGCGTCCGGCGGCGCGCCGGCCGCCGGCCGCCGGCCGCCCCGCGGTGCCCACGACCGCATCAGCGGGGCAGACCCAGTCCGTGCTCGGCCACCACGTTGCGGTTGATGTCGCTCGTGCCCCCGGCGATCGAGGAGGAGGGCGACATGGCCAGGTTCTTGGCCCACGGACCGATCAGCGCTTCGGGACCGAGCATGCTGACCGCCAACTCGGCCAGCTCCCGCGTGGCGCGGGCCCAGGACAGCTTGGCCAGGCCCCCCATGGTGGAGGAGGGCTGTCCCCCGCGGCCGATCTTGCCCAGCTCCCGGGCCGTGGAGTAGCGCATGCAGGCAATGTCGGCGTAGAGGCCGGCCAGGCGGTCCCGGTGGACCGCGTCGTTGATCGGGCCGCGCCGGCGGGCGGCCTCGAGCAGTTCGTCGAACGTGGCACTCAGCCCCAGGTGGAGCCGGGCCACACCGGCCCGCTCGTGACTGAGGGTGGTCATGGCGACCCGCCACCCCGCGTTGAGCTCGCCCAGCAGGGCCGAGCGGGGGACGGCCACCTCGTCGAAGAAGAGCTCGGAGAAGGTGAAGTCACCGGTCATGGTGCGCAGGGGTCGCACCGCAATCCCCGGGGCGGTCATGTCGACCAGCAGGCAACTGATCCCCCTGTGCTTGGGGACGGTGGGGTCGGTGCGGACGTAGAGCTGGCACCAGTCGGCGTGGCTGCCCAGGCTGTTCCAGGTCTTCTGGCCGCTCACGACGAAGGTGTCGCCGTCGGGGCGCGCCGCGGTGCGAAGAGAGGCCAGGTCGGAACCGGCGTCGGGCTCGGACATCCCCTGGCACCAGATCTCGTCGCCGCGCAGCATGGGCCGCAGGAAGCGCTCCTTCTGCTCCTCCGTGCCCAACGCCATGATGGCCGGGGCGATGTTGGACACACCGATGGTGTTGACCGGGCCCGGCGCGCCGGCCCGGGACATCTCCTCGAGGTAGACCAGCTGCTGGTCGACGTCGGCGTCGCGCCCGCCGTAGCGGGCCGGCCACGACGGGGCGGCCCAGCCGTCGTCGGCCAGCCGGGCGTTCCAGGCCCGGATGACGTCAAGTCGTTCCTCGCCGGCGGAGGCCGCCCGTGCGGCCTCGCGCACCTCGGGCGTGAGGTGCTCGGTCAGCCACTCGACCAGAGCGGCGCGGAACGCGGCCAGCATCGACGGCTCGCCGGCCGGGACGGGGACGTTGGGGGTCATGCGCGGTGCGCCGCTTCGCCGAGGTAGCGGTCGATCACCTCTTGGCGCGCCTCGGACGCCGGGCCGGACCATCCCACCCGGCCCCGGGTCAGGATGATGCAGTGGTCGGCCAGGGCCAGGGCCCGGTGGACGAACTGCTCGATGAGCACGATGGTGATCTCGGACTTCCGCGCCTCGACCAGGCTGGCAAAGACGTCCTCGGCCACCAGCGGAGCCAGCCCGAGCGACATCTCGTCGGCGATGATGAGCTTGGGGGTGACCGCTAGGGCCCGGGCCAGGGCCAACATCTGCTGCTCGCCACCGGACAGGGTGCCGGCCCCCTGTGTCCGCCGCGCCCCCAGCACCGGGAAGAGCTCGATCGCCCGATCGATGGCCGCCGCCCGCTCCTCACGCTTGAGCTGCCGGACGGCCATGCGCAGATTCTCCACCACCGTCAGGCCGGGAAAGATGCCGCGGCCCTCGGGAATGTGGATGAGGCCGGCGGCGCTGATGCGGTGGGCGGCCCGCCTGGTGATGTCCTCGCCGTCGAAGCGGATGCGCCCCGCCGCCGACGGCACCAGGCCCGACACCGTGCGGGCCAGCGTGCTCTTGCCCGCACCGTTGGCCCCCAGCACGGCCATGACCGAGCCGGCGGCCACGTCGACCGAGACGCCGAAGAGCGCCTGCGACGCCCCGTAGCGCACGTCGAGGTCCTCCACCACCAGCATGGGCTCGCTCACGGAGGGCCCGATCCGTCCGCCGCCGGTGCGCCCTCGCCGGCCGCCGGCGTGCCGCCGGCCGCCGGCGTGCCGCCGCCCGCCGCGGTGGCGTCCTCGTCGCCCAGATAGGCGGCCCGCACCGCCGGATCGGCGCGGACCTCGTCCGGCGTCCCCTGCGCGATGAGGTGGCCGAAGTCGAGCACGAAGATCTTGCTGGACAGGGCCAGGACGGACGCCACGTCGTGCTCGACCATGAGCAGGGACAGCCCGTCCTCGCTGTGCGCCACCACGCGGGCCAGGACGGCGCCCAGGTTCTCGGTGGCGTGGAGGTCCAGGCCCGACAGCGGCTCGTCCAGCAGCACCACCCGGGGCCGGGTGGCCAGGGCGCGCCCAACCTCGACCAGCCGGGCCAGGCCGAGCGGGAGGACGGCCACCGGAGAGTGGGCGATGTCGGTGAGGCCGAGGAGTTCGAGCAGGCCGTCCACCTGCTCGGTCTCGAAGGCGCTCGGGGCCAGCAGCGCGCGGAAGTTGACCAGGTCACTCCACAGGCGGCGCCGCTCGTAGCGGACCCGGTGGCCGAGCACCAGGTGGTCGCGCACGGTCAGGCCCATGAACAGCTCCGGCTGCTGGAACGTGCGGGCCAGGCCGAGGCGCGCCCGGGCCTGAGGGCTGGCGGTGGTGACGTCCCGACCGCCGATGAAGACCCGCCCGATGGCCGGCCGGAGCAGTCCGGAGAGCACGTCGAAGAGCGTCGACTTGCCGGCGCCGTTCGGGCCGACGAGACCGACGATGGTGCCCGGCGGGACGTCGACGTCCACCGCGGCCAGCGCCACCAGGCCCCCGAAGCGGACGGTGACGTCGGTGGCCGACAGTGACGGCACCGGGGTGGGCACCGGCCCGTTGGCCGGCGCGGTCACGTGACGTCCCCGCCCGCCACCGACGCGCCGGCCCGGCCCACGACGAGGTCCGGCCCCACCAGCGCGGGGCCGCCCTCGGACGAGCCGGGAGTCCCATCGGATCCCGGCACGCGCCGCACCTTTTCCCAGGCCCAGAGGACCCGGCGGGCGTTCTCGGTCATGACGCCGTCGGGGAACTTGGCCACCTGGACGGCACCCAGTCCGAAGAGGATGGGCGTGACCTCGGCGAAGTCCGTCGGGAGGTAGACCACGGCGATGCCGGCCAGCACCGTGTAGGACACGCCGGCGATCAGCGCGGCCACGTTGGAACGGATGCCCAGCGTCACCAGGATGGCCAGCCACACCAGGCCGGCCAGCGTCGAGTAGTTGGTCGGGAGCGCCGAACCGGTGGACAGCGCGTACATGGCGCCGCCGATCCCGGCCACGAAGGCGGCCAGGCCGGCGACCAGCACCTTCATCCACAGGACGCTGATCCCCGTGGTCCGGGCACCCCGGGAGCTCCACCGGACCGCATTGAGGGCGAGGCCCGTGGTCGACCGGCGCAGGTTGACGATCAGCAGCGCCAGAACGGCGAAGACACCCAGGGCCAGGTAGGCGAAGGCGCGTGGGCTCCCGGCGAACGACGGCAGGGTGACGTTCACCCCGATCCCGTAATTGGAGAAGGTCTGCTGGCTGAAGACCAGGTCGTCGAACAGCAGGCCGAAGGTGAGGGTGACCAACGCCACGTAGAGGTTGCCGAGCCGGATGGTCAGCATGCCGACCATCACCCCCAAGGGCAGGGCCACGAGCCCGCCGACCGCGACCGCCGCCATGACCGGCCAGCCGTGGTCGACGGCCAGCTGGGCCGCGGTCACGGCGCCGACGCCGGCGAAGGTGGCCTGGCACAGCCAGATCATCCCCCCCTCGCCGGTCACCAGGGTGAAGGACAGGAAGATGATCCCGAGGCTGATGCCCTGGCCGATCTGGCCGATCCAGAAGGACGTGACCACCAGCGGCAGGATGCACAGGGTCCCGAAGGCCAACAACGTGGACCGCCAGCCGAAGACGGAGACCGGCTGCCCTCCCGAGATGCCGATCGGGGCGTCCCCCTGCGGCATGATGGCGCGGTCCAGGGCACCCCCGACGCCCTCCGACTCGTCGACGCCCGTGCCGCGGATCATGAAGTAGATGAGGAAGAGCGCGGTCACGATGAACGGGATGGCCGGTATGACGTCGGCGCTCAACGTCGTCGAATTCGTGAAGAGGTACTGCACCAGGGCCCCGGCGATGCCCATGAGGAGGCCGACCGCCACGGCGACCGGGAGGCTGCGCAGCCGGGCCGCGATGACCGCGGCGAAGGCGGCCACCATCAGGAGGGTGAAGTCGCCCGGGTCCAGGCCGATGGTCGGCGCCGCCAGCACCCCCACCAGCCCGGCCAGGGCGGTGCTCACCGCCCAGACGCCCATCGAGACCGACTCGGGGTTGGCGGCCGACAGCGAGGTCATGGCCGGCGAGTCCACCATGGCGCGCACGCGCAGGCCGATGTCGGTGTAGCGCAGGACGAGCACGCCCACCACGACGACCATGGCCACGCAGCTGTACACGATGATCTGGTTCATCGTGACGGCGACGCCCAGGACGTTGAAGACCTGCACCGGCTCCGGCGCCAGGCCCGGGGCGGACAGGATCGTCTGGTTCCCGAAGATCAGGGTCGTGGCCGGGGGAATGGCCACCGAGATGCCGATGGTGGCCACCACCTTGGTCAGGGGTCGAGCGAGACGCAGTCGCCGGAACAGGAAGAAGTACAGCCCGATGCCCAGCAGCGGCCCGGCCACCAGGATCGTCAGCACCGCGGCCGGCACGATGGCCCAATGTTCCTGGGTGTTGAGGTAGTAGTAGAAGCGGGCCAACGCGTAGGCGAGGGCGCCGAAGGCGAAGTTGAGGATGCCGGCCGACTGGTAGGTCACCACCAGACCCGACGCCGCGATCGCGTACAGGCCCCCGTACACCAGGCCAGCGATCACATACTGCAGCACCGCATCCCCCGATCCGATCGACGAGCCCGGAGCACCGGTCGATCAGAGGCCGCGAACCTTCGGCTCGCCATCCCCGCGTTTGGGCATCTGCCCAGGCGCGCTGGATTCGCATGTTACCGTAGCCGCGCGAGGGGTTCCACCCTTCGATGTGCCGCGGTGGGCGACGCGTCACGATCGATCCGCGTCATGCTCGCGCCGAGGTGCGCCGCGGTGCGCCGCGAACCGAAAGGGCGCAGGGCGCGCCCGTGGCGGTGGACCGCCATCGCCCCGCCGGACGCGGGACCTCCCCTGATACCCTGACCCGATGCCGATCTGGCTGACCGAGCCGGAGTACGCCACCCTGCGCGCGGCGTGCAACCGGTTGATCCCGCCCGACGGCGACACGCCGGGAGCGGGGGACGCCGGAGCCGCCGACTACATCGACACCCTGCTCGGCGCCTTCTCCTTCGACCCGCCGCGCATCTGGGCCGGTGGGCCGACATCGGGACGCGCCGGAGGCGAGGCCCGCTTCGAGATCTTCCATCCCCTCGGCCCACTCGACGAACTGGCCTGGAGGACCCGGATCGAAGGGTCCCAGGGCCGGCCCGAGCGGGAGTTCAACGGTCCGGTCACCGGGTACCAGCAGCGTTACCGGGAGGGCCTCCGCGACCTCGGGGAGGACTTCGCCCGCGTCACCCCGGGCGAGCAGGACGCCCGCCTCCGGTCCCATCCCGACTTCCTCGATCTCCTCTTCGGCCACACCTGCGAGGGGATGTACGGCGCCCCCGAGTACGGGGGCAACCACGACACCGTCGGCTGGCGCTCCATCGGGTTCGCCGGTGACGTGCAGCCCCGGGGCTGGACGGACCAGGAAGTGTCGGCACCGTGACCGTCGACGCCGTGATCATCGGTTCGGGCCCGGGCGGCGCCACCGCCGCCGACGTCCTCACCCGGGCCGGGTGGTCCGTGGTCATCGTCGAGAAGGGGCGCAACCACCTACTCAACCCCCGTGACCTCACGCGTCCGGCGTCGGACTACTCGAACGACGAGATCAAGTTCACCAACCGCTTCTTCCTGGGCCCCGATCCCTTCCTCGAGCCGCGCACGTTCCGCACCGGACCCGAAGAGGGCGACCACGCCCACGTGGGCGAGGTGAATTCCATCCCATCCACCGTGGGTGGGGGCGGCACCCACGCCGACGGGAAGACGCCGCGATTCCGGGAGGTGGACTTCGCCCTGCGGTCCACCTTCGGCCCCCAGCCCGGCGCGGACGTGGCGGACTGGCCACTCACCTACGACGACCTCGAGCCCTGGTACGCCATGGTGGAGCGGGCCGTCGGCGTGGCGGGGGCCGCGGGGGCCAACCCGTTCGCCGCGCCGCGCTCGGGTCCGTACCCCATGCCACCGGGCGCACCCATGTACGGGGCGACCCTGTCGACGGCGGCGGCCGTGAAGCTCGGCTTCCACCCCTACCCGGCGCCCACCGCGGCCAACAGCGTCCCGTACGACGGCCGCCCCGCCTGCAACAACTGCGGGTTCTGCGCCTTCCTGGGCTGCCCCATCCACGCCAAGGGTGATCCGATCGCCCTCCTCACGCGCACCATGGCCACCGGGCGGGCCGAGCTGTGGCCCGAGACGTTCGTCTCGCGCATCCGTACCGAGGGCCGCCGGGCCACCGGCGTCGACTACGTCGGGCGCGACGGGGTCGAGCGGTCCATGGACGCCCGGCATGTGATCGTCGCCGGCGGCGCCTTCGAGACCCCACGTCTGTTGCTGCTCTCGGGGCTGGGCCGCGAGCTGGTGGGGCGCTACCTCATGGTCCACTACCAGACCATCGCCCTGGGCGTCATGCCGTTCGACGTGCACGGGGACCGCGGACGCGCCGTGACCCACGTGCACGACGATGCCATGATCCCCGACGACCTCTCCCGGGCGGCGGCCAAGGAGGCTGGCCTGCCCTGGCTGCGCGGGGGCATGGTCGAGCACGGGGGAGGCGGCATGCCGGTGAGCGAGGCCAAGATCTACCCCTGGGGCGCCACCCACGGGGCACAGATGAAGAGCTCGCGCCTGCGCCGCCATCTCTGGGCCTTCATCATGCAAGGCGAGGACCTGCCGTACGCCACCAACACGGTGGATCTCGATCCCACGGTCCGCGACGTGCGGGGCTTCCCCGTGGCCCGCATCACCTACCGCGGCGGGCGCCACGAGCTGGCGGCGTCGGCCCATCACGGTCCGCGCCTCGAGGCGATCCTGCGGGAGATGGGTGCGGTCTGGACGGCGCACACCACCTCACCGGGTGGCAGCTTCCAGGGCATCGAGCGCACGCGGGCTCCGGAGAGTCGACACGTCATCGGGACCACCCGCATGGGGCGCGATCCGGCCACCTCGGTCGTCGACCCCTTCGGGCGGCTCCACGACCTCGACAACGTCGTGGTGGTCGACTCGTCGGTCTTCCCCACCGCGTCCGGCTACGGCCCGACCCTCACCTTGGTCGCCCTGGCGGCGCGCGCCGCCGGGGCCCTGGCCGGGACCGGGCCCGACGGGTGAGGCGTCGGGCGCCGGATGCTCAGATCCGCCTCTCGGTGCCCACCCAGTACGCGTCGCGCAGCAGGCGCTTGCGGATCTTCCCGTTCGGATCGCGCGGCAGGCGCTCGACGAACTCGACCGAGGTCGGGCACTTGTCGTGGGCCAGCCGCTCCCGGCAGAAGCTGATGACGTCGCCTTCGCTCAGCGGCGCGCCCGCTTCGATCACGGCGTGCACGCGCTCGCCCCATTCCCGGTCCGGGATGCCGAACACCGCGACGTCGACCACCGCGGGGTGCATGAACAGCACGCCCTCGACCTCCGCCGGGTAGACGTTCGCCCCGCCGGAGATGATCATGTCGATCTTCCGGTCGGTGAGGAAGAGGTAGCCATCATGGTCGAGGTACCCCATGTCGCCGGCGGTGAAGAACGCACCTCGCCAGGCCTGCTCGGTCTTCTCGGGTGCGCCCGCATACGAGAATCGCATCATCGGGGAGAAGTAGACGCTGCCGACCCGGCCCGCCGGTTGTGGACGCCCGTCGTCGTCGAGAATGCGGAGCTCGACGCCCGTCGCCGCACGACCGACCGTCCCGGGCTTGGCCAGCCACTCGTCCGCCGGGCACACCGTGGCCAGGCCCTCCGTCGCTCCGTAGTACTCGTAGATGGCCCCGGGTGGGAACACGTCCATGATGGCCCGCTTGACCTCCACCGGACAGGGAGCGGCCGCGTGGAGAATGCGCCGCACGGTGGAAAGGTCGTAGCGACGGCGCACGGTGTCGGGGAGTTTGAGGAGGCGCACGAAATTGATGGGCACCATGTGGCTCCACGTCACGCGCTCGGCTTCTATGAGCCGGAGGCACTCTTCCGCGTCGAAATGGCGCATCACCACCACGGTCTGGCCGTACTGGAGGGCCCGGTGGGCGAACGCGCCCGGCGCCGTGTGATAGGCCGGCCCGACCAGCAGGTGGACCTCGTCGGAACCTTCCAGCCCCTCGGTCTGGCCCCGGCCCAGCGGGCGGCGCCCGTCGGGGCCCGGCGCCACCGGCGTGACCGGCGGGGTGAAGCTGGCCCGCAGGGCGGCCAGAGCCGCACCCGTGGGCAACTCGCCCTCGATCGCCTTGGGGCGGCCCGTCGTGCCCGAGGTGTAGTAGCGGAAGCCGATGACCGGAGGCTCCGGGCTGGAGGGCAACGGCCCCTCGTCCTCGGCCTCCACCATGCGCTCGTACTGGTCGCCCGCGAAGATGGCGGGCAGTCCCCGCATCACCTCGGTGGCACCCGGCTCGGCGAAGACGACCTTGGCGCCGGAGTCCTCCACCAGATAGGCCACTTCGTCGTGCCGGTTGCGCCACGACACCGGGACCACCGTGACACCGGCTCGGGCGGCGGCGCCGGCCACCTCGAACCACTCGACGCCATTGCCCAGCGCCGAGGCGATGCGGTCGCCGGGACGGATGCCGCGGTGATGCAGCACCCAGGCCAACTGGTTCATGCGGCGGTTCAGGGCGGCGAAGGTGACGGTCCGGTCACCGTCCACCAGCGCGGTCTTCGTCGGGTTCCGGTCGGCGTGCGCCGCGACACCCATCTGTTCCATGGCCGGTGCCCCTCGCTGCGGATCCGGGTACGTGACGAGCGGTGATCGTAGCAACGGTGCTCGACCAGGGTGCCGGGGTTATGTTTGACCCATGAACCGCCCCAACGGTCTCCGCGACGTGCGTGGCGCCGTGGCGCCCGGGAGCGAGGGACATGGAGCTTGATCTCGACCGCGACCAGGAGTTGTTGCGGGACACGGCGGCGCGTTTCATCGACGACACCTGTCCCCTGCCCGTGGTGCGTCGTCTCCTCGACAGCGAGACCGGTCTCCCCGCGGGGTACCTGCATGCCGCAGCCCGGCTCGGATGGTTCGCCATGCTCGTGCCCGAAGCGTATGGCGGGGGGAACGTCTCGGGAGAAGGTCTCCGTGACGCGGCGATCATCGCCGAGGAGCGGGGCCGCGGCCTCCAACCCGGCCCATTCACCTCCATGAACGTCGTCGCCGGGGCCTTGGCCGAAGCCGGCACCACCGCGCAGAAGGCCGCCGTGCTGCCGGCGCTCTGCCGGGGCGACGCGGTGGCGACGTGGGTGGTGGGTGACCCGGTGGCCCGGTGGGCCCCCGGGGCCACCGTCACCGCGACCTCGTGCGCCGACGGGTTCGAGCTGTCGGGCGGCGCCGGGCTGGTGCAGGACGGCGTCCTGGCCGACTGGTTCCTCGTCACCGCGGGCGGCACCGAGGGTCTCGGTCAGTTCCTGGTGGCGGCCGACACGCCGGGGCTCGCGGTCGGTCCTCTGGCCGGGCATGACATCACGCAGCGGCTCGCCACGGTGGCCTTCCACCAGGTGAGGGTGCCGCCGGCGTCGCGGGTGGGGGACCCCGGGAGCGCCGAGGCCGAGGTCGAGCGTCAGCTCCGCGTCGCCTGCGTGCTCTGCACCGCGGAGACCGTGGGCGCGATGGACCGGCTCTTCGAGATGACGCGGCAGTACGCCCTCGACCGCACGGCGTTCGGCCGGCCCATCGGTTCCTTTCAGGCCGTCAAGCACCAACTGGCCGACCTGAGCCTCTCGCTCGAGGCGGGCAAGGCCATCGCCGCCGCCGCCGTCCGGGCCGTGCAGGCGGACGACGAGGACGCGGGCGAGATCGCCAGCATGGCCAAGTCGTGGATGGGCGACGCCGGGATCGACCTGGCTCAGGGTTGCTTCCAGGTGTTCGGTGGGATCGGCTACACCTGGGAGCACGACCTCCATCTGTTCCTGCGGAGGATGACCATGAACGGGCTCCTCTTCGGTCAGTCCGATTGGCACCGCGAGCGGATCTGCCGGATCCACGGCCTGTGAGGGGAGACGCATGAGCGACACCGCGCCCACCACCGGCGAGGACGAGCAGCCGATGGAGGAGTACCGGCGCCGCGCCCGCGCCTGGCTGGCCGCGAACGTGCCCCGGAGGGACGGCCCCGTCGAGGCGCACCGGATCGGCTACTACACCCCCGACGTGATGGCCGCCAACCGATCGCTGCAACGCCGGCTGTTCGAGGCCGGCTACGCCGGCATCACCTGGCCGCGTGAGTACGGCGGCCAAGGGTTGCCGACCGCCTACGAGCTGGCCTTCCTGCAGGAGGCGGCCCCCTACGCCATGCCGGACTTCGGGGCCCTGTCGGGGACGACCTTCTCCGTCTGCGTCCCGACGATGCTGGCTCATGCCACCCCCGAATTCCTGCGCCACTTCGTGCCACGGGTGATGGCCGGCGAGGCCCTCGTCTGCCAGTTCTTCTCGGAACCGACTTCGGGATCCGACCTGGCCGGGGCCCGCACCCGCGCCACGAGAGACGGCGAACAATGGGTGCTCAACGGGCAGAAGATCTGGAGCACGTTCGCCCATCTCGCCGACTGGGGGATGTGCCTCGCCCGCACCGACTGGGACGTCCCGAAGCACCGGGGCCTCACGTGGTTCGCGGTGCCCTGTGACGCCCCGGGACTCACCATTCGGCCCATCCAGCAGATCAACGAGATCGCCGAGTTCTGTGAGGAATTCTTCGACGACGTCGCCGTCCCGGCCCACCACCGCATCGGCGAGGTCAACGAAGGCTGGGCCGTCACCCAGACCATGTTGGTCTTCGAGCGCGGTGCCGGGCGTCCTGTCGACGCCCTCCCGATGGCCGGACCCGGCCCCCTCGCTCCGGACCTGGTGCGCCTGGCGCGACAGGTCGGTCGCCTCGACGACCCGATCGTCCGCCAGAAGCTCGCCCGGGCCCACACCAACGAATTCGTCGGACGCGCCCTGACCCGTCGCATCGCGCAGATGGGGAGCCTCGGCCCCCTCAATCCGGGGTTGGCCTCCTACGTGAAGCTCTTCCTGGGGACCTACACCCCGATGCGGGCCCGGATCGGGGTGGAGATCGGGGGTGGCAGCGCCATGACCTGGGACCCCGAGGTTCCGCAGGGGGCCGAAACCTCGCTGGCCTACCTGAGCGGACGCGGCACCGCCATCGCCGGCGGCACCAATGAGATGCAGCGCAACGTCATCGCCGAGCGTGCCCTGGGCCTGCCCCGTGAGCCCAGCGTCGACGCCCACCGGCCGTTCAGCGAGGTCCTGCGGGACGCCGGGAACTGGACCAGCCCGCCCTGACCGTTCAGCCGGCCCGGTGGGGCACCTCGCCGTAGAGATCGGCGGGGGGCGCGGCGCGCGCGACGAGATCGCGCACGACCGCCCCGAGTTCGGCCGCCGTCCAGCGCCCGTGCCGGTCGGCCGTCGGTCCGGCGTGCCAGCCCTCGAGGACCCGGATCTGCCCCCCGCGCACGGAGAACACCCGCCCGGTGACGTGCGCCGCCTCCGGGCTCGACAACCACGCCACCAGCGGGGCGACGTTCTCCGGGTCCGAGGCGTCGAAACGGCCCGGCTCGACGGGCACGTACGAACCCGGTCGCGCCTGCTCGGTCATGCGGGTGTGGGCACCCGGGCCGATGGCGTTGACCGTCACGCCGTAGCGCCCGAGCTCGTCGGCGGCGATGATGGTGAGCGCGGCAATGCCGGCCTTCGCCGCTCCGTAGTTCGTCTGGCCCACGTTGCCGAAGAGGCCCGCCGCCGACGTGGTGTTGACGATGCGAGCGTCGTTGACCTTGCCGTCCTTGGCCCGCTCCCGCCAGTACCCCGCAGACCATCGGATGGGGGCGAACGTGCCCCGGAGATGCACCCTGATCACCGCGTCCCAGTCCTCGACGCCCATGTTGACCAGCATCCGGTCGCGCAGGATCCCGGCGTTGTTGACCAAGATGTCCAGACCGCCGAACGTGTCGAGGGCGGTGCGCACCAGCCGGCCCGCCCCCTCCCAGTCCGCCACGTCGTCGCCATTGGCCACCGCGACGCCCCCACTGGAGCGGATGGCCTCGACGACGTCGTCGGCAGGACCCGGTGCACGGCCGGCGCCGTCGACCTCCACTCCGAGATCGTTCACCACGACCCTGGCCCCCTGACGGGCCAGCTCCAGGGCGTGGGCCCGACCGATGCCGCGGCCCGCCCCCGTCACGATGGCGACGCGTCCCTCGTTGATCCCCGTCATGGCGCTCCTCCCGGACCGGTTCAGGTCCCCGCCGGCTGCCAGATGGCGCCGCCCGCATGGAGGTCCCGGCGCGCGGTCTCGCCGAGGCCCAGCCACTCCTCGAGGACCACGGCGGTGTGCTCGCCCAATCGGGGGCCGCGACCGGTGACGTGTCCCGGCGTTGGGCCCCACGCCCGGTTCCATCGAAGGGGCGCATCGGGGTATTCGATGCACCCGAGGTCAGGGTGGCACACCTCGACGAAGGATCCGCGGCTGCGGAGCTGCGCGTCGCGCCAGAGGTCCTCGCTGTTCTGGACCGGACCGGCAGCCAGCCCGACTCGCTGCAGCTTGTGGGCGGCCTGGAGCGGCGTGAGGGTGGCCACCCACGCTTCGAGGGCGCCGCGCAGAGCCTCCCGTCGCTCGGGCGTCGCCGCCCCCTCGGTGACGTTGAGATCACCCCGTCCCAACAACCGGCAGAGCGTCTCCCAGTCCTGCCCGTCCTCGAGCTCGATGGCCACCCACGCATCGGTCCCCTGGCAGGGGAAGACGCCCGAGAGCAGCGCGCCCGGCACCTCATTCGGCTCGGCCCGCCACTCTCGGCCATTGGCCAGGACATCGAGGTACAGGGGGGCCATGAGGGCCGCGCCGGCTTCGCTCTCCGCCAGGTCCACGTACACACCGGACCCCCCGTGGTCGACCTGGGTCAACCCGGCGACGACGGCGCTGGTGCCATGGATGCCGGCCACGAAGTCGAAGTGGATGCCGTCGGGCGCCCAGGCCGTAGTCAGACCGAGGTAGTTGTTGATGTTCGACGCGTAGGCCCGAAAGCCGGCCAGGGGACCGGTCCGCCCGTAGCCCGAGATCGACACCATGACCAGCCGTGGATTGTGCGCCTCCAGATCGGCGAAGGAGCAGCCCCACGCCTCCATGGTGCCCGGTCCCAGGTTCTCGAGGACCACGTCCGCCTTCGTCACCAGCGATCGGAAGGTGTCCCGACCGGCTTCCGTGCTCATGTCGATGCCGACGCTGCGCTGGCCGCGCGTCAGCCCGGCGAACAGCGCGGTGGTGCGGATCCCCGACGGCTCGAACACCGGCGATTGTTCCGGATGGTCATAGGCGCGCAGCGCCTCCGGGCGGTCCGGTGCCTCGACCTTCACCACGTCCGCGCCGAGCTGCGCCAAAATCAAGGCGCAGATGTTGCCGGCGACGAACGAGCCGAACGAGAGGACACGGACGCCGCCGAGCAGCGACGATGGCGGCGGGCTAGATGAGACCATCGGACCGCCAGCGTTCCAGATCCTGCGGTGCGTGGCCGAGCTCCTCGACGTAGAGCTCCTCGTTCGACTCCCCCAGGAGCGGTGCCGATCTGCGGTAGCCGATCAGGGTGGGCGAGGACCGGAAGGGCGGCCCGGGGATGGAGAACGAGCCGGTCCCCTCCCGGCGCGATCCGATGAAGAAGCCGCGCGCCGCGGGCTGCGGATCCCCGACGAACTGCGCGGCCGTCTGCGACAGCGCGCAGGGCAAGCCGGCCGCCTGGCCCGCGGCGACGAACAGGGGGGCGCTCCGGGTCGAGAGCAGGTCGGCAATGATGTCGGTGAGAAGATCGAACAGCTGAATCCGCATCATCCGATCGCGGTAGATCGGGTCGGCCAGCGCATCGGGCCGCCCCAACAGGTCCACGAAGATGTCCCAGTGGTGCGCCGAATGCGCACCCACGTCCAAGAGACCGTCACGGCACCTCCAGATCCCGCCGGGGGGTGGCCCGAAGTTCACGGCGCGCGTCTTGATGTGCCCGTTCGGCCCGTACTGCTCCGTCCCGAGCTTGTTGAACAGGCCCACCTCGTGCACCGAGTGGTCGATGACCTGCGCCTTGGCCCCGGGAGGGCCGCGGAGCACCGCTTGGACGAGAAAGGCGGCCCAGAGGCCCGCTTCGTCATAGAACTGCTGCCCGGGCATGGCCCGGGGTGGGCCCTCCGGGGGTCCGACGGGATGCATGTACCCGCTCATGGCAAACGCCGTGAACGGGGTGGCTCGCCACGTGCGGTACGGGCCGGTCAGGCCGAAGGGCGTGAGGAAGCACGTCAGCACGTCGCCCGACACCCACGACAACGACGGCGGATCATCGACGAATCCCGTGAGCGACGGTGACTCACCGGCGGGTGACGCCAGCACGACATCGACCGAGGCGACGAGCTCCCGGAGCAGAGGCTGTGACTCGTCGCGCTCCCAGTCGAGCGTGATCCCCCGCTTGTTGTGGTGATAGTACGCGAACAACAGGCTCGACTCGGGACCGTCCACCCCGTCGCGGTAGGGCGGAAGGAAGCGCATCCGGTCTCCCCGCGGCCGTTCCACCTTCACGACGTCGGCGCCCAGGTCGGCCAGGATCTTGCCGCAGTAGGCCCCGGCGCGGCCGCTGAGATCGAGCACACGCACCGCCGCGAGCGGCGGCGACGCCGGCCCGTGCGCTCCCTCCCCCCCCTCCGCGGGCCGGCCGTCCACGGTCACCAACCTACCGGCGCGCCGCTGGCCGCGGCGCCGATCCACACCGTGGGGAGCGGACCGCCACCACTCGTCGCGTCACGGCTGATCGGCCGGCGCGAAGCGGTACAGCGCGCTCCCGGCGCCGGTGTCGCAGAACACCACGCGCACCCGCTGGCCGATGTGCACCTGTTCGGGTTCGCAGCCCACGACGTTGGTCAGCACCCGCGGCCCCTCCGCCAGCTCCACGTAGGCGAGCACGTAGGGCACGGCGTCGCGGAAGGGGCCCGAGCCGCGGTGGACCACGGAGAAGCTGTACACCACCGCGTCGCCGGACGCGTCGATCCACGAGACGGCGGCGCTCCCGCAGTCCGGGCACAGCGTCCTCGGATACCAGATCACCGAGGCGCACGCGTCACACTGCGCCAGCAGCAGGCGGCCCTCGGCCGTGGCGCTCCAGAACACATCGGTCTCCGGCGTCCGATCGGGTGCCGGCACCGGCAGGGGCCCCGCCGTCACGCGTCCTCCCGCCCGAGGATGACGGTCGCGCTCCCCATGCGGGTGCCGATCGACCCGCCGGTCCCGTGGGCGAGCGCGATCCGGCAGTCCGGCACCTGGACGGCCGGATGCGCTTCGTGGCGGAGCTGGCGGACCGCCTCGACGATCTTGGTCATGCCGCCTCGATTCGACGGCTGGTTGTTGCACAGTCCCCCCCCGTCCGTGTTGCAGGGGAGCTTCCCGTGCGGCGCCACCAGGGCCCCGTCGAGCACGAAGCGGCCGCCCTCCCCCTTGGCACAGAACCCCAGATCCTCGAGCGTCTCGATCACGGTGATGGTGAAGGAGTCGTAGATGGAGGCGTAGTCGACATCCACCGGTCGCACCCCCGCCTCGGCGAAGGCGAGGGGTCCGGTGGTCACGGCACCGGTGGAGGTCAGGTCGATGCGCCCGTTGTTGGTGTGCCGCACCGCCTCGGCCTGCCCGAGGATCTTGACCGTCTTGCGCTCGAGGTCCCGGGCGACGTCGGGGCTCACCACGACGGCGGCCCCACCACCATCGGTGATCACGCAGCAGTCGAGGCGGTGCAGGGGCGAGCTGATGAGGGGGGACGCCAGCACCTCGTCCACCGTCACCGGGGTGCGCAGGAGGGCGCGCGGGTTGTGCTGGGCGTGGAGCGATGCCGCCACCTTCACCTCGGCCAGCTGGGCGCTGGTCGTGCCGAACTCGAACATGTGGCGCTGCGCGGCCAGCGCGTAGCCCGACACGGCCGACATGCCCCAGGTCGACTCGAAGCTCGACTCCGGGGTACCCGACGACCGGGCGACCGGCGTGCCCCCGGTGCGGGCCAGTCCCGCCATCGTCACCAGGGCCACGCGACAGCGCCCCAGGGCGATCGCCGCCGCCGCGTGGCCCACGTGCACGAGGTAGGAGGAGCCGCCCGTCTCGGTGGAGTCGACGTGGCGCGGGTGCAGCCCGAGATACTCGGTCATCGAGATCGGTCCGAAGCCGGCGGTCGAGTCGCAGAAGTAGGCATCGACGTCCGAGAGGGCGAGCCCGGCGTCAGCCAGCGCGCCCAGGGCCACCTCGGCGTGGATCTGCGGGACACTGCGGTCGGGGATCTCCCGCCGGGGGTGCTCGTACACCCCGGCAATGAAGGCCTGCCCTCTGATCGTCACCGCGGCTCCTCATCCGGTCGCGGCGACGACGCCCCGCCCCTTCGCCGGCGCATGCTCGCGCTCGCCGCCCCGGCGTTCAGTCTGACCGAACCAGGTCCGCGGCCTCGCTTCGCACGACGGGAAGTACCTCGCTGGCGAAGAGCCGCAGACTGCTCTCGGTCTCCTTGACCGACATGCCGGCGATGGAATGCAGCATGACGATATGGTCGGTACCGGTCACTTCGGCGTACATCCGGATCTTTTCGATGCATTGGTCCGGGGTCCCGAAGATCCCGCTCTTGAGATAGTCCTCCCGTGGGGAGTCGCCGCGAGGGTCGCCCCCGCCCCCGGGCGAGTACTGCTCGTAGCCCTTGATGTTGGCGAACTGTTGGGGCTGGTCGAACCCGTAGTGCCGGCGCGAGCCTTCGATGTAGCCCCCGAAGGCCCGATTCGCCACGGCCATGGCCTCCTCGTGCGTCACGCCGCAGTAGCCGGGTGCGGCGATGATGGGACGGGTCGGCCCCAGTCCGATCTTGGCCCGCGCCGAGTTGAAGATCCCGCAATTCTCGGTCATGGTGGCCACGGAGGTGCCGCCGGTGCACATCAGATCGAGGCCCATGGCGGCGACGGGCTCCAGGCTCGTCTTGCTGACGAGCGCCCCGTACATCTGCTGGCCCAGCGTCGATGACCGCGGTCGGGGTCGGGTCGTCGCCTCGCTCACGTGGTAGTGGGTTCCCTCGTAGGACACGTTCTCCTCGCGGAGGGCGAGCCGGAGGACCTCGACGCCTTCCTTGAAGCGCTGGCTGGCCTCGCTCTGGTCGATGCCCAGGTAGCGGTACTCGCTGGGCGAGCTGCCCCGGCCCACCCCGATGTGGATGGTGCGTCCCTTCAACATGTTGTCGAGGACCGAGAGCTCCTCGGCCACGCGGAGGGGATTGTTCCAGGGCAGGACGACCACGCAGGTCCCCATCTCGAGCCTCTCGGTCCGTCCGGCCATGTAGTACAGGATCGCCAGAGGATTGCTCGTCATGTGATACGGGGAACCGTGGTGCTCCACCTGAAAGAGCGCATCGAAGCCGAGCGGCTCCAGGAGGTCGGCGATGTAGATGTTGTCGTCGTAGACCTGGCCGTCCCGCACCGTCGTCGGCCCGCTGAGATCGGGCGCGTCATTGTGGAGCCAGTCCCCGCCTTGGAACCCGAGAAACAGGCTGATCTTCATCTGCTCATCCCTTCATGACGCCGGCCCGGTGTGATACTTGGGCGCATGCCTAACAGGCCGGGCCGGTGGGGTCAACCGCCACGGCCGGCCGGTGGGTGCGCCGGAGTGAAGTGGAAGAGCCGCTCGGCGTTGCCGCGCATGACCTTGTGGCGATGCTCGTCGGAGAGCCCCTCGAGCTGCTTCTGGGCGTGGGCGAGGCAGTGGGGCCAGGTCGAATCGCTGTGCGGGTAGTCGGTCTCGATCATGACGTTGTCGACGCCGATGACATCCAGGCTCTGGACCCCGTGGAGATCGTCGATGAAGCACCCGTAGATGTGGCGCCGGAACGTGTCGATCACGGAGAACCCTTCCAGGTCGACACCGGCCTCCTTGATCACCTCGACGTGACCGGAGAGGGAGTCGTGCCGGACGTCACCGCTCCCGATCCAGTACCGGTGCTTGTCGACCACCTGGATGCAGCGGTCGAGGAAGAACGGCATCCAGCCGATGCCTCCTTCGGCCAGGGCGACCTTGATCCGGGGGAACTTCCTGACCACCGGGCTGAAGATCCATTCGATCATGGTGCCGGCGATCATCACGGGCGGTGCCCACGACATGGTCACGAGCATGGGCGACTCGTCCGACATGGTGTAGCGCCTGCTCGATGAGCCGATGTGCATGCACACGACGGTCTCGGTCTCCTCGCAGGCGGCCATGAACGGATCCCAGTGGCCGTGCCGGTCCTGGACCGTCGGGAGGCCGAGCATGGCCGGGTTCTCCGAGAACGAGACGGCCCGGGAGCCCTTGGCGGCGGTCCGGCGCACTTCGGCCGCGGCCAGGACCGGGTCCCACAGGGGGATCAGGGTGAGCGGGATGTAGCGGCCGGGAGCACGTCCGCACCACTCGTCGATCATCCAGTCGTTGTACGCCTGCACGCACAGCAGGGCCAGCGCTCGGTCCTTCGCCTCGTAGAAGACCTGGCCGCAGAACCGGGGGAAGGAGGGGAAGCAGAGGGAGGCCAGCACCCCGGCCCGGTCCATGTCCTCCAGGCGGGCCACCGAGTCGTAGCAACCCGGCCGCATCTCGTCGTAGGTGACGGGCTCGAAGCTGAACTCCTCCCGCCTCTTCCCGGCCACCGCCCCGAGCCCCGGCGTGACCATGCGCTTCCCGTCGTACACCCAGGCTTCACCCTCTGCGTCACGCACCAGGCGTGGCGCCGCGTCCAAGTACTTCGCCGCGATGCGGTCCTGCCAGACATGAGCCGGCTCGAGCACGTGGTCGTCGACAGATATCAGCCATTCCGTGGTGCCTTCCTCTGTCATCTGCTCCCTCGCTTCACTCGTGGGGTCGGGCGTGCACCGCAGACGACCCTGGTCTCGGACGCCGCCCACTCCTTGACGTTGGACTCGCGCGGCTCACATCACGGTGCCGTGTTCCTTGAAGGCGACGATGTCGTCCCAGTCGAAACCGAGTTCCACCAGGACGGCCTCGGTGTGCTCGCCGTGTTCGGGCGCCCCGTGGAGGGTGCCCACCGGGACCTGGTCGAAGCGCGCCGGTGAGGCCACGCCCCGGTACACCCGGCCGTCGCCCTTGTCGACGTCGGGCAGGTAGCCGTTGGCCAGGGCCTGCGGATCCTCGCCGATCTCGGCCGGGCTCAGCACCGGCGACCACACCCCCTCGAGGTCCGCCAGGATCTCACGCCATTCGGCCAGGGTGCGGGTGACGAAGATGTCATCGAGCAGGCGCGTGCACTCCTCCACGTGCTCGCGCCGGGCCGCCGCCGTCGACCACCGCGGATCGTCGGCGAGATCGGGGCGGCCGAGATGGCGGCACAGGTCCGGCCACCAGCGGTCCGCTTGGAGGAACACCAGGCACACCCATCGCCCATCCCGGGTCGGGAAGTAGTTCACCAGCGCATTGAACGGATTGCGCCGCGTGCGGAACTCCCGCGTCAGGCCCACGGCGCCGGCCGTGACGGCCTGCGCCATCCACCAGATCCCCGTCGCGTACAGGGAGACCTCCACCACCGGGGCGTGCCCGTCGCGTTGCCGGCGGTACAGGGCGGCCGCCACTGCTCCCGCCAGGTTCATCCCGCCGGAGAGATCCCCGAAGGACCCGGGCTGGTTCGGGGGCTCCCCGCCGCCGGGAGTCATCTGGAACGCCGCGCCCGCCCTGGCCCACGCGCTGGCCAGATCGAATCCCCCCCGTTCCGCCTCGGGCCCGAACGATCCCTGCCCCGTCCCGAGCGCGTAGATGACCCGCGGGTTCCGGGCCCGGACGTCGTCCACATCGATGCCCAGTCGTCGCCGGGCGCCCGGAAGGAAGTTGGTCAGGAACACGTCGGCCGAGTCGAGCAGTCGGTAGAGGACCTCCCGGCCCTCCTCGCCGGAGATGTCGAGCCCGACGCTCCGCTTGCCCCGGTTCGGGAGCTCGGTGTTCGGGTTCATCAGCGCACCGGCGGCCTCGGCGTTGGTCAGCCCGCGTATGGGGTCACCGGACACCGGGTGCTCGATCTTGATCACGTCCGCCCCCCAGTCGGCCAGGACGGCACCGGCGGCGGGGACGAACAGCCACGAGGACACTTCGACCACCTTGACGCCCTTCAGCGTGTCGTACATGACCCCCGGCCCATCCCGGAGCGTGTCAACTCAGGCGCACTTCGAACCACCCGCTCGGTCATCCTGAATCGCTCCCCAACCCCCGACCCGGACTCGAACCACCTGAGCCGGCCGAAAGGCCTACTCATCAGGTTATTTGAGCACATGCTTAACCCGCCGGTCGCGCGGTGTCAAGTGGGCCGACCGCGTCGCGGTCACGTGGTCAAGAGGATGCAACCACAGCGGAAGCCGCCGCCGGCCGACGTCATCGCCACCTGGGCGCCGGGTACCTGGCGTGGCCCGGCCTGCCCCCGCAGTTGGAGGACGGCCTCGTGGAACAGCCAGAAACCGTGCAGCCGTCCGGCCGACAGTTGGCCCCCGTAGGTGTTCAGGGGCAGCGCACCGCCGAGACCGATCCGGTGGCCACCGTCCACGAAATCACCCGCCTCTCCCTCCCCGCGGAAGCCGAGTGCCTCCAGCCACGACAGCGTCAACACCGTGAAGCCGTCGTAGAGCTCGGCCACGTCCACATCCGCCGGCTTCAGGTCGGTGCGGGACCACAGCTGGGCTGCGGCATCCTTGGCCGCCATGGCCGGGAAGTCCAGCCGCGGTTCCCAGCCGTGCGTGCCGTGGTTGGCGCAGCCGACGGCTTCGACGCGCACCGGCCGGTGCGGGCAATCCGGCGCGAAGTCGGCGGCGGACAGCACGAGGCCGACGGCCGCATCGATGGGCAGGTCGCAATCGAGGCGCCCCAGCGGCTCGCTGATCAGGGGTGCACCCAGGTAGTCCTGCATCGTCAGGGGCGTCCGCAGCACCGCCTGGTCGTTCAACGCGGCGTGGCGGCGACAGGTCAGGGCGATCCAGCCGAGTTGCTCTTTGGTGGTGCCGTACTGGTGCATGTGGCGGCGCGCCTGCATGGCCATGAGGTTCACCGCCGAGTATTCGTGGAACGGCACGTGCCACTCCCACGGTCCCTCGGGGACGGGCAGCGTCCCGGCGGCGCTGCCCAGCAAGCCACCCAGGCGCTGGACCGACCGGTAGACCAGGACGTGGCGGCAGAGCCCGGACGCGATGGCCATGGCCGCGTTGATCATCACGCCGAGCTGGGCGCCCGAGCTGGCACCGCCCATCCACGCCAACTGCAGGCCGAGCGCGTCCACCACCTCCTCCGGCGGCCGGTCGCCGAAGGGCATGGCGGCGACGCCGTCGATGTCCTCCGGCCGTAGGCCGGCATCGGCGATCGCCGCCAGGGTCGCGTCCAGGGCGAGGTCCAGTCCCCCTCGGGCCAGCCCGCGACCGGTGTCGGAGAGCCCGAGGCCCGACACGATCACCCGCGACTCGAATTTCTCCACGTGCGAGAACCTAGTCAGGCCCTTGGTCGAGTGCGTGCAGCACCGTCTCGGTGTGCTCGCCCACGTGGGGGGCCCGCCGGCGCACACGCCAGGGCGACAGCGGGGCGTGAAACGGGGCGCCCGGATAGAGGAACGACCGGTCGAGATCCTCGTGGTGGATCTCGACCGGGAAGCCGCGGGCGATGAAGTGCTCGTCCTCCATCACGTCCTCGGGCGCGCACAACAGGCCGGCCGGAATGCCGCGTCGCTGGGCGTCGAGGAAGAACTCCTTGGCCGGGAGGTGCGCCGCCACACACCGCAAGGCGTCCGCTCCGGCCTGGTAGATCGCCGCCGCCTCGGGGTCCGACGGGATCTCGGGCACGAGCACACCGCCCCGCGCCGCACCCATCTCGAGGAAGAAGAACTCGTCGATCTGGTCACGCAGGCCGAGCTCGACGATCCAGTCGATCAGCGCCCGGAACTCCCCCGCGTACCGCGGCAGCGCGCCGATGACCGAACCCCCGTCGGACGATCTCATGAGCCTCGGAGGGGTCGGGCGCACCGCGGCATGGCGGAAGGTCTGCCGCTGGACCGTGGCGCCGGCGACGAGCCATTCATAGGTCGCAGCTTCGGTCGTGACGTTGGAGGCCGCGTGCATGCTCACGTCGACGTGCTGGCCCAGGCCCAGCCGCCGGCGGGCGTAGAGCGCGGTCATCGCGCCCAGGACCGCCCACAGGCACGCCGTCTGGTAGCCCTGGTTGCCGCCCGGGCGTACGGGCGGCAACCGGTGGTCGTCGTAGCCGCAGCTCCAGGCCGGGCCCGCGCCGGCGAGGACCGTGAGGTCCGTGGCCGGCTCCCCGGCGCGGGGGTTGGTGCGCCCGAAGGGCGTGATCGACGTCCAGACCAGCCCGGGCTGGCGGGCCGAGAGATCCTCGTAGTCGAGGCCCAGTGCGGCCAGCCGCCCGGGCGCCTCGCCCTCGAGGACGAGGTCGCTCGAGGCGACCAGCCGCCGGAACCGACCGGCATCGGCCCCGTCGTCGAGGTCGAGGAGGACGCTCAACTTGGAGGTGTTGTAGTGCCACCACCACAGGCTCCGCTCCGCACCCGGTACGTCGTCGAGAAACGGTTCGAAGCGTCGCGTGGCGTGGCCGCCCGGGGGCTCGACCACGATCACCTCCGCTCCCAGATCAGCCAGCATCTTCCCGGCAAACGCTCCGTGCTCGCTGGCCAGTTCGACCACGCGCACACCACTGAGCGCCCCGTCCGGCTGTCCCACCGACGCGGCTGCGTTCACAGCACCCCCTGTGCTCGGAAGGTGCGGAGCTCGTCCTCGGTGTGACCGAGCAGCTCACCGAAGACGACCGCGTTGTGCTCACCGAGGCAGGGCGCGGCGCGCTCGATCACCCAGTCGGTGCCCGAGAAGTGCACCGGGATGCCGTCGACCCGGACCGGGCCCATCTGGGTGTGGGTCACGGTGGGCCAGAGGCCCCAGTGCGACGTGCCGGGATCGTCGTCGATCCGTTCGCCCGGCTGCAGGACGGCCGTGGCCGGCACGCCGGCCGCTCGGAGAGCCGCGCTCACCGCGAACCGGTCGCGCCGACCGGTCCACCCGGCCAGCAGGCGGTCGAGTTCGTCCTGGGCCTCGACCCGGCCGGCCAGCGTGGCCAGCGGGGCGGCCGCCGACCAGGGGGTCGACACCACCCCCGACAGGGCCTGCCAGTCCCGGTCGTCGCGACAGGCGATGGCGACCCAGTTGTCGTCGCCGGCGGACGGGTAGATGCCGTGCGGCACCATCACGGGAGACTGGCTGCGGTTGCTGTCGGGCGAGCCCGGTCGGCGCAGCGGCCGTCGGTGCACCGTGTAATCGAGGAGCGCCGGACCGTTGAGCAGCGCTCCCGCATCCGTGCAGGAGACGTCGATCCACTGGCCCTCACCGGTGCGATCGCGGTGGAGGAGGCCGGCCAGAACGGCGATCGCCATGAAATTGGCGCCGTGGTGGTCCATGTACGAGTAGCCGATGCCGGCCGGGTGCTGGTCGGCCAGGCCCGTCGAGAAGGCCAGGCCACAGCACGCCTGGGCCAGCGGACCCCAGGTCTTGAAGTCGTGGTACGGGCCGGCCTGGCCGAAGCCGCTGTTGGACACGTACACGATGTCGTCCTTGATCGCCCGCAATGCGTCGTAGCCGAAGCCGAGGCGCGCCATGACCCCGGCGGCGAAGTTCTCGGTGACGACGTCGGATATGGCCACGAGCTCGCGCAGGAGCTCCTTGCCGGTGTCCGTGCGCAGGTTCAACGTCACACCCAGCTTCTCGACGTTGTGGTTGTTGAAGGCACCCCCGAAGTCCGGGCCCCGGCGCTCGTCGACAAAGGGCGCCACCCCGCGCAGCGCGTCCCAGTATCCCTGCGTCACGGGATCCTCGATGCGGATGACCTCGGCCCCCATGGCCGCCAGGTAGCGCGTGGCCCCGGCCCCGGCCAGCTGGCCCGAGAAGTCACAGACGCGGAGACCGTGCAGGGCCCGAGGGCCCGAGCCCGAGGTCGCTGCGACTCCCCTCAGGTCCTCACGCGATGCCATCGGGTCGCCTGGTGGCACCGCGTCATTATGGCGTGCCCTCCCCGTCGCCCCAGAAGACCCGGGTGGCGTTCTTCGCCGTGAACCACGGCATGACCTCGTCGTCGATCCCGCATGCGGGCAGCTCGCGCCGCGCCCGATCGAAGGTCAAGAGCGGGTAGTCGGAGGCGTACATGACCTTCCTGCGACCGCGCCCCGAGTTGGCGAAGGCCACCAGTTCCGGGGGGTACCGGCTCGGCGCGTAGGCGGAGATCATGTGGTACAGGTTCGGCCACGTCCGCAGGAGCTGGACCAGCAGGCCGGTCCAGGGCGCGCCCCCGTGGGCGCTCACGACCACCAGCTCCGGGAAGAACGCACAGACGGTGTCGAGGTGCTTCGGGTGCTGCACGATCCCGGCACGAGGAACGAGAGGCATGCCGACGGTGATCGTGACCGGTATCCCGAGCTCGATGCACTTGGCGTACAGCGGGTAGTACGAGCGGTGGCTCGCCCGCTTCCCGTCGCGGTAGGGGACGATCCGCAGGGCCCGGGCGCCGTCGCGCTGCACCATGCCCTCGAGATGGCGCACGGCGCGGATGCCCTGGTCGGCGTCGACGCGGACGCTCAAACCGAAGCGGTCGGGGTACCGTTGGACGGCATCGAGCGTCCAGCGATACCCGGCGACCTGATCGCCCATGGCCGACTCCGGTGGCGGTGCGAGCAGCGCCCGGCCGATGCGGTTCCGATCCATGTCGGCCAGCAAGGCCTCGAGATCCTGGGGATCGGCCTTGGCCGGGCCGTAGGTGTCGTCGGTGAGGCTCCAGTTCAGCTCGAGGTGGGGCGGGTTGGCGTTGACGTACCCGTCCACGATCCACGGCATCTCCTCCTCGGCCACGCCACTCCCCCTTCCGGTCGGCCTACCGCGGGTGACGGGGACGGCCCGTCACCACGAGCCGCCCCGGCCACGGGGACGGGCCGACGTGGCCCACCGGCCGACCCACGCCCGGGCCCGCATCACCGCGCGATCTCGGATTCGACCGGCTTCTCCACCTGGTCCCACACCCGGTGCAGGATCTCGAGCAGTTCCTTGTGCCCCGCCTTGATGCCCACCAGTCGATCGAGGATCAGCTTCGACGTCATGGCGTCGAGCAGGGTGACGATGCCTTGGGCGGGAAACGCCGCCTCGTCGACGCCGAGCTGTTCGAGCATCTCGTGCACATGGCGTTCATGGAGCTTTCTCGTCATGGTGGAGGCCTTGACGTACTGGCGGCAGATCTTGGGCCGATTGGCGGCCAGCGTCAGGTTCTCGAGCCACACCTTGCCCCACCCCCGCTCGAAGTCCGTGGTGATCATGGCCTCCATCTCCTCGAACCAGCCCTCGATGAACGAGCGGTCGCTGCGGTAGATCCGCTGTGAGCGCTCCTTGACCTGCACCGAGACGCGCTCGAGCGCGGCGACCAGGAGCTCCTCGATGGTGCCGAAGTGGTAGTGCACGAGCGCCTGGTTCACTCCGGCTCGGTCGGCCACCTTGCGGGTCGTGATGCCCGCCACGCCCTGGGAGATGAGGAGCTCCTCCGCCGCGTCGAGCAAGGCCCTGCGCGTTGCGTCTCCAGCTTCGGACATCGATCGACTCCTCCGTTGCGTGGGCCGCCGGGGTGCTGGGGAGCACTCTATCCCCGCACCATGAGGGGATCCCTTGGGCCCTTCGGGCCCGCCCGCGCTGGCGCGGCGTGCACGTCGACGAGCCGATGGGACGACACGCGCCCTGTTAGCGTTTCGGCGTCCGTCGAGGCGCACAGGGGGCCACCATGGCGACGCCGCCACTGCGAGCAGTCCCGGCTCTGCACGATCTGAACCGGGGATTCTGGACGGCGGGTCGCCGGGACGAGTTGTGCCTCCTGCGCTGCCCGAACTGCGGGTACTGGGTCCACCCGCCCCGCCCGATGTGCCCGAGGTGCCGGCAGCGCGCCCTCCGGTGGGAGGCGACGACGGGGAGGGCGACGCTCTACACCTATACCGTGAACCACAAGGCGTGGAACCCCGACGTGCCGGTGCCCTACGTCATCGGCATGGTGGAGCTGCCCGAGCAGGAGGGGCTGAGACTGACGTCGGAGATCGTCGACTGCCCGGTGGGGGACCTCTCCATCGGGATGCCTCTCCACGTGACGTTCGCCCAGCAGGGCGAGATCTACATCCCGCTGTTCGCGCCCGACCGCCGGTGATCGTCCCGTCCCGCCGCCGTCCGATGCGTCCGATGCGTCCGCTCCGTCACGGACCGGGGTGACCGCCGGCCGGTCGCGACGGCTTTTCCGAGGGCGTGGCCGGGGTGGTAGACATTCTCGGCGTTGACCAATTCGTGGGAGAAGGGGGCAGCCGTGGCCAAGAGCTGGAACTTCGACATGTACATCGACGGGGCGTGGACCACCGGGGAGGGGGGCGGCGCCATCGAGGTCATCGACCCCGCCACCGAGGAGGTCATCGGGCAGGTTCCCGAGGCCACGCCGAAGGACGCCGTGCGGGCGATCGAGGCGGCCCGGAAGGCCTTCGACGAGGGACCGTGGCCCTTCACCAAGCCGGCCGAGCGAGCGGCCGCCCTGGTCCGCATGGCCGAGATCCTCGAGTCCCGCGCCGCCGAGCTCCGGGAGCTGATCGTGGCCGAGACCGGCTCGACCGGCTTCATCACCGATTTCGTGCAGGCGGGCGGATCGATCGGGATGTTCCGTTCCAATGCGTCCCAGGTCGAGCACGTGGTCCAGTGGGTCGAGGCCGGGGCCCCGACCGCCGGTCCCACCGGGCTCTCGGGCTCGGGTCAGTTCCGCGAGCCGGTGGGCGTGGTGAGCGCCATCACGCCCTTCAACTTCCCCTTCATGCTCAACGTGGTGAAGGTCGCTCCGGCCCTGGCCGCCGGCTGCACGGTCGTGTTGAAGCCCCATCCGTGGACCCCGCTCGACGCCGGGATGATCGCCCAGGCGGCCGAGGAGGCCGGCATCCCGCCCGGCGTCCTCAACGTGATCAACGGGCATGCCGAGGTGGGCGACGAGATGACCTCCCATCCCATGGTGGACATGGTCGCCTTCACCGGCTCCACCGCCACGGGCCGTCGCATCATGGCCAACGGGGCACCCACCATGAAGCGGTTGCAGCTCGAGTTGGGCGGCAAGAGCGCCCAGGTCGTCCTCGATGACGTCTCCGAGGACTACGCCCGCTCCATCGCCTTCGGGTCCGTGCTGGCCCACTGTGGCCAGGGGTGCATCCTGGCCACGCGGCTGCTCCTGCCCGAGCACCTCCTCGACGCCTACAAGGAGGGCGTGGCCGCCGCCGCGCCCACCATCAAGATCGGCAACCCGCGCGACGACTCCACCGTGCTCGGACCGCTGATCCGCGAGCAGCAACGCCAGCGGGTGGAGGGCTACGTGGCGTCGGGTCAGGAGCAGGGAGCCGAGCTGCTCACCGGCGGGAAGAGGCCGGCGGGCTTCGACAAGGGCTTCTTCTACGAGCCCACGGTGTTCATCGGCACCAACGACATGCGCATCGCCCAGGAGGAGATCTTCGGGCCCGTGTTCACCGTGGTGCCGTACTCGGGCAAGGACGACGACGCCGTGCGGCTGGCCAACGACTCCATCTACGGGCTCGGCGGGGGCGTCGAGGCCCAGTCCACGACCCGGGCCTTCAACGTGGCCCGCCGCATCCGGGCCGGCACCGTGATGGTCCAGGGGGTCGGCACCGCCGCGCCGAGCGACCCGGGGCCCGGCGGCGGCCAGGGCCCGGGCTGGGGTCAGGCCTTCGCCGGCATCGGCCAGAGCGGCGCCTTCGGCGGCTTCAAGCAGAGTGGCATCGGTCGCGAATGGGGTCGCCACGGGCTCGAGGAGTACACCGAGATCAAGACGATCAACTGGAGCTGAGCGGTCCGTCCCTCCCGGCGGACGCGCCGCCGCGGGAGCGGGAGTCAGCTCGGCAGTGCCGCCACCGGGGGCCCGGTGCGTTCGGGCATCCCGTAGCTCCTGGGGGTCACGTCGACGTCCGCCGCTTCGGACCGCAGCGCTCCCACCGTGCTCGCCTCGCGAGCCCGGTGGGCCAGCGGGTCGAAGCTGTAGAACCGACAGGCGTTCTCCCACGTGATCTTGTGGATCTCGTCGTCGGGCACCTGGGCGGCCTGCAACGACTTCCAGGCCGACTCGGGCGCGTTGGGCCACGTGCAGTCCGAGTGCGGGTAGTCGCACTCCCAGGCGATGTTCTCGACCCCGATGTCGTACCGCAGTCGCAGGCCGGTGAAGTCGTCGATGAAACAGGTCAGCACCCGGTCCTTGAACACCTGGCTGGGGAGTTGGTCCCCGAAGTCCTGGCCCGTCCATTGGTGGTGGCGCTCGTAGGTGTAGTCGGCCCGCTCGAGCCAGTAGGGGATCCAGCCGATGCCACCCTCGGCCAGGGAGAATTTCACGTGGGGGAACTTGCGCAGCACCGGTGACCACAGCAGCTCCGAGGCGAACACGCCGGTGTTGAACGGCATGGTGTGGATCATGGTGTCGAACGGCGAGCGCGGCATGAACTCGGGCGAGCTGCCGAAGTGGAACACCATGACCGTGTCGGTGTCCTGGCAGGCCTGCCAGGCCGGATCCCATTCGTCGCCGTGGTGGTCGGGGAGCCCGAAGCGGTGGGTGTCCGAGTGGAACGACGTGGCATGGCAGCCCTTGGCCGCCATCCGGTGGATTTCCTCGGCCATCCACTCGGGACCGAGAATGAAGCCGGAGAGGGCGAGGGGGATGAAGCGGCCGGGGTAGGCGCCGCACCACTCCTCCATGTGCCAGTCGTTGTAGGCCCGGATCATGCAGCCGGCCAGCTCGCGGTCCCCGCTCTGGAGGAAGTACTGGCCACCCAGGCCCGGCCACGAAGAGAAGCACATCGAGCCGAGCACCCCGTTGACGTTCATGTCCCGGATCCGCTCGTGCACGTCCCAGGTGCCCTTGCGGACCTCCTCGAAGCATCCCGGGTCGTTGCCCCACTCCTCGCGCACCCGGCCGGCCACGGCATTGAGACCGAAGCTCGAGACTTCGTTTCCCTCGACCAGCCAGGCATCGGTCCCGTTGGGACGGTGGATCACCCGGGGCACCCGGTCCTTGTACTTGGCCGGGAAGTGGTCCATGAAGTAGTCGCTCATGGACGGCGGCTCGACCAGATGGTCGTCCACACTCACCAAGATCATGTCCTCGAGCTGCATGGTCAACCTCCCCCACCGCGCGGGCGTGCGTCAGCCGGCTGCACGACGATTTTAGCATCTGCCCAACTTTGACACCATCGGGGCGGGGCCGGGACCGGCACGAGGCCCCCCGCCGGTGAGGGCACCCGTCGGGCCCCGCCGATCACAGCCCCCGCCGGTGAGGCGCCCGTCGGGCCCCGCCGATCGGGGCCCCGCCGATCAGGTCCCCGCGTCAGCCCCGGCGTCGGGCCCCGGGCGATCTCGCTCGAAGGGCAGGGGGTGCCCCCCGCCGTCGCGCAGCGAGGTCCGCAGCACGTTCTTCTGGATCTTGCCCGATGCGGTGCGGGGAAAGTCGTCGACGAAGCGCACCTCCTCCGGCCATTTCTGGCGGGCCAGTCCCCCGGCCTGAAGGTAGGCCCGCACGGCGCCGAGCGCGAAGGCCGGAGCGTCGGGCAGCAACCGGACGACGGCGGCGCCGTGCTCGCCGTAACGGGCATCGGGGGCGGCCACCACCGCCACCTCGGCCACGCCGGCCATGTCGGCCAACAGCTCCTCGACCTCGGCGGCGGAGACGTTCTCACCGCCGCGGATGATGATGTCCTTCTTGCGGTCGGTGATGGTCAGGTACCCCTCCGGATCGAGAATCCCGGTGTCCCCGGTGTCGTACCACCCGTCGGCGTCGATGGCCTCCGCCGTGAGGACCGGATCGGTGTAGCCCACGAAGAGCTCCGGTCCCCGGGAGTGGATCTCCCCCGGCGTGCCCAGCGGCACCGGATCGCCGTCAGGATCGAGCAGCCGGATCTCGGAGCCCGAGATGACGCGCCCGTCGGTGAAGAACCGCTTCTCCACCGGGTCCGAGTGCACGGCTCCGGTGGTCGACGGATGCTCGGTGGAGCCGTAGGCGCGCACGAACGAGATCCCCAGGTCGATGGCCCGTTGGGACACGGCGGCCGGGACCGGCGCACCCCCCATGGTCAGCCGGGCCACGTAGGGCAGGTGCACGGCCGGGTCGAAGTCGGGATGATCGAGCAGGCTGAGGAGGAAGAAGGGCGGGCCACCGCCGATGGCGACGCCGTGGCTGGACATGGCGCCCAGCACGGTGCCCGGGTCCCAGACGTCGATGAGGTTGACCGGACTGGCCGCGTAGAGCGGTCGCAGCACCGACGTGAGCCCGGTGACGTGGCCCACCGGCGAGGCGGTCAGAAAGCCCGTCGGCCGCACGGCCGGGGCCGGCGCCTGGTCCTGGGCGGCGAAGTCGGCCCACGTGCGCTGATCGGCCAGGAACGTGCGGTGGGTGTGGATGACCCCCTTGGGCGCCGCCGTCGTGCCCGACGTGTAGGCGATGAGCACCGGGCTGTCGGGGTCCACCCGGGCGGCGCGGTCAAGCCGATCGGCCCCGTCGATGACCGATGCCCAGGACACGACGGTGGTCTCCAGACTCGGCAGCGGGCCGCCGTCGGCCGGCACCATCACCACCAGCTCGAGATCGGGCAGGTCCGACAGGTTCGCCTCCAGGTTGGCCACGTAGTCCTGCCGGGCGAAGCGGTCGGTGGTGATGAGCGCCCGGGCCCCGCTCTGGCGCAGGATGTGACCCACCTCCTTGGACCCGTAGATGTGGACGATGGGCACCAGGACGACGCCCAGGGGCAGCAGCCCGTACAGGCAGGCCACCGCCTCGGCCCAGTTCGGGAGCTGGATGGCGACCACGTCTCCCGCCGTGATGCCCCGCCGGGCCAGCGCGCCGGCCAGGCGGAGTCCCATGTCCCCGATGTCGCCGATGGTGCCGTCGAACGGGCGCGTGCGCGACCAGATCCGGCAGCCCGCGCCCGAGGCCTCGGCCAGCCCGGTGAAGGCGATGTCGGTCAAGGTGGCGTCGTTCCACCATCCGTTGGCCCGGTAGTGCCGGGCCAGTGCATCGGAGGGCTGGCGCAACTCCCAACGTGGGCCCATGCTCAGGTGAGGGAGGTGGCGTCGGTCGTCATCGACCCTCGAAGCGGGGCGGTCGGCGCTCGGCGGCCGCCCGCAGACCCTCGGCCAGATCCGACGTCGATTGCAGCCACTCCTGCTCGGCGAACTCGTGCTCGGTCGCCGACCGGAAGCGATCGGTCAGGCCGGCCCGCATGGTCTGCCGGATGGCGCGCACGGCCAGGGGGGCGGAGGCGGCGACCGCGGCGGCCAGGTCGTGCGCCTCGGCGCGCAACGCGTCGGCGGCGACCAGGCGATCGCACAGCCCGAGGGACTCGGCTTCCTCCCCCTTCAGCCTCCGCCCGGTGTAGAGCAGATCGAGGGCGTGCTGCTGCCCGACGATGGCCGGCAGCGTGATCGACAGGCCGAGGATGTGGTGGTAGCCGAAGCGGGCGAAGTTGGCGGCGAACCGGGCCTCGGGACAGCCGACCCGGAAGTCGGCCAGACAGAGCAGCCCGAAACCGGCGCCGATGGCGGCGCCCTGCACCGCGGCGACCACGGGCGTCCGGGCGTCGAACAGGCGGGCCGCCTCCCGGTTCATCAGATCGGGGCCGTCGCCGGCCCCCGGTCCGTCCGGCGCCGTCGCACTCCCCGAGAGATTGGCGCCGGCGCAGAAGTGCTTGCCCTCCGAGCACAGGACGATGGCCCGGCAGTCGGCCTCGGCATCGAGGGCCTCGTAGGCGTCGGCCAAGGAGCGGACCAGATCGACGTCGAAGAAGTTCTCGGGAGGCCGGTGCATCTCGACCGTCGCCACGAATCGTTCGTCCAGCTCCACCGTCACATCGCCGAAGCGTTCCTTGACCATCGTCCCCCCGGGGCGCGCCCCGCCGGTCTGCCCGGTGTCTGCCGGTGGCCCGGAAGCTACGTCGGTATCGCCCTCCATATCAAGCGAACCCCGGCGCGGCCGGCCGCGCCGGTGCCATCGTGATGCCCACAGGGCCGGGGTGCCCGGGGCCGCGATCCCCCGTCGTCGGTAACATCACGAGATGTTCACCCGGAGCGCCGACCAGCAGCTGTTCGAGGAGACCACGCACAGGTTCCTCGAGAGCGAGTGCCCGCACGCCAAGGTGCGGGAGCTGGCCGGCACCAAGGCGGGCTACGAACCCGACTACTGGCGGCAGGGCGCCCAGCTGGGATGGACCTCGCTGGTGGTACCCGAGGAGGCCGGCGGCGGGAGCATCAGCGCGCGCGGGGTGATGGACCTGGCCCTGGTGGCCTACCAGTTCGGATGGCACGCCGCGCCCGGCCCGCTGCTCGGCAGCAACGTGGTGGCGGCGGCCCTGGGTCGCTGGGGCAGCCCGGAGCAGCAGGGCGGGCCACTGGTCGAGCTGTTGCGCGGCGAGGCCGTCGGGGCGTGGGCCCTGGCGCAGGACGCGGCGCGCCTCGGGCCCGACCCGATCGGGCTCCGGGCCACAGAGACGGCCGGCGGGTACCACCTCGCGGGCAGCGCGTCGCCGGTCGAGGCCGGGGGGGAAGCCGACTACGTGCTGGTCACGGCCCGCGACGGTCCGGGGCTGAGCCAGTTCCTGGTGCCCGCCGACGCCCCCGGCGTGCACCGCGTCCCCCTGCACGGCCTCGACCTGACCCGGCGGTTCGCCCGGATCGAGCTCGAGACCCGGGTGCCCCGCACCTCGCTGGTGGGCGAGGCGGGCGCCGCCGGACCGGCGGTGGCGTGGCTGAGCGACCTCGCGGTCACCGTGCTCTTGGCCGAGATGTGCGGAGCCATGCGCTGGGCCTTCGACGCCACGGTGGAGTGGGCGTTCGACCGCTACTCGTTCGGCCGGCCGCTGGCCTCCTACCAGGAGATCAAACACCGCTTCGCCGACATGAAGATGTGGCTCGAGGCCAGCCTGGCCATCACCGCCCGGGCCGCCGACGCCGTCGACCGGGACACGCCCGACCGGGCGGAGGTGGTGAGCGCCGGCAAGTTCTACGTGGGCCGCAACGGGGTGGAACTGCTGCAGGACTGCGTGCAGCTGCACGGTGGCATCGGCGTCACCTTCGACCACGACCTCCACCTGTTCCTGCGCCGGGTGGTCACCGACGCACCCCTCTTCGGCACCCCGGGCGAGCATGCCGTCCGCCTCACCGACATCCTCGACGCGCGGGAGGCGGTCCGATGACCGTCGCCGACGAGATGGAGGGCGTCGAGGCCTTCGCGGCGAGGGCGCGGTCCTGGCTGGCCGACCACATGCCGCGGGTGGGAGACGGCTTCGGCGGCTACCGGGCGGTCCTGCGCTCCGACGAGGACGAGCTGGCCCACATCGCCCACTGCCGGGAGCTGCAACGCAAGCTCTTCGACGGCGGCTTCGCCGGGATCTGCGTCCCGCGCGCCTACGGCGGCCAGGGCCTGACCGCCGAGCACCAGGACGCCTTCAACCGGGAGATCCGCGGCTACGAGTACCCCGCCGACACCCAGGTCCCCACCTTCACCCCGTGCATGTCGGTCATCCTCGAGTTCGGCACCGACGAGCAGAAGCGCCGGCACATCCCCCCGATCCTGAAGGGCGAGACGTACTGGATGCAGCTCCTCTCCGAGCCGAGCGGCGGTTCGGTCCTGGCCGGTGCCCTCACCACCGCCGTCCGCGACGGCGACGAGTGGGTCCTCAACGGCTCGAAGATCTGGACCACGGGGGCCTGGTGGGCGGACTGGGGCCTGTGCCTGGCCCGGACCAATTGGGACGTCCCCAAGCACCGGGGGCTGAGCGTGTTCATGGTGCCGCTCCACCAGCCGGGCATCGAGGTCCACCGCATCGAGATGCTCAGCGGCTCGCGGGAGTTCTGCCAGGAGTTCATGACCGACGTCCGCCTCTCCGACGCCCTGCGCATCGGGCCGGTCGACGAGGGGTGGACCGTCGTGACGCGCTGGATGTACCACGAGCGCAGCGTGGCGGGCGGATCGCCTTACGTCACCTCGCCGATCGGCCGGCCCACGGTGTCCCTCGATCCGACCGGTGGGCCGAGAGCCCTGATCCCCTGGGCCCGGCGCCAGGGCCGGCTCGAGGATCGCCGGGTGAAGGAGCTCATCGGCGAGTCGCATGCTCTCGCGCTCGTCGGCCACGCCCTCACCGAGCGCATCGCGGAGGAGATGCGCACCGGGGCGGCCAGCGAGCAGGCGGCCGCCGTCACCCGGCTGTGGTACGGGGTCTCCGCCGTCCGCAACTCCTCCATCGCCTTCGAGCTGGCGGGGAGCCCCGCCGTGGCGTGGGACGACGACGAGGGGGACCTGGGCCGGATTGGCGTCCGCTTCCTCATGCGCCAGACGTCCTGCATCGCCGGCGGCACCACCGAGATGGCGCGCAACGCCATCAGCGAGCGCGTGCTCGGCATGCCCCAGGAGCGCCGGGTCGACACGGACGTCCCCTTCCGGGACGTCCCGCGCGGCGCGCCCACCCGCTCACGGGGGGCGGGGGCTCACTGAGTCCAGCCGTAGTCCCCGGTGGGCTCGTAGATCACCTTGCGGGCCAACAGGTCGTCGATCTCCTCGGTGGTGTAGCACACGCGCCCCATGAGCTGGCGCGTGTGCTCCCCCACGAGGGGCGGGGGGCCGTACGGTCCGGTCGGCGTCTCCGAGAAGTCGACCAGCGTGCCGAACTGGCGCATGCGGCCCAGGGTGGGATGCGGGTACTCGGTCACCAGCCCGAGCCGCTCGTTGTCGCCGTCGTGCAGGGGGACCTCCCCCTCGTTGGTGTCGACCGACACCTCGGCCGGGACCCCGGCTTCGGCGAGCGACCGGCTCCAGGCCCCGGCGGTCCGGGTGCGGAAGGCCTCCGCCAGCGCCGGTTCGATGTCCGAGCGCGCCGCCACCCGCGCCGCCATGGTGCCGTAGCGGTCCAGGTCGGGCCGTCCGAGCACCCCGCACAGCCGGGACCACTGGCCCGGGCCGACGGCCGCCACCTGGATCCACCCCTCCTGGGTCTCGTAGAGCCGGTAGCACGGGGACACGCCGGTCTGTTCGCGATCGAGCCGGGGGCGCACCGGACCCGGCTCCCCCTCCACCAGGAAGACGTCGGAGCCGAACACGGCCGCCCCGTTGAGCAGGGACGTCCAGAGGTCCTGGCCCTCGCCCGTACGGCGTTGGTGGTACAGGGCGGCCAACACGCCGACGGCCGACACCATGGCGTTGGCCGTGTCGGTCATGCCGAAGCGGAGATAGAGGGGAGGGTTGCCCTCGGCCACCGGGCCGGCCTCGTACTCGATCCCGCAGGCGGCCTGGTAGAGGGGATCCAGCCCGCCGAAGTCCGACAGCGGGCCCTCGGCGCCGTAGGCGTAGGTGTTGCAGTGGACGAGCCCGGGGTGGCGCGCCCGCAGGGACTCGTAGTCGATCCCCAACCGGGCCGCGGTCCCCTTGGTCATGTTGTGGTGGACCACGTCGGCTATCCCGGCCAACCGGAAGACCACCTCGAGACCCTCGGGGGCCTTGAGGTCGACGGCGATGTCCAGCTTGCCGCGCTGGCACCCGGGGAAGGCCGTGCCCGCCATGCGCATGGCGTCACCGTGCACCGGCTCGACCTTTATGACCTCGGCCCCGAGGTCCCCCAGGATCATGGTGCCGTAAGGTCCGGCCAGGTACTGGCCCAGGTCGAGCACCACCACGCCGCTCAGGGGGCCCACGCCGCCCCCTCCACGACGCCGGACTCGACCAGCTGGTCGATGGCGTCCCCGGTGTACCCCGCCTCGGCCAACAGCTCGCGGCCGTGCTCGCCCACCCGCGGCTGGCCCCCCTGGACGGTCGCGGGGGTCCCGCGCAGCACCGCCGGCGGGCCGACCTGGGTGGTGGTGCCGAGCTCGGGATCCTCCACCGTGGCGGCCATGCCGTTGGCCACGAACTGCGGGTGGGAGAAGACCGCCGACATCGGAGTCACCGCCTCGGCCCCCAGGCCCGCCTGGTGGAACGCCTCGACCAGGTCCGCGCAGGGCCAACGCCGGTACGCCTCCCGGAGCCGGGCCTGGTGCGCGGCCAGGAGCTCGGGATCGGCGTAGAGCGCCGCCTGCTCCACCGGCTCGAGGCCCAGGATCTCCTCGGGCGTGCGGGTGGGGACCCGGCCGTTCATGGTGGCGGCATGGATCCACTCCCCGTCGGCGCACTCGTAGAGGGACGTCTGGTGGACCCCGGGGGGATGGGTCTTGGCCATCATGGCCCGGAAGGCGGCGCCGGCCCGTTCGTGCTCCTGCCAGATCATCGTGGTGTAGGCCAGGACCCCCTGGTACAGCGACGTCTGCACGTGCTGGCCGTGCCCGCTCTCCAGCCGGTGGACGAGGGCCGACAGCACGCCGGCGGCCAACAGGAAGCAGGCGGCCATGCTGGGCGCCGGGAAGTGGAGGAAGACGGGCCCGGGCCGCCAGCCCGGCTGCTCGTTCTGCATGCCCGAGCGGGCCTGCACCAGTGCGTCCCACCCCGGGCGTTCGGCGAAGCGGTGGCCGGGGGGATAGGCCGGCACCGAGCAGTACACCAGCCGGGGGAAGCGCGCCGACAGGTCCGGGTAGGACAGGCCCAGCCGTGCCATGGTGCCGGGGCTGAACGCCTCGACCACCACGTCGGCCCCTTCGCACAGCGCCAGGAACACGTCGCGGCCACGCTCCTGCTTGAGGTCGACGGCCACCGACCGCCGGCTGCGGTTCCACACGTGGTAGGCGGGCTGCCGGCGGAAGGGATCTCCCCCCGGCGGCTCGACCTTGATGACGTCGGCGCCCAACTCCGCCAGCAGCAGCACCCCGACCGGACCGGCGATGCCCCAGCTGAGGTCGAGCACCCGCACGCCGGCGAGGGGACCGGACGGCGTGTTCACCATCCGGTGACCCGGCTGGTCCGACTCTGCACGGTTCGACTCTGCACGGTTCGACTCTGCACGGTTCCTTCCCTTCCGAAGGTCAGCTCGTCCCGGCGGTGGTCCGATGCGGGCGGCGGCGAAAGCGACCTCGTCACCGACGACAACCATAGGCACCGGACCGCGCCTCGTGGCCCGACACCCCGCGGAGGCGGCGAACGCTTATCCTCGTTGACACTCCCCGCATGGCCGGGTACATTTTGGCAGGTTCTTGGGCACCCGCCCAGTCATTGGGACCTGACCATGATGGTCATGCCGGCACGATGTCCGGTGCAGGGTGCAGGACAAGGTGCTGGGACAGGGCAAGGTTCTGGGGACGGGGTGCAGGGGAGCAGGTCCCACATGGGGCCCGGAGAATCAAGGGGGGCAGCGTGCGAAAGGCGCTCGTGCGGGTAGGCATCGCAATGGGGACCACGGCGCTGATGGCGTCGGTGCTGGTCGGCGGGCTCTCGATGAGCCCGGCCGGGGCCAGCTCCTCGGGCAACACGGCCAGTGCTCCGGGGATCACCCCGACCACCATCAAGATCGGCATCCTCAGCGACCTCACCGGGAGCAGCGCGTCCTCCTTCGCCGACACCCCCGGAGCCATGGAGGCGCGCTTCAAGGCGATCAACGCGGCCGGAGGGATCAACGGGCGCAAGATCACGTGGGTGGTCGACGACACCACGTCGACACCCCAGGGGGCCGAGACGGCCGCCATGGACCTGGTGCAGAACAAGGGCGTCTTCGCCATCGCCGAGCTCAGCAGCCAGTTCTTCGGGGCGGCGCCGTACCTGGCCAAGGAGGGCATCCCGGTGACCGGTACGGCACTCGACGGGCCCGAGTGGTACGAGCAACCCAACACCAACCTGTTCTCCACGACGGGCAACGCCACCGCCAACGGGCCCGCCTACGGTGACGGGGGGTTCTGGAAGGCCATCGGTGCCACCAAGATCAGCTACGTCGAGTCGAACGTAGCCGCCGCCATCTCCGAGGGGAACGGCGTCTACGACTCGATCGCCAAGGACGGACTGCACGCCTGCGACAAGACCATCGTCCCGTTGGGTTCGGTGAACTTCACCGCGTTCGCGCTGAGCTTCAAGCAGGACGGCTGCAACGCCGCCGAGTGCGCCTGTGTGCTCTCCTCGAGCCTCGCCATGGCCACGGCGCTCCACCAGGCCGGCCTGAACAAGGTCAAGATCGTCTTCGCCGCCGGCCCGACCCAGCAGATCTTCCAGAACGCAGAGGACGAGGCCGCCGCGCAGGGGGCGTACTTCCCCGGTGTGGTGTCGTCGCCGACCTACAGCAATGCGGCCAGCCTGGCCTTCCTGGCCCAGCTCAAGAAATACGACCCCAGCTACACGGGGGGCCTGCCCGACCTCGGTGAGGGGGACGGCTGGCCGGTGGCCAACCTGATGGTCGAAGGCCTGCAGCAGGCCGGGAAGAACCCGACCCGCGCCTCGTTCATCGCCAACCTACGCAAGGTGTCCGCCTGGACCGACAGCGGCCTGGCCACGGGCCCGATCAGCTTCGTGCATTTCGGGCAGAACCCGCCGACGCAGTGCTTCTCGTACGTCCAGTTCGTCGGGGACAAGTACGTGGCCTTCCCCAAGAGCGGCAAGTCATTCTGCGGGACGATCCTCAAGGGCACCAAGACGTGACCGGGCGCCCACGGAGTGCCAACCCCTTTGGACGGCCCAACCCCTTTGGACGGCCCATCACGTGAGTTTGGGCATCTGCCCAGCAGCGGCGGAATCGTTGCGATACCATCTGAGCGCGGTGGGGTCGAGCACCGATCCCGTGCCGAGGGAGGGACCATGACCGACGAGTACGTTTCGGATGCCTTCATTTACATGCGCGAGCGGCGCCTGCCCTACCCCACGTTCGACGCCGACAACCACATGTACGAGAACCGGGACGCGTTGACCAAATTCATCCCGGCCGAGTACGAGGGGATCATCAAGTACGTCGACATCAACAATCGCACCAAGGTCGCGATGAAGGACAAGATCAGCGACTTCATCCCCAACCCCACCTTCGCGCGGGTCGTCCCTCCCGGCGGGTCCGAGGCCGATCCCCAGCACCGGCGCGGCATCCCCGCCGTCGACGCCTTCTTCGACCCCGAGCCGCGGCTCGCCCTCATGAAGGACATGGGCATCGACAAGTCGATGATCTGGCCGACGCTCTCCACAGGCGTGGAGGAGCGCCTGGCCGACGACCCTGATGCCATTCAAGTCGTCCTGCGCGCCTTCAACCGCTGGATGCTGGAGCACTGGACCTACAACTACGCCGACGCCATGTACCCCACGCCCATGATCAGCCTCTCCGTCCTGGGCGATGCGATCGAGGAGCTCCGCTTCGTGGTCGACCACGGCGCCAAGGCCTTCCTTCTCCACACGGCACCGGTGCCCACCTGGCGGGGACGCCGCTCCTTCGCCCTGCCCGAGTTCGACCCCTTCTGGGAGGCGGTCCAGGAGGCGGACATCCTGGTCGGGATGCACCAGACCGACTCCGGGTACCAGCGCTACACCAACGAGTGGGAAGGCCTTGGCAACAGCGAGTTCCGGCCGTTCGGCAGCGGCATTCCCGGCCGGAACGGGTCACCGGCGTTCTTGACCCTGTCGTCGGAGAAGTCGGCCATCATCGACGGGGTCGCCTCGATCGTCGGCCACGGGCTGGCCACCCGCTTCCCGCGGCTGCGCTTCGCGCCGGTGGAGTGGGGCACCGAATGGGTGCGCCCGCTCATCGCCAAGATGGCCGCCGCCTACGAGCGCCACCCGGAGCTCTTCGAGGAGGACCCGGTACAGATCTTCCGGCGCAACATCTTCGTCCACGCCTTCCAGGAGCCCGACCCGGCCGGGCTGGCCGAGGTGATCGGCGTCGACAACGTCATGTTCGGATCCGACTTCCCCCACAAGGAAGGCCTGGCCGATCCCCTGAGCTACTCCGAGATCGTGGAGAAGACGATGTCTCCCGAGGACACGGCCAAGGTCATGGGGGGCAACCTTGCTCGCATCATGAAGGTCTGAACGTCGGGGGGTCGGCCGAGCGGGGTCGTAGGCCGGCGCATCGGCCAGGCGGTCTGCCCGCCGGCGCATCTCCGGTGGGGTTCAGGACGTGGGCCAGACCAGCTCGACGTTCTCCACCATGCGCAATCCCGGCGGGTACTGCAGCTCGATACCGGGCTTGAGCCCGTATTCGGGGATGCGGCGGTGCCACTCGCGCAGCGCGACCCGTAGCTCCCGGCGCGCCAAGTGCGAGCCGAGGCACCGGTGCACCCCGCCACCGAAGGCCAAGTGTCGGTTCTCCGTGCGGTCGAAGCGCACCTCGGTCGGATCGCCGAACACCTCGGGGTCGACGTTGGCGGCGCCGATCGAGACGAACAAGAGCGTCCCCGCCGAGATCGGGCAGCCGGCCACCACGCTGTCGCCGGTGGCGGCACGCGCCGTGCCCGGCACAGGGGTCTCCCACCGCAGCATCTCCTCCACGGCCCGCGGGATGACCGAGGGGTCCTCCACGATCTGGCGCCGATGGTCGGGATGCTGGCTCAGGTAGGCGAAGAAGCAGGTCAGGGAGTCGGTGACGGTATCGAGGCCGGCAATGAGGAACAGGAAACAGATGTCGAGGATCTCCTCCCGGCTCAGCTTCTCGCCTTCCACCTCGGCCCGGAGGAACCCGGTCAGGATGTCCTCCCGGGGATCCGCCTGCCGCTCGTCCAGAATGGCATCGAAGTAGGCGTAGATCTCGGTGCCGGTGGCCTCCCGGATCCGCATCTGCTCCTCGGGGGGCAAGCCGCCCCCGCCGGGGCGCATGATCCCGTCCTTCAGCCGCAGCAGGGTGTCGAGCTCATCCCAGGGGAGGCCCATCAGACCGAGGAACACGGCCGAGGGGAAGAGCACGGCCAGTTCCTCGGTGAAGTTGCACGAGCCCCGGTCGATGAAGGCATCGATGAAGTGGTTCATCCGGGCCGCCACGTCGTCCTCTATGGCGTCCATCTTCTTCGGGGCGAAGAGCGGGTCGAGGATCTTGCGGTACTTCAGGTGCTCGGGCGGGTCCACACTGAGGGGGATGAGCGGGCGCACGTTGCCCAGCTGGACCAGTCCGCGCGAGGTGTAGGCGTCGGGATTGCGCAGGACCTCGTCCACGGCGGCTCGGCTGGCTACCACCGCCAAGCCTTCGGCCGGGCAGAGCACCCCACCCATGTCGATGAGGGCTTGGTACTTGGGTTGGGGCTCGGCCAGGTCGAAGAGCTCGGCCATCCCGTCCTCATCACCCCGGAACACCGGTGCTGGTTCGCCCTGGCTCTCGGTTGCCTGTGACATGGCGCTCCTTCTCCTCGGCCCGTTCCCTGGCCGCTCCGGCCCCGCCGCCGGCCTCGGCCGCCGCGGTCACGGGCCGGCCCGATGGTCTTGGCCCCGCCGATCGACGTTCGACCGGACCCCCCTGCCCCTGCAGGGCACGTTGTAGCACATCGGGTACCGAGGGCACCGCCCCCGAGCCGGCTCGCCGGGCGGGACGTAGCCTGACGCCCACGGCCGACCGTCGGCCGATCCCTTCCCAGAGAGGTACAGCGGACCATGAGCGAACTGGATGGCCGGGTGGCCGTCATCACCGGAGCGGGACGAGGCATTGGCCGGGAGCACGCGTTGCTCTTCGCCGCCGAGGGGGCCAAGGTGGTGGTCAACGATCTGGGCGGGGATCCCGACGGCACGGGGGCCGATACGGCACCGGCCCAACAGGTGGTGGACGAGATCGTGGCGGCCGGGGGGTCGGCGGTGGCCAACTACGACGACGTCTCCGACTGGGACGGTGCCAAGCGCCTGATCGACCAGGCAGTGGACACCTACGGGGACCTCCATGTCCTGGTCAACAACGCCGGCATCCTGCGCGACCGCATGCTGGTCAACATGTCGGCCGAGGAGTGGGACGCCGTCATGCGGGTGCACCTGCGGGGTCACTTCTGCCCGACCCGCTGGGCGGCCGCCTTCTGGCGCGAGCAGGGCAAGGCCGGCCGCGAGGGCAAGCGATCGATCGTCAACACCTCATCGACCTCCGGACTGTTCGGCAACGTGGGCCAGACCAACTACGGCGCCGCCAAGACCGGCATCGCCACCTTCTCGATGATCGCCGACAACGAGCTGAGCCGCTACGGGGTGCGGGTCAACGCCATCGCTCCGGCCGCCGCCACCCGCCTGACCATGGCCTTCAACGCGGACCGTCCCGAGCCGACGCCGGGAGAGTGGTCGCCGGCGGACCCGGCCAACATCGCACCCTTCGTCGCCTACCTGGCCACCGAGGACTGCCCCATCCACGGACGGATCTTCCTGGTGGCCGGGGGCGGGGTCCATCTGTTCCAACCCTTCGCCATCGTCGACAAGGTCGAGAGGGACGGCCGGTGGACGGTGAGCGAGCTTCGGCAGCAGGCGGCACACTTCGCCGACGTGCCCTTCCACCTCAACAACCCCTACCAGGGTCAGATCGGTTGACGGCGCCGGCCCCGTGGAACGGATGCCGGGGCGCCGTCAGGCAGAGGGGGTCGGCGCCACGTGAGGTCGGGTCAGACGGGGTCCGGCGCCCGCACCTGGTCCTTGACGGCGGGGACGATCGGCGGGGCAGAGCGCCAATCAGCGAACCCGTCTTCGGGAAGGGCGATGGGGTACTTGTTGTCGTGAAGCTCGGCCCAGTGGGCGTGGTTGAGCTGATGGAGGGTGAAGCACGCCTGCAACGCGTTGTAGAAGCCCATGTTGTCCACGCTCTGGTTGACGGACTCCTTGATCAGCAGCGCGGTCATGGTCGGCAAGTTGGCGATCCTCCGGGCGAATTCCAGCGTGCGCTCCCCGAGCTCCTCGAGCGGGAAGACTTTCGAGACCATGCCGAGCGCGTGGGCCTCGTCCACGCTCAGGGAGTCACCCGTGAGCATGAGCTCCTTGGTCTTGCGCGGACCGAACTCCCAGGGGTGGGCAAAGTACTCCACGCCGCACATGCCCAGCCGCGTCCCGACCACGTCGGCGAAGCTCACGTTGTCAGCGGCGACGATCAGGTCGCAGGCCCACATGAGCATCAGCCCGGCGGCGAACACCGGTCCCTGCACCTGGGCGATGGTGATCTTGCGGAGGTTGCGCCACCGGCGGGTGTTCTCGAAGAAGTAGTGCCACTCCCCCAGCATGCGCGACTCGGCACCGCTCCGGGTCGCTCCGTTGATCTTGAAGGTCTCGTGCTGGTCCGGACCCGGGGTGCGCTCCGCCAACGACTCGGCCGAACCCATGTCGTGCCCGGCAGAGAAGAGCGGTCCGGCCCCGCTGAGGATGACGACCCGCACCTGGTCGTCCGCTTCGGCCGCCATGAAGGCGTCGTGCAGATCGACCAGGAGCCCACGGTGCTGGGCGTTGCGGGCCTTGGGCCGGTTCAACTCGATGCGGGCGATCTGGCCGTCGTCGACCGTCTCGTACTTGACGTACTTGTAGTCCTTCATGGAAAACCCTCCCCTGTGTGGCTCCGGTTGTCGATGCACCTGCGCCCGCTCGATCGGATGGGCCGAGGTCTCCGGAGAGCGGTGCACGGCCAGGACGGCGAGTGTACCCCGACCCAGGCAGGCTTAGCGTCGCCGTGCCGAGCCGAGCCGTGCCGAGATCAGCGCAGCCCACCGATGCTCGGTCCTGCGGGCCTTGATGCTCCCCCGGAGCGAACATGGTCCGCCGCGGCGCGCGCTCAGGAGATGACGCCGAGACCTCGGGCGACGAAGGTCATGGCGTCCTCGAGCAGATCCTCACCGACCGCCTCGGGCTCGAGCAGGCGCATCACCCCGATGCCCCGGAACAGGGCATTGACGATGCGCGCCACGTGCTCGGACCAGTCGGTCGCTTCGATGCCCCGGATCTTCCGCTCTTCCTCGATGATCTCGGCCACGGCTCGTATGTCCCTGTTCTCGAGCTGAATCAATCGTTCCCGGGCCGTCGGATTGCGCATGGCGTAGAGGGTGAACTCCAGATACAACGCGCTCCAGTTGTCGGGAACCTGCTCGAACCCACCACGTATGAGATTTACGAAGTCACCGAGCCGGGCCTCGGGAGGGATGTCGGAGAGCTCGAGCGTCTCTTTGATGGCCGCCAACTCGCGGGCGTAAGCCGCCTCGATCAGCGCCAGGAACAAGTCCTCCTTGTTCTTGAAATTCGAGTACACGGCACCCTTGGTGAACCCGGCGACGGCGGCCACCTGGTCGAGAGAGGCCCCGTGGTACCCGTGCTCGGCGAAGACCTGGGCCGCCGCCTGAAGCAGGTATTCCCGCGTCTGCTGTCGCCGGCGCTCGGCCGTGAGGGGTTCGAGGGTCATAGGGTTGTGCTACCCGTCAGTATAGTTCATACTCACTGGTATGTACGATGCGTTTCAGTATTTTACCAGGACGGCCGAAATCGTGGCGGACGGTGCCCCAGCGCCTGATCAGGCGATCACCGCCCGTGGGCTGGTCCGGCGTTACGGCAGCGTCACCGCCCTGGACGGGGTCGACCTGACCGTCCACCGCGGCGAGATCTACGGGTTCCTGGGCCCCAACGGGGCCGGGAAGTCGACCCTGGTGCGGG
>JBKQIP010000038.1:0-12211 GCA_052148295.1 Acidimicrobiales bacterium
GTCAACGCCGGGGCGGCGGGGCACCTGACGGTCTATCCCCAGGGAGCCCCCCTGCCCGGGGCCTCCAATGTCAACTACACCGCCGGCCAGAACACGGCCAACCGGGTCATCGTGGCGCTCTCGGGCACCGGGGGGATCGCGGTCACCAGCTCGGCCGCCTCCGACGTGCTGGTCGACGTCTCGGGCTACTACTCGGCGGCGGGGGGCACCGGGACCCAGTTCACCTCCGAAGGGGCCCCGGTGCGCATCTGTGACACCCGGGCGGGCAACCCCTCTGATCTGAGCGGCGCCGAGAACCAGTGCCTGGGCAAGACCATCGGCCCAGGGGACACCTTGACCATCAACGTGGCCGGCCTGGCCGGGGTGCCCACCAGCGGGGCCACCGCGGTGGTGGTCAACCTCACCGGAATAGGCCCGTCCGCCCAGACCCACCTGACCGTCTTCCCGACGCTCCCGGTCCCCACCACCTCGGATGTGAACCTCGTCCCGGGCGTGACCCGGGCCAACCTGGTGGTGGCCACCCTCAGCTCGACCGGGACCATCTCGATCTACAACAACGCGGGCAGCACCGACGTGGTGGTCGATCTGCTGGGGTGGTACTCGTAGGGGGGAGCCGGCCGCGCCACGGTCCGCCCATGCGTGCCTGAGGGCGGCTACGCTACGAACGCATGTTCGTATTGGGGATCGACCCGGGGCTCTCCCGGTGCGGCTACGGCCTGGTGGCCCGGGACGAGGCCGACAGCACCCTGCGGGCCTACGCGGCCGGGGTGGTCGAGACCGATCCGGGGGCGCCCCTGCCCCAGCGCCTGTTGATCCTGCACACGGAGCTGCGGAACCTGGTGGCCGAGCTCTCGCCCCAGGTGGTGGTGGTCGAACGGGTCTTCTTCCAGGTCAACGTCAAGACCGCCATGTCGGTGGGCCAGGCCAGCGGCCTGGCCCTGGTGGCCGCAGCCGAGGCCGGGTGCGAGGTGGCCCAGTACACCTCCAACGAGGTCAAGCAGGCTCTGGTGGGCTACGGGGCGGCCACCAAGGACCAGGTGCAGCGCATGGTGGCCAGCGTCCTGGGGTTGGCCACCCCGCCGCACCCGCCCGACGTGGCCGACGCCCTGGCCCTGGCAGTGTGCCATCTCACCACCGTCCCGTTGCGGCGCGCCGTGGGCGCCGCGCTGTCCCGCGAGAGGAGCGTCCCGTGATCGGCTTGCTGCGAGGAACCGCCGTGCTGCGACCGGCCGAGGGTGAGGTGATCGTCGACGTGGCCGGTGTCGGGTACCGGGTCACGGTCACGCCGGCGACGGCGGCCTCCCTCATGACGGGGGCGACCGCCGGTGCACCGTCGGAGGTGACCCTGTTCGTGCACACCCACGTGCGCGAGGACGCCATCGTCCTGTACGGGTTCGAACACGACGACGAGCGCCGGTGCTTCGAGGTGCTGCTCGGATCGCACGGGGTCGGCCCGGCCCTGGCCCTGGCCATACTGGCCGTGCTCTCCCCGGCGACGCTGTCGACCGCCGTCCTGGAGGACGACCTCGAGACCCTGTGCTCCGTTCCCGGCGTGGGCCGCAAGACGGCGGCCCGGCTCCTCATCGAGCTGAAGAGCCGGCTCGACCTGCCGGACCTCTCGCTCCATCCGCACGGGGTGTCGGGCGGCGGCGCGGCCGGGACCTCCCGCACCTCGCGGTCGGAGGCGCGCGCCGCCCTGAGCGAGCTCGGCTACGCCCCCGAGGAGATCCGGGGCGCGCTCGACGGCCTGCGCGACGATGTGGGAGTGGAAGAGATGCTCCGACTCGCCCTGCGGGAGCTGGCCAGCAAGTGAGCGCACCGGCCCGCCGCGAGATGCTGGCGCCGACCGGGCCGGCCGAGCCGGCCGGGGCCGAGCGCCTGGTGGCGCCCGCCGTGGCGGACCCGGTGGAGGAGGTCGAGGAGGCCGGCCTGCGCCCGCGCTCCCTCGACGAGTTCATCGGGCAGTCGCAACTGGTCGAGCACCTGGGCATCGTCCTGCAGGCGGCCCGGCAGCGGCAGCAGCCGGTGGACCACCTCCTCTTCGCCGGCCCGCCCGGACTGGGCAAGACCTCGCTGGCCGGGATCGTGGCGGCCGAGATGGGCGCCGGGTTCCGCATCACCTCGGGGCCGGTGCTGACCCGGGCCGGGGACCTGGCCGCGCTGCTCACCGACCTGCAGGAGGGCGACATCCTCTTCATCGACGAGATCCACCGGCTGCACCGCTCGGTCGAGGAGATGCTCTACTCGGCCATGGAGGACGCCAAGCTGGACATCCTCATCGGCAAGGGTCCCACCGCCCGCTCCATCCGTCTCGACCTGCCCCGGTTCACCCTGGTCGGCGCCACCACGCGCACCGGGCTGGTATCGGGCCCCTTGCGCGACCGGTTCGGCTTCGTGGGCCGTCTCGATCTCTACGCGCCGGAGGACCTCCGCGCCATCGTGGAGCGCTCGGCCCGCATCCTCCACGTCCGGCTCGACGGCGACGGGGCCACGCGCATCGCCGAGCGGTCGCGCGGCACGCCCCGGGTGGCCAACCGGCTCCTGCGGCGCGTGCGCGACTTCGCCGAGGTCCGCAGCGACGGGTCGATCGACGGCCGCACGGCCAGCGATGGGCTCGATCTCTTCGGGGTGGACGAGCTCGGTCTCGACAAGGTGGACCGCGCCATCCTCACCACCCTGTGCGAGCGTTTCGGTGGGCAGCCGGTCGGGCTGACCACCCTGGCGCAGTGCGTGGGCGAGGAGACGGACACCGTCGAGGACGCCTACGAGCCGTACCTCCTGCAGTGCGGTCTCATCCAGCGCACGGCCCGGGGCCGGGTGCCGACGGCACGGGCCTGGACGCACCTGGGGCAGGCCCCACCCGGTGGCTCGCCGGCGGCCGGGTCGGCCACGCTCTTCAATCCCTGAGGCATTCCCGCAGGCTGTCCCTGCAGGGCAGCGGTCAGAGGGGGGGCGTGGCCCGGCCGGTCGATCGTCTAGGCCCGCAGCGACGTGGCGGCGGATCGGGTGTCCGCCGGCGCGGACGGCTCGCTCGCCGGGTGCTCGGTCGGGTGCAACGGCAGGAAGACGCGGAAGGTGGTCGACCAGCCCGGGGTGTCGACGATGTCGACGAACCCCTCGTGGGCCTCGGCCACCGTCTTGGCGATGGCCAGGCCGAGGCCGGTCCCCGGCACGCCCGATTCGTTGGTCGAGGCCAGCCGGTAGAAGCGCTCGAAGAGCTGCGGGCGTTCGCTCTCGGGGATGCCGGGACCCTCGTCGAGCACCTGGACCCGGGCGAAGGCGTCGACCGCGTCCACCACGACCTTCACCCGTCCCCCGCGCGGCGAGAACTTGATGGCGTTGGACACGAGGTTCCCCACCAACTGGCGCAGGCGGGTGGGGTCGCCGAACACCGGCACCGACGCGCCGGGCGCGCCCGGGACCGAGGGGATGGGCACCCACGAGAGCGCAACGCCCGCCGTGGTCGCCGACGTCTGGAACGAGTCGACCGTCTCCGCCGCCAGCTGACCCAGGTCGAGCTCGGTGAAGGCGACGCTCAGGCCCCGCCCGCCACCGGGATCGGCCAGCAGGTCCTCCGCCACGCGCTGGAGATGCACGGAGCTACGGTCGATGGTGCGCAGCATGCGGACCTGCTCGTCGGTGAGCCCCCCGGCGTCTTCGAGCAGTAGCTCGACGAAGCCCCGGATGGAGGTGATCGGCGTGCGCAATTCGTGCGAGACCGTGGCCACGACGTCGTCCTTCATTTTGGTCAGCTCGCGCAGACGGCGGTTCTGCTGGATGAACGACTGGGTGACCTCACGCTGGACGGCGAAGACGCGTTCCCGTTCGGCCGCCAGGTCCTCACGCTCGGTGACGTCGATGGCCACCACCACGTAGCTGACCACGCTCGGCGCGCCCGCCGGGGGAGGGTCGGGCACCTCGGGCTCGGCGCCACGGCGCCGGGTGGTGGACGCCTGACGTGAGGCCGCCGCGTCCGGCGGGGTGGCGGGGCGGGCGGCGTACCCGTCGCCCAGGGAGGAGTCGACGACGGGGGTGGGCATGGCGCGCACCCGGACCACGCAGCGCCGCTTGGTGCCGTCCTTGCGGGTGGCGGTCCACGGCACCTCGGCCACGGCCTCGGGGCTGGCCTCGTGGGCCGTGTTGCGCAGGGCGTCGATGGTCTGGCGGCGCTCGTCTATCTGGGCCGGGTCGATGAAGTAGGCGATGGAGCGGAGGCCCACCACCTCGGCCGCGGTGTACCCGAGCATCTGCTCGGCGCCGGCCGAGAAGAAGGTGACGGTGCCCGAGGGGTCGACCCCCATGATGGCGCTGCCGGTGGCGGCCCGGAGCAACGTCTCGAGGCGGTCGCGGGCCTGGTCGGCATCGAGGGCACTGCGGCGGGCCAAACGGGTCTGCCGGACCAGGTCCGTGACGTAGGCGCGGTTCTTCGACACCACGATCATCACGGTGGCGGAGACCAGGGTGGTGACCGCCGCCATGGCCACCGTCTGGCGCCACTCCCAACTGGGGTAGCGCGGGGTGCCGACCACCAGAATGGGGATCACCAGGGCCAGGTACATGCAGACCAGCCCCACCGCCAGGTGGATGCGCCTCCCGTAGAGGGCCAACCAGACGATGGGGAGGAGGTAGACGACGATCAGCCCCGAGGTGCTGCCCCCCTGGGCGTTGCGGATGAGGGCGATGACGGCCAGGAAGCCGACCGGGACGACCAGCCAGGCGTAGTCGGGCAGGCTCTCCCACGGGACGAAGAAGGCGAGGCAGAGCACCGCGAAGAAGATGAGGGAGGCGATGTACACGTCGGGGTTCGGGTCGGCCGGGTAGGGGATGAGGCCGAGGAGGACGATGAGCACGGCCTCCAGCGCGAAGAACGGCAGGCGGGCCCGCATCGATCCGTAGAAGCCGGGGACCAGCCCCCGTCCCTGCATCTCGGCTTCCACCGCCGGATCGAAGAGGGTCGAGGGATCGGTGGGCGCGTCGGCGTGGTCGGCGGCGGGTTCCGCGGTGGCTTCAGGGGTGGCTTCCGTGGTGGTGTCCGCCGGTGCGGTTCGGGAAGGGGGCGAGGGGGGAGGGGGCGAGGGGGGCGAGGACGGCCAGGCGTCGGCGGCGGCGTTCACCGTGGTTACATCGCCCGGGTTCGGTACCGGTAGCCGAAGCCTCGCACCGTCTCGATGGGTGAATCCTCCTGCTCGTCCCACCCCAGCTTACGGCGGAGGCGGAGGACGGCGTACTTGACCCGTGAGGGGGCCAGGCCGGTGGGGTCGTCCCAGGCCAGCTCGATGAGCTGGTCGGGCGAGAGGACCTGGCCCTGGTGGCGCACCAGCGTGGCCAGCAGCCGGTACTCGGTCGGGGTGAGGACCACGTCGGCGTCGTCGATGGTGACCGACTGATGCACGAAATCCACCCTGACCTGCAGATCCTCGAAGCAGGTGATCGGTTGGCTGCGGGCCACCTGGCGGCGGCTGATGGCCTGGAGCCGGGCCAGCAACTCGACCCGGCTGAAGGGCTTGGTCAGGTAGTCGTCCGCCCCGGCGTTGAGGCCCCGCACCTTGTCGATATCGGTCGAACGGGCCGTGAGCATGAGCACCGGCGTGTCGCTCATGTCCCGGATGCGCTCGAGGACCTGCCAACCGTCCAGGTCGGGGAGGCCCACGTCGAGCATGACGATGTCGGGGACCTTCTGGTGGAACAGCCGGACGCCGTCCTTCCCCGATGCCGCCTCGGTGATGTCGAAGCCCTCGCGCTCGAGCAGCGATCGCAGGAGCGTCCTGATGTCGCTGTCATCCTCGATGACCAGGACGGAAACGTGGCCCTCACGCACGGTATTGTCCGGTGCCGCCCCACGTCATAGCGGGGCCACAATAACGTGCCGACAGGCAGGGACCCGGGATGGAGTGCTCGGCCCGGGGGCGGGAGCGGAAGGTGCGCCGGCCCCCGACCATCGGCTCCCCCGGATTGCTCCGACCGACGGCTCCGGTCGAGCCGGCGCACCTTCGCTTCCCTCTCTACCTCTCGATGTTCCCCCACGCGGATCCGTTCCCCTTCTCCGGACCCGAGATTGTGATCGTCCCCCTCCGGGCGATCCTTCATCATGAGGTGGTGTTTACTGTGACAAGCATGGTGTACCCGGGTGGGTGCAGGACCGGGGCGAAGTGGTTGCAGAATGGTTGCAAGGAAATAATTTCGCAATTGGGGTTGACGTGGAACGTTATCCCTGCCGGGAGGCGAGTGCGCGGGGCGCCGCCCCCCGGACCCGGCCCGGCCGCGCCACCGGGGGAGCGCCCTTGGGGACCAAGATGCAGGCACTAGGGTTTCCCTTCGCATACCCCCCCTCGTCGAAGGAATTTTCATGACGCATTTGCCCGCACTGCTGTCCCTCGTGGCGGCGACTTCGACGAAGAAGACGTCGTCCAGCAGCCTCGTTCCCCTGCTGCTGCTGGTGGGCATCGGGATCATCGGGTACTTCTTCTTCCTCAAGCCGCGCCAGCGACAGGCCCAGGCGGCCCGCCAGGGCAACCGGGACATCGAGGTGGGCGACGAGGTCCAGACCATCGGGGGGGTCATCGGTACCGTCCTCGAGATCCACGGCGACCGCTACACGTTGCTCACCGGCAGCACCGAGGCCAGCGGCAATCTCGACGGGCCCCAGCCCACCCGGATCGTGTTCATCCGCCAGGCCATCGCCCGCAAGGTCGAGCCCATCGTCGACGCCGCCGTGGACGACGAGGTCGACGAGGTGGAGGACGACGACGAGGGCGAGGGCGAGGCGGTCGACGACGAGGTCGACGAGGTCGACGACGAGGTCGACGAGGTCGACGACGCGGATTCCGCCGACATCGACGACGTCGACGACGAGGAGGAGGAGGCAGAAGAGGCGTGAGCCCTCCGTCGTCCCGGGTCCGGAGGAAGCAGCGCCGCAACCTGCTCATCAGCGTCATAGCCGTCGTCTGCATCTCGCTGGGGTCGTTCGCCGCCGTCTTCGCCGCCAAGTGGTCGCCCAAGCTGGGGCTCGACCTGGCCGGGGGCCTGGCGGTCGTCTACCAGACCCAGCGCACGGTGCCGCAGTCCGAGCTGACCGAGACGGTGAACATCTTGAACAACCGGGTCAACGGCCTCGGGGTGTCGGGGGCCCAGGTGGCCACCACGGGCGACAACGAGATCTCGGTGTCCATCCCCGGCGTGAAGAACGCCGCCGCCGTGCTGCAGACCATCGGGCAGACGGCCCGGCTCTACTTCCGTCCGGTGCTCTGCTACGCGCCCCCCTACGTCCCGTCCAAGACGAAGGCGGGCAAGGTGGTCAACCCGGGCCCGCTGCCCACCTCGTGCCCCGCCGAGTACCAGCTGGTGACCAGCAACCTGACCGGGTCGGTCAACAGCCCCAACGGGGTGAGTTACGCCACCACCGGGGCCGACCCCGCCCTGGCCGCCTACCCGACCACGCCCTCGAGCGACAACAACCCCAAGGCGGTCGTCCTGCAGAAGGGCCTGCCGGGCAGCGGGTTCACCGGCCGCTACCTGGAGGGAGCGGCCGAGCTGACCGGCACCATCGTCAAGACGGCCTCGGCCCAGTTGAACCAGACCGGCCAGTGGGTGGTCAACGTCAGCCTGACCGGGCCGGGGTCGGTCGGCTGGGACCAGATGACCAAGCAGTACTTCCACGAGATCATCGGGATCGAGCTGGACGGTGTGGTGCAGTCCGCCCCCATCACCCAGCCGCAACAGAGCGCCTGGTCGTCGTTCGACGGGCAGGTGCAGATCTCGGGGAACTTCGACCAGGCCAGTGCCACGACGCTGGCCATCGCCCTGCAATTCGGCTCGCTCCCGGTCACCCTCAAGCAGCTGACCACCCAGACCGTCTCGCCCACCCTCGGCAAGTCCGCCCTCGAGGCCGGCCTGGGGGCGGGCATCGCCGGCCTGATCCTGGTGCTCCTCTACGTGCTGGTGTACTACCGCGGCCTGGGGCTGGTGGTGATCTCCGGCCTCGCCCTCACCGCCGCCCTGTTGTGGGCCATCATCTCGTCGTTGGGCCATACCAGCTTCAGCCCGAGCTTCGACCTGGCCGGCATCACCGGCCTCATCGTCTCCATCGGCATCACCGTCGACTCCTACATCGTCTATTTCGAACGCCTGAAAGACGAGACGAGATCGGGCCGATCGGTGCGCACCAGCGTGGACCGCGGCTTCAAGAGCGCCTGGCGCACCGTGTGGGCGGCCGACTTCGTGTCCCTGCTGGCGGCCGTCGTCCTCTACATCGTGGCCGTCGGCGACGTCAAGGGGTTCGCCTTCTTCCTCGGTCTCTCCACCATCCTCGACATGTTCATCACCTGGTTCTACACCCGCCCCCTGGTGATCCTGCTCGGGAGCAATGACCGCCTGACCCAGGCCGGGCGCTTCGGCATCGCCCGCGGGCTGGCCGTCCCGGCGGGGAACGCCGAGCGCACGGCCGCCGTGCCGGGCAACGGTCGGCCCCGCGAGGAGGTCGGGGTGTGACCGAGCACGAGGACCTCACCATGGACGACGTCATGGACGACGCGCTCGAGGACGACACGCTCGACGTCGACGACGCCGTGCGCAACATCATCCGCCGGCGGGAGCGGGACCCCCATCACCACGGACCGCTGGCCCGCCTCTACCGGGGGGAGACGACCTTCGACTTCGTGGGCCGGCGCCGCATCTGGTTCACCATCTCGACCATCATCATCGTGGCCGGGATCATCTCGATCATCCTGCGCGGCGGGCTCAACCTCGGGATCGACTTCAAGGGGGGCTCGGAGTGGACGGTGTCCGCCCCCGGCATCTCCCAGGTCGAGGCGGTCAACGCCGTGCAGGCGGCCGGTCTCACCCAGCCCGTGGTCGACCTCCTCGGGCAGGGCGCGCACCAGGAGCTCAACGTGCAGGCCGACCTGGCCAAGCTCTCCCCGGCGGCCCGGCAGGCCGAGGAGAACCGGGTGGCCGACGCGCTGGCCGCGTTGACCCACACCACGCCGGAGAACATCAAGAACAACCTGACCACGGTCGGCCCGACCTGGGGCTCGCAGATCACCGACAAGGCCATCACGGCGCTGATCATCTTCTTCGTCGTGGTGGGCATCTACATCAGCATCCGCTTCGAGCCCAAGATGGCCATGGCCGCCTTCATCGCCATGGTGCACGACGTGCTGATCGCCGTCGGCATCTACTCCATTTTCGGCTTCCAGGTCACCCCCGACACCGTGGTGGCCATCCTGACCATTTTGGGCTACTCGCTCTACGACACCGTCGTGGTGTTCGACCGCGTGCGCGACAACACCAAGGGCATCGGTGCCACCGGACGGGTCACCTACACCCAGCTCATCAACCTGTCCATGAACCAGACGCTGGCCCGCTCCATCAACACCTCCCTGGTGGCCATCCTCCCGGTGCTGGCCGTCCTGACCATCGGCGCCCAGATCTTCGGCGCCACCACCTTGCAGGACTACGGGCTGGCCCTCTTCGTGGGCCTGGTCAGCGGGGCCTACTCGTCCATCTTCATCGCCGCTCCCGTGCTCTGCATGCTCAAGGAGCGCGAGTCGCGCTGGATCGCCATCGCCCGGCGCAACGCCAAGCGCTCCGACCGCGGCGGCGCCCTGTCGCCGGCGATGGCGGCGGCCCTGAGCACGCAGATGAGCATCTCGGCCGGCGGGCAGGTCCGCAGCGGGGCCCCGTCCCCCGCCGCGGCGCCCAGGAGCGGCCCCATCCGCCCGGGTTCGGCCGGCAGCACCGCCGTGCTCGAGCGCCAGTCCGGCGGGCGGAGCGGCGGGTCAGCGGGTGGGACCGCCCGCAGCGGGGGAGCGCCGGCCACCGGCTCGGGTGCGGGGTCGGGTGCCGGCTCAGCCGGCGGCTCGGGTGCGGGCTCGGCCGCCTCGGGTGCCGGCTCGGGTGGCGGCTCGGATGCCGGGTCGGGTGGCGGTCAGTCCGGTCCCCGGCCCCGCAAGAGCAAGGGCAAGCGCAAGAGCAAGAGGTAGCGCACCTCGCGTGGCTCCTTGACTCGGCCACCGAGACACAGCCAGGACTCAGCGAGGTCCGCTACCGTCCGAACCTGCAGTGTCCGGTGGTCACCGACCAGACTTGAGCAGGGGGTTTCGGCATGATGTTCGACGGTTCCGGTGAGCGAGGAGGCCGGCGGTGGTTCAGATCGTCGACCGTGATGGCCCTGGCCCTGGTGGCACCGGCCGCCGTGCTGATGGTGGCACCGTCGGCCGCGGCTCCCAGCATCGGATCGTCGTCGAGGGAAGTTGCGTCATCGCCCGCGGCGACCGCACCGGCCGGCACGGTTGAGTACGCCGTGGGCGTACGGACGTGCAAGGCACCGAAGCCTGGCACGTCATCGTGCTACGCCATGTGGCGGAAGGTGGTGACCAAGGGTACGGCGAACGCCCGGCCGTTCGTGGTGGCGGACGGGGCGGCCAAGGTCCCGGCCTCGACCATCGGGCCCGCGGGGGGTCTGACCCCGAGTGATCTGGCCAAGGCCTACGGGCTCCCCACCTCGGGTGGCGCCGGGGAGACCGTGGCCATCGTGGACGCCTACAACGACCCGAACATCGACGCCGATCTGCAGACCTTCGACACCGAGTACGACCTGGCTGCCTGCAGCACGTCCAACGGGTGCCTCCAGGTCGTCAACCAGACCGGCGGGTCGTCCCTTCCGTCCAACGACAAGACCGGCTGGTCGAACGAGGAGTCGCTCGACGTGGAGACGGTGCACGCGGTCTGCCAGGGTTGCAAGATCGTCCTGCTCGAGGCCAGCTCCCAGAGCAACAGTGATCTCGAGACCGCAGAGGACACTGCCGTGAGCACGTTCGATGCCGGAGTGGTGTCGAACTCCTATGGGAGCGACGAGGCGTCCTACTCCGCTACCAATGCGGCGGCGTACAACCACCCGGGGACGGTTATCGTCGCCTCCACTGGGGACGACGGCTACTACGACTACGACCTGCTCGGCGAGGCATCCCCGTCCCCCTACAACCAGCCGAACGACCCGGCGGCCCTCAGCACTGTGGTCGCTGCAGGCGGGACCTCGCTCTACCTGGGCCAGACCGCCACGCGCCAGTCCGAGACGGTCTGGAACGACAACGGCACCAAGGACTACAACGAGGCGCTGTTCGGTGAGCCCTTCGGCGCTTCCGGCGGCGGTTGCAGCAACGTCACCACGGCGCCCGCGTGGCAAAGCGCGCTGAGTGACTGGGCCAAGACCGACTGCGGCACCCACCGCCTGGTCGCCGACGTCGCCGCCGACGCCGACTATCTCACCGGTTTCGACGTGTACGACTCCTACGCGTGCAGTGAGTGCGCGCCGGTGGGGTGGGAGACCTTCGGGGGCACGTCGCTGGCCGCCCCGATCATCAGCGCCGCCTTCGCCCTGGCCGGAGGGGCCCACGGCGTGGCCTATCCGGCCCTGACCCTGTACGGGCACCTCGGGACGTCGTCGTTGTTTGACGTCGCCTCCGGTGGGAACGGCTACTGCGGCGGGGAGGGCGCCGCGGCCTGTGGCGACCCCAACAAGCGCGGCGAGGGCATTCTCGACTGCGACTACCCCGCCACCGGCACTACGGCCAGCACCGGCGACGCGGCGTGCGATGCCTTGTCCGGTTACGACGGACCGACTGGTGTGGGGACCCCCAAGGGCGGGATCGGAGCCTTCATGCCGACCGGGCCCTCCGCCAAGATCTCCGGCCCCACGTCGGTCGCTTCGGGGGTGGACGGCACCTGGACCGCCACCGCCACCGACCCGTTCCCGGGCGGGACGGTGACCAGCTATTCGTGGAACTGGGGGGACGGGACGACCCCGACCGTGACCAGCACCGGTTCGGCCACCCACGACTACGCCGCCGCCGGATCCGAGACCATCACCCTGACCATGACGGACAGCTACGGCCAGACGGGCACCGCGACCTACGCCGTGACGGTCACGTAGACGCTCACGTAGACGGTCACCCGGGGGCTCACCCGGGTGGCGCCGGTGTGCCGCCGGTCGAGGCCGGGGCCTGAGCGGGGTCGCCGGGCTGACCGGCCGATCGTGGCTGGTCGGGTAGCGTGGAGGGATGGTGACCCTGACCCGGGTGACGCCCCATTCCCCACCGCGCGCCGAGGACGGGGAGCGCGCGCTCGACGAGTTGCTCACCACGCTGCTGGCCGAATTCAGCCGGCACCGGCCCGGAGAGGACACCGGCACCATCGTGGCCGCCGCCCGGGCCGC
>JBKQIP010000039.1:0-39607 GCA_052148295.1 Acidimicrobiales bacterium
AGTCGTCCTTGTACACCAGGTCGTTCCACTCGGGGATGAGATTGCCCAGCGGGCAGCCCTCGTGGCAGAAGGGGATGCCGCAGTCCATGCAGCGGGCGCCCTGCTCCTGGGTCTGCTGGACGGCGAAGGGCTCGTACACCTCGCGCCAGTCGCGCAGGCGCACCGACACCGGCCGCCGCCGCGGCAGCGAACGGTGGAACTCCATGAAGCCGGTCGGCTTACCCATGGGCCTCACCCCGACCCTCACCCATGTGCGGCCTCCATGACGGCCTGCTCCACCGAGCGGCCCTCGGCCTCGGCCAGCCGGGTGGCCTCGAGGATGCGCCGGTAGTCCCTCGGCATGACCTTCACGAACTCGCGCTGCTCGAGGTCCCAGTTCGCCAGGATGCGGCCGGCCACGGTGGAGTCGGTCTCCACCGCATGCCGCTCGATCAGCGTCCGCACCAGGAAGCTGTCCTCGCCGTCGAGAGGCTCGACGTCGACCTCCTCGAGGTTCACCCGTTGCCCGAACGTGCGCTGCGGATCGTAGACGTAGGCGATCCCGCCGGACATGCCGGCGCCGAAGTTCCGGCCGGTCGGGCCGAGCACGACCACCCGTCCCCCGGTCATGTACTCGCAACCGTGATCCCCCACACCCTCGACCACGGCGACGGCGCCCGAGTTGCGCACGCAGAAGCGCTCCCCCACCTGACCCCGGATGAACACCTCGCCCGCCGTGGCGCCGTAGAGGATGACGTTGCCGGCGATGATCTGGTCCTCGGCGGCGAACACGGCCTCGGTCGGGGGCCGCGCCACCAGACGACCGCCCGAGAGCCCCTTGCCGAAGTAGTCGTTGGCGTCGCCGAAGAGGCGCATGGTCACGCCCGCCGGCAGGAAGGCGCCGAAGCTCTGGCCAGCCGAGCCGACGAAGGTGAGCGAGATGGTGTCGTCGGCCAGCCCGTCGGCGCCGTGGCGGCGGCTGATCTCCGAGCCGAGGAGGGTCCCCACCGTGCGGTCGACATTGGTGATGGGCAGGGTCACCGAGACGGGCGTCCCCTCGTCCAGGGCCGGCGCGCAGGCGGCCAGGAACTGGTGGTCCAGTGCCTTCTCGAGCCCGTGGTCCTGCTCCCGGCACTGGTGCCGGGCCGTGCCCTCGGGCAGGTCGGGCACGGTCAGCACCGGGCCCAGGTCGAGCCCGGCCGCCTTCCAGTGGGCCACGGCGTGCGCGCTGTCGAGCAGGTCGACCCGGCCGATGGCCTCCTCGAGCGAGCGCAGGCCGAGCGAGGCCAACAGCTCGCGCACCTCTTCGGCCAGGTACTCGAAGAAGGTCTCGACGAACTCGGGCTTCCCGGTGTACTTGTCCCGCAGGGCCGGGGTCTGGGTGGCGATGCCGACGGGGCAGGTGTCGAGGTGGCAAACCCGCATCATGATGCAGCCCGAGACCACCAGGGGCGCCGAGGCGAAACCGAATTCCTCTGCGCCCAGCAGCGCGCCGATGATGACGTCACGACCGGTCTTGAGCTGGCCGTCCACCTGCACCACGATCCGGTCCCGTAACCCGTTGGCCAGGAGCGTCTGCTGGGTCTCGGCCAGGCCGATCTCCCAGGGGATGCCGGCGTGCTTGAGCGAGGTCAACGGCGCCGCCCCGGTGCCGCCATCGTGGCCGGAGATCAGGACCACGTCGGAATGGGCCTTGGCCACCCCGGCGGCCACCGTGCCCACCCCGATCTCGGCCACCAGCTTCACGTGCACCCGGGCCCGGGGGTTGGCCGACTTGAGGTCGTGGATCAGCTGGGCGATGTCCTCAATGGAGTAGATGTCGTGGTGCGGCGGCGGCGAGATCAGCCCCACCCCCGGCGTCGACTTGCGGGTGCGGGCGATCCAGGGCCAGATCTTGTTGCCCGGCAGCTGCCCGCCCTCGCCGGGCTTGGCGCCCTGGGAGATCTTGATCTGCAGGTCGTCGGCGTTGACCCGGTCCTCGCTGGTCACGCCGAAGCGCCCGGAGGCCACCTGCTTGATGGCGCTGCGGCGCAGGTCGCCGTTGGCGTCGGGGGTGAAGCGGGCGGCGTCCTCCCCTCCCTCGCCCGTGTTGGACTTGCCGCCGATCCGGTTCATGGCGATGGCCAGGGTCTCGTGCGCCTCCGCCGAGATGGAGCCGTAGGACATGGCCCCCGTCGAGAACCGCCGCATGATGGCCGACGCCGGCTCCACCTCGGCGAGCGGGATGGGACCCCCTTCGGCGGGGCGCAGGCGGAGCAGGCCCCGCAGCGTGGCCAGTTGCCCGGCCTGGTCGTCCACGGCCGAGGTGTACTCCTTGAAGATGGCGTACTGCTTGGAGCGGGTGGCGTGCTGCAGCTTGAAGACGGTCTTGGGGTTGAAGAGGTGGTACTCCCCCTCGCGGCGCCACTGGTACTCCCCGCCCACCTCGAGCTCGCGGTGGGCCCGCTCGGTGGGCCGGGGCTCGTGGGCGGCATGGTGCCGGGTGGCCACCTCGGCCGCCAGGACCGAGAGGCCGATGCCGCCGATGCGGCTGGCCGTGCCGGTGAAGTACTCGTCGACGATGGCGGGGTCGAGCCCGATGGCCTCGAAGACCTGGGCGCCGGTGTAGGAGGCCACGGTCGAGATCCCCATCTTGGACATGACCTTGAGCACGCCCTTGCAGGCCGCCTTCATGTAGTTGCGCCGGGCCTGGCGCGGGGAGACACCCTCGAGCAGGCCGCCGGCGATCATGTCGTCGATGCTGTCGAGGGCCAGGTACGGGTTGACGGCGGCGGCGCCGTAACCGATGAGGAGCGCCATGTGGTGCACCTCGCGGGCGTCCCCGGACTCCACCACCAGGCCGACCTGGGTCCGCGTCTTCTCCCGCACCAGGTGGTGGTGCACGGCGGCGGTGAGCAGCAGCGACGGGATCGGCGCCCATTCCTCGGTGGCGTTGCGGTCCGAGAGGACGATGAGGTTGGCGCCGCCGGCGATGGCCTCGGACACCCGGCGGCGCACGTCGGCCAGCGCGCGGGCCAAAGCCTCGCCGCCCGCCGCCGTGGCCGCCCCGGCCCGTCCGGCCGCGCCCACCTCGAACAGGCCGTCGATGGCGAAGGCGGCGAAGCCGGGTGTCTCGCCCCGCTCGTTGACGTAGAGCAGCTTGGCCAGGTCGTCACGGTCGATGACCGGCTGGGGCAGCAGGATCTGCCGGCACGAGCCGGGCCGGGCGTCCAGCAGGTTGCCCTCCGGGCCGATGGTGGCCCCCAGGGAGGTCACCAGCTCCTCGCGGATGGCGTCGAGCGGCGGGTTGGTCACTTGGGCGAAGAGCTGGGTGAAGTAGTCGTACAGCAGCCGGGAGCGCTGCGAAAGCACGGCCACCGACGCGTCGGAGCCCATGGAGCCCAGGGGCTCGCCGCCGGTGAGGGCCATGGGGCCCAGGATGATGCGCAGCTCCTCGTTGGTGTAGCCGAAGAGGCGCTGCTGGGTCACCACCCGGCCGTGCTGCGGCGTGAGCATGGTGCGGGCCGGCAGGTCCTGGAGGCGGACCTGGTCCGCGGCCAGCCACTCCTCGTAGGGATGCTCGGCGGCCAGCTCGGACTTGATCTCGTCGTCGTCGACCAGCCGGCCCTTGGCCGTGTCCACCAGGAACATGCGCCCGGGCTGCAGCCGGCCCTTGCGCACGATGCGGTCGGCGGGCACGTCGAGGACCCCCACCTCCGAGGCCAGCACCACCAGGCCGTCGTCGGTGACCCAGTAGCGGGCCGGGCGCAGCCCGTTGCGGTCGAGCACGGCGCCCACCACGGTGCCGTCGGTGAAGGCCACCGCCGCCGGCCCGTCCCCCGGCTCCATGAGGGAGGCGTGGTAGCGGTAGAAGGCGCGGCGGGCCGGGTCCATGGTGCTGTGGTTCTCCCAGGCTTCGGGGATCATCATGAGCACGGCATGGGGCAGGGAGCGTCCGCCCAGGTGCAGCAGCTCGAGCACCTCGTCGAAGCTGGCCGAGTCGCTCGCCCCGGGGGTGCAGACCGGGTACATCCGATTCAGGTCCCCCGCAATGAGCGCGGTGGAGAGCAGCGCCTCGCGGGCCCGCATCCAGTTGCGGTTGCCGGCCACGGTGTTGATCTCCCCGTTGTGGGCCAGGTAGCGGTAGGGGTGGGCCAGCGGCCAGCTCGGGAAGGTGTTGGTCGAGAAGCGCGAGTGCACGAGCGCCAACCCCGAGGCGAACGCCGGGTCCCGCAGGTCGGGGAAGAACTGCCGCAGCTGCATGGAGGTCAGCATCCCCTTGTAGACCAGGGTGCGGGCGGACAGCGAGGGGAAGTACAGGCCGTCGACGTCGTGCTCGGCCCGCTTGCGCAGGACGAAGGCGGCGCGCTCGAGGGCCATGGTGTCACGCCACTCCCCCGGGGCGACGAAGAGCTGCTCGATGGTCGGCATGGCGCCCAGCGCGGTGGCACCCACGCCGGACTGCTCGATCGGCACGGTGCGCCAGCCCAGCACGCGCAGGCCCTCGTCGGCGGCCAGCGCCTCCACCCTCCCCTTGGCCTTGACGGCGTCGTCGTCGTCCTGAGGCAGGAAGACCAGTCCCACCGCGTACCGGCCGGCCGGCGGGAGCGTGAAGCCGGCCGCGGCCGCGGCGGACTGCAGAAAGGCGTGGGGGACCTGGACGAGGATCCCGGCGCCGTCGCCGGTGTCGACCTCGGCTCCCGAGGCGCCGCGATGGGCCAGGCGCTCGAGCACCGTCAGGCCCTTGTCCACGATGCCGTGGTCCGGCCGCCCCCGGAGATCGGCCACCATGCCGACCCCGCAGGCGTCGTGTTCATATGCCGGGTCGTAGAGGCCGCTAGCCATCGTCGTCCTTGGGTGGTGAGAGTGAAACAACGAGCGTACGACCGGGACGGCGCTGGCCCAGAAGTGGAAAGAACAGGATACACGACGGCCGCTCGTAGGCTGGGCACATGGCCGGACGGGTGCTCGTGGTGGGGGGCGGTGTGATCGGGCTCTCGTGTGCCTGGCGCCTGGCCGAGGCCGGGCACGAGGTGACGCTGATCGCCCCCGCACCCGGTCGCCAGGGCGCTTCATGGGTCGCCGCCGGCATGTTGGCCCCGGTCACCGAGGTCCAGTTCGGTGAGGCGGCCCTCACCTCGCTCCTCCTCGAGGGCGCGGCGCGCTGGAAGGAGTTCGCCGCCGCGCTCGAGGCCGCCTCGGGACACGACATCGGGCACGACCAGTCCGGCACGCTCACCGTCGCCGTGGACGCCTCGGACCGGGCCGCCCTCGACGACCTGTTGGCCTACCAGCAGAGCCTCGGGTGTGTGGCCCGGCGTCGCTCGGCGTCGGACTGCCGGGCCCTGGTGCCTTCGCTGACCCCGGCTCAGCGCGGCGGTATCGAGGTCCCGGGCGACCACCAGGTCGACAACCGCGCCCTCCTGGGGGCGTTGGTGGTGGCGTGCACCCGCGCCGGGGTCGACGTCGTCACCGACTCGGTCCGCGCGCTGGCTCCGGGGCCCGCGGTGGCGCTGGCGGGCGGCTCCTCCCTGGCCGGCGACCGCGTGCTGCTGGCCGCCGGGACCGGGACGGCGGGCATCGGCGGGCTCGAGGGAGCCGGGCTCCCGCCGCTCCGCCCGGTCAAGGGCCACATCGTGCGGCTGGGCCCGACGTCGGCCGCCCCGCTGCTGCCCCGGACCGTGCGGGCGCTGGTGCACGGTCGCTCGGTCTACCTGGTGCCCCGGCGGGACCACTCGCTCGTGGTGGGCGCCACCGTGGAGGAGCGGGGGGCGGACACCACGGTCCAGGCCGGTGCGGTGCACCAGCTGCTCTGCGACGCCCGCGCCGTCGTCCCCGCCGTCGACGAGCTCGAGCTGCTCGAGGCCCGGGCCGGGCTGCGGCCGGCCACGCCCGACAACACCCCGTGCATCGGCTGGACCGACCTGCCCGGGGTGGCGGTGGCCACCGGGCACTACCGCAACGGGATCCTGCTGGCGCCCTACACCGCCACCGCGGTGGTGGAGCTGCTGGCCCGGTGAAGGCAGCCCGGTGAAGGCACTCCGGTGAAGGCACTCCCGTGAAGGCGGTCCCGTGAAGGCGGTCCCGAACGGCGTGACCCTGACGGTCAACGGGGACCCTTTGTCGGTGGCCCCCGGCAGCACCATCGCCGACGTGGTGACCGTGGTGGCGGAGGGGACGGTGCCCAAGGGGATCGCCGTGGCGGTCGACCGTTGTGTCATCCCTCGCTCGGAGTGGCACCGCACGGTGGCCCGGAGCGGCAGCCTGATCGAGGTGGTCACGGCGGCGGCCGGTGGCTAGGCGCTCCCGGTCGATGCCAGAATCGTGCCCATGACCGACCCTGCCGCCGGCACCACCGCGTTCGTCCTGGCCGGCGGGGGAACCAAGGGCTCGTTCGAGGCCGGCGCGTTGGCGTACCTGGTGGGGGAAGAGCACATCATCCCCGACGTCGTCACGGCCACCTCGGCCGGGGCCATCGCCGCCGCCGTCCTGGCCCAGGCCCGCACCCACGAGGAGTTCGCCCAGCGGGTGCAGGAGATCGAAGACGACATCGTGGCCATGACCCGGGCCGAGAACGTCTTCGGGGAGCAACCGTGGCTCCGCGCCCTCAAGGGGACGGCACTCGGCCGGGCGGTCCGTTTCACGCTGACCCAGGGCACCCCCGCCCCGCCGACCCTCAACGAGGCCATGCCGGGCTACGGGGTCGACCTGCCGATCGGGCCCTCGCCCTCACCCCGGGCCCTGCGGCGATCCGCCCGCAAGGTCCGCCGCCGCCGGCGCCGGCGGATGTTCCGCCTGGCCGCCGGGGCCATGCATCGGCTCCCTCGGGCCCACCGGCGCCTGGCCACCAGCGGCAGCTCCGCGCTCACCCTCGAGCCACTGGCCGACGCGCTGCGGGCGGGCGGACCGAGCGGGATCAGCCCGGTCGACCAGGCTCTCATCAGCCGCCCGGGGCTCCGGCTGCGCCTGGCCGTGATCGCCCTGCGGGCCGGCGTCCTGCGCTACGTCACCGAGGACGGCACCATCGTCGAGGAGGATGCCCGCACCCCGGCTCCCGGACCGGCGGCCGGTCCGGTCGATCTGGTCGAGGGCGCCCTGGCCTCGGCCAGCGTGCCCCTCGTCTTCCCGCCCCGCCACCTGGCCGACGACGACTACGTCGATGGCGGCGTCCTGCAGATCATCCCCGTCAAGGCGGCGGCGCAACTGGGAGCCACACGCATCATCGCCGTGGTGGCCATGCCGCTGGCCCTGCCCCGGGACGAGCGCGACTTCACCGAGAGCCAGGCCGCCAACGTCGGGATACGGGCCATGGGCGCGATCGGGATGGCCGAACGCCAGCGCGAGAACCTGGCGGTGCCCCTCGCCCCGGGGACCACCTTGACCACCATCGATCCGGTGGTCGACGTCGTCGGTCTCTTCGAGGTGCAGCCCGGGCTGCTGCGCATCAACAAGGACTACGGGTGGCTGCGGGCGGCCGACATCCTGGCCGAGGCCGACCCCGTCCTCCGCGCCGAGATGGCGGACGGGACCCACCGGCTCATCCGGGCCCGCCTCCATTCCTGGCATCTGGAGGAGACGCTGTGGGCCCTGCCCGCCTCGAGGCCGGCCGACCCCGGGACGCTGGCCCTGCTGCGACAGCTCAAGCACGAGATCGCCCTCCTGCTCGACCAGCGCAAGCAGCTCGGGTTCCCGGCGCCCGAGGGCTGTGAGGCATGGGGCAGGGAGTACGAGGTGCACGGCGGTCTCCGCCCGCCCGCCCTCCCCGCCTGTCCCGAACCGCTGCCTTAACCCGAGCCGCTGCCTTAAACGGTGGGGCCGCCCAACCAGCCGCGGCGCTTGAACAAGATGACCAGGAGCACGACGGCCACCAGCTCGGTGCCGAGGCCGAGCACCAGGAAGGGGACCCGACCCGTCAGGTGCCCCACCATCCAGCTGAAGTTCTGGCCGAAGAACCCGGTGAGGAAACTCAGGGGCAGGAACACGGTGGCGATGATGGCCAGCTGCTTCATCACCACATTGAGCCGGTTCGACACCGTGGACAGGTGGGTGTCCATCACGCTGGTCAGCAGATCGCGGTAGCTGTCGACCAGGTCGGACATGCGGATCAGGTGGTCATAGAGGTCGCGGAAGTACCGGGTGGCCGCGTCCGTCATGCCCGGCACGGGAGTCATGCCCGCGGTGATGCCGGCCATCATGTCCCGTTGGGGGGTGACCAGCTTGCGCATCTCCATGAGCGAGCGCTTCATGTCGAAGAGGACGCCCAGCTGGGCCTCGGTCGGCGCCTTGAGGATGTCGTCCTCGAGTGCGTCGATCTTCTCGTCGAAGGCGGAGAGCACCGGGAAGAAGCTCTCCACCAGCGCGTCGAGCACCAGGTAGACGATGACGATCTGGGGCGAGGCCGCCTCCGAGGCCCGGTGACGGCCGATCCGGTCCCGGACGCTCTGCAGCGCCGGGCAGTCGCCCCGGTGCACCGTGACGACGTACGTGTCCGTCCAGAAGCAGTGGACCTCGACCTTGCCCGTCTTGTCGGGATCGGCCCCGCGGGCCACCAGGTAGGCGAAGTTGTCGTAGTCGTCGAGGCGGGGCCGCTGCGAGAACGTCTCGGCCGACTGCACGGCCAGAGGGTGGAAGCCGAAGTGCGTGCCCAAGAGCTCGCCCACCGTGCCGTCGCCGGGCTGGTCGTCCAGGTCGAGCCAGAAGAACGCCTTCCCCGCCAGGGCGGCCAGCGCGTCCGCCTCGGTGGCCTCGGTGGTCTGCCCGTTCTGCGTCAAGGTGCCCTTCACGGGTCCAGTTTCGCTTCGCCGTTCCCGGCAAGGTGGGATGGTCCGCCGGTGTGACCGAGGACCCGGGGACGCCGGCGCCGGACGTGCCAGCATGGGTCATGGCACCCATCGACGAACTCCTGGCGGCCCTGGACGAACGGCTGCTCGACGGCATCCGCGGCAGGGCGACGCCCGAAGGCGTGGCCAAGCTGGCCGAGGCCCGCGCCTGGCTCACCAATCCCGACCAACCCCACGGGAGCACGCTCAACGCTTGACGGCACCGAAGCGGGCGGGACCGAGCCCGACCCAGGAGTCCGGCGCCGCGGCCCCTTCGCCGGTGATGCGCTCGGCCAGGAGCATGCCGGTGTACGGGCCGAGGAGGAGGCCGTTGGCCCCGTGCCCCGTGGCCACCCAGACGTTGTCCCAGCCGGGCACGGCACCGACCACCGGCCGGTCGTCGGCCGATGTCGGGCGGAACCCCACCCGCGTCTCGCCGTAGGCGGCACCCGCCAGTCCCGGTGCCACGCTCAGGCCCTCCCGCAGGAGCTCGTGCAGCCCGGCCGCCGTCACCTCGGGGTCGAAGCCAGCTCCCGCTTCGAAGGTCCCCCCGCAGGCCACCCGACCGCCCGGCCACGGCACCAGGTAGTGCGTCAGCAGCGGCTGGACGATGGGCCAGGACCCTGTGGCACCCGACACCCCGAGATGCACGATCTGACCCTTCGTGGGCGTGACGGGCAGGGTGCAGCCCAACCACTCCCCCATCCGTGCGCTCCAGGCCCCGCCCGCCACCACGAGGGCGCCACACGACAGGTCTGGCTCGTCCTCGACCTCGATTCGGTCCACGGTGCGGGTGGCACCCACCCGCGAGCCCACCCCTCGCACCATCCCCGACACCAGTCGCACCCCGGCGGCCCCGGCCCCGCGGCGGAGCGCCTCGGCCATGCCCCGGCCGTCGACCCGGGCCGCGCTGGTGCACTGCAGCACCCGGTGGACGGGACCCAGCGGCGGGAAGAGGTCCTGCGCCGCGCCCGGGGTGATCTCGGTGACGACGTCGGGTGAGCGGGACCCCACCAGGTCGGCGAAGGGCTGGAACCAGTCGTCCTCGTGCGGTCGGAGGATGACCGACAGCAACCCGCAGACGGCGTACCCGGTGCCCGCGACATCGGCGCCGGCGGCGCCGATGCGGTCCAGGAGCGCCGGGTAGTGGGCGCCGGCCGCCCGGGCCAGCTCGAACCACCCCGGATCGTCGTCGGCCGAGGTGTCCGGTGACAGGATGCCGGCGCCCGCTGACGTGGCGCGCCCGGGCAGGCCGGCGTCGAGGCACGTCACCGTGGCGCCGCGCGTGGCCAGCTCGAAGGCCACCGAGAGCCCCACCAGCCCGCCGCCCACGACGGCGACGTCGCAACCCGGTGCGCCCATGGCGGCAGGATAGGCCCATGGACTCGGTGCGCACACCCGACGAGCGCTTCGTCGATCTCCCCGATCACCCCTTCGCCGCCAACTACGTGACGGTGGGAGCCGGCCTGCACATGCACTACGTCGATGCCGGGCCGGCGGCGGGCCGCCCGGTGCTGCTCCGGCGCGGTCAGCTGGTGACCCGTCCACCCGGGGCTGGGACGCCGTGCTGCAGGCGGCGGCGCCCGGTGCGGCCGGCCAGCCCCACGTCGTGATACGGGATGCCGGGCACTTCCTCCAGGAGGACCAGGGTCCGCGATTCGGTCAGGCCATCGTCCGCGTCCTGGACGCCAACGCGGGCTGAGGGGCCGGAGCGCTCAGGCGCTGGGCGGGGCCGCCGCCTCGGGCTCGGGCGCCGGGGCCAGGGCGTCGGGCGGGGAGGGCTCGCCCGACGCCACCTGTGCCTTGAGGGCAGCCAGCTCGTTGTCGACGGCTGCGTCCTTCCCCACCTTGTCGAGCTCCTTTTGGATGTCGTCCCCGCCCCCGCCGACGTCTTCGAGGACCCCGGACTCGAGCAGCTCGTCGAGCGCGCCGGATCGCGCCTGCATGGTGGCAATCTTGTCCTGCGCCCGCTGCAGCGAGGCCCCCGAGTCGTTGAACGACTTGGAGATGCCCGCCGTGCTCTCGTCGACCGAGGAGATGGCCTTGGCCGCGGTGTACTGGGCCTTCAGCGTCTCCTTCTGGGTGCGGAAGTCGTTGACCCGCTTCTGGAGGACGTCGAGGGTCTGGGTCAGCTTGGCCTCCTCCTCCTCGAGCTGGACGCGCTGGGGCTCCATCTGGTCGATCTGCTGCTGCGCCGCCGCCTTGCGGGAGAGGGCCTCTTTGGCCAGGTCCTCCCGCCCCTGTCCCAGGGCGGCCTTGGCCTGGTCCTGCAGATGGTCGATGGTGTGCTGGAACTGCTGTTCCTGGAGCTCGATCCGCTTCTTGGATCCGGCGATGTCGACCAGGGCCCGACGCACCTGGGTGATCTGCTCGAGCATCTTCTCGTAGGAGAGGTCGAGCATCTCGTCCGGCTTCTCGGCGGCGTCGAGCGCCTTGTTGGCCTTGGCCTGCGCGATGTCGTGTGCACGTGAAAAGATGCCCATGGTTCCTCCTGGGGGCTAAACGTCTCGGTTCGCTGAACGTCTCGGTTTACAGGGTAGGCCTTCCGGGGCGGGCGGGTCCGGCCGTCAGCCCAGGCGTTGGTTGTATTGGCTGATGGTGGCGTCGACCGCCTTCTGGGCGTTGGCCAGGGCGGCGGACGGCGAGGTGTCGGTCTGGAACATGTTCTCCTCCGCCGTGAGGATATCGGTGCGCACGTCGTCGTAGGGCCCGATCACCGACCCCGCCGTGGCGGGGTCGTTCTTGCCGTTGAGTTGTTGCTCGTAGGCCACCTTGTAGCCCGGATCGGTGGCCCACAGGTGCTGGACGGTCGCCGTCTGGGTGGAGGACACGCGGAGGGGGATGTAGCCCGTGCCGGCGGCCCAAGTGGCCTGGCTCTGGGTGTTGTCGAGGTAGGTGATGAACTGCCACGCCGCCGCCTGGTCCACCGCCGGGACCTTGTTCGAGATGTAGAGCCCCGAGCCGCCCGGCTCGATCCCACCCTGGATCTTCGAGCTCAGCACCGGGAAGGGCCCGACGCCGAGCTGCACGTTGGGATAGGCCCCGCTGTCGAGGACCTGGGTGATCGTGCCCAGGTCGGCCGAGCTGTCGATGGTCATCCCGTACTTCCCCGTCCCGATCCCCAAGAGGTTGTCGTACTGATCCGGCCCGGTCGCGGGATTGGTGACGGCGTCACCGGACTTCACCATCGCGTCGAGGTCGGTGAAGATGGCCTTGGCCTCCGGCCCGTCGAAGACGCCCTTGGTGGCGCGGGCCGAGCGCCCGTTGTGGTTGTTGACGAACAGCGTGTTGGCCGTGGCGAGCCAGGTCTCGAGGTGCCAGTCGTCGAGCACCAGGCCCATGCCGCTGCCGGAGGCCTTCAGCGCCTTGGCGTCCGCCGTCATCGCGGACAGCGTCAGCGGGGGGTCGTTGGGGTTGAGGCCGGCCTTGGTGAACGCCGCCTTGTTGTAGATGAAGATCGGGTTGGACACGGCGAACGGCATGGCCTGCTGCACGCCGTCGACCTTCCAGTAGTCCAGGGGCCGCTGCAGGAAGTCCGAGGTGGAGTAATGGGTGGCCTTGATGCAGGACTGCACCGGGAGGATGGACTCGGTGTCGACGGCCTGCTGGGTCCGCTCGTCCTCCAGCTGGACCACGTCGGGCAGCTGACCATTGGTCAGTCCGGCCTCGTACTTCTGCCAGGTGTCGTCGTAGCTGGCCTGGTCGACCAGGGTCACGTGCACCTTGGTCTGCGAGGAATTGAAGGCGTTGGTGATGGCGCTCAGCGTCGTCGCGTTGGCCCGGGTCATGGAGTTCCAAAAGGTGATGTCGACCGTCCCCTTGGCCTTGGCCAGCGCCGAGATCGGGCAGGACGGCAACTTGGCCGCCGCACCCGCCGGGCCGGCCCCCATCGGGCCCAGGGCCGACAGGGCGGTGATGCTCGACGCCAGCACGAGGGACCCGCCGACCGTCCGGAAGCGACGCAATGACTTCATGGGCCTATGCCTACCACTCGCCCCGGCGCCGATGCCCTCACCGGTCACTTGACGGCCCCCGCCGTCAGGCTCCGGACCAGCTGCTTCTGGAAGATGACCAGGAGCAGCACCAGGGGGACCAGGGCGATGACGGCGCCGGCCAGGGCGACGTTGATCTGGTTGGCCGAGGTGCCGACCAATTCCTTGAGCCCGATCTGCACGGTGTCGAGGGGTGCGCTGGTGCCACGGGGACCGGTCACCAGCAGGGGCCAGAGGTACTGGTTCCAGGCGGCCAGGAAGGCGAAGACCCCCAGGGCGGCCAGGGACGGGCGCGCCAGCGGCACCGCCACCCGGGTCATGAAACGCCACTGCCCGTACCCGTCGAGTGCGGCCGCCTCCTGCAGGTCCCGGGGGATCTGCAGGAAGGCCTGGCGCATCAGGAAGATGCCGAAGCCGGTGGCCAAGAACGGGACGGCCAGGCCCTGGTAGGTGTTGAACCAGCCCAGCGAGGTCACCGTGGTCAGGTTGGTGATCAGGGTGACCTCGAAGGGGATCATGAGGGTGGCCAGGCAGACCAGGAACAGAGTGCGCCGGAAGGGGAAGCGCAGCAGCGCGAAGGCATAGCCGGCGAGCACCGACGTCACCAGCTGCGCCGTGACGATGATGACCGTCATGACGGCCGAGTTGGTCAGGTAGAAGCTCAGGTGGCCCTGCGTCCACGCCTGGCTGTAATTGTCCCATTGGGGATGGAAGGGGAAGAACGGCGGCGGCTGCAGGCCCAACTGGGCGGACTTGAGCAGCGAGTCGACCACCGAGATGTAGAGGGGGAAGAGGATCACGATGCCGGCCGCGGTGAGGAAGAGGTAGCTGCCGGCCAGCCGCAAGCGGCGTCGGCGTCGGGCCCTGACCACCGTGGGATGCTCCCGGGTCTCAACGGTCATAGTCTCAACGGCCATAGTGGACCCGCCGTTCGAGGAAGCGCATCTGGAGCAGGGTGAGCACCAGGGTGATGAGGAACAGGGCGATGCACATCACCGCGGCCGCACCGGGGTCGTTCTCCTGGGTCAGCGTGTTGACGATGTTGTAGATGAGGACGTTCACGTGGCGGTAGGCCGCGTTCTGGTAGCCGATGAGGATGTCGATCTGGCCGAAGGACTGGAAGGCGAAGATGGTGCCGACGACCATGCCGAAGAAGATGGTGGGCGACATCATCGGGACCGTCATGCGCCAGAACCGGGTCCAGGCCGTGGCCCCGTCGATGCGCGACGCCTCGAGCACCTCCTCGGGCACCGACTGCAACCCGGCCAACATGATGATGAAGGAGAGCCCGGTGAACTGCCAGACGGTCATCAGGGCGACCGCCGGCAGGGCGAAGGTCGTGTTCTCGAGCAGGGGGGGTTGCGGGTTGATGCCGAGCCACGGCAGGAGGCCCACCACCGGGTTCATCAGGGTCCCGAACACGACGGCGGCGACCGCCACCGAGCTCACCACCGTCGACGAGAAGACCAGGCGGTAGGCGCCGATGCCGCGGAGCTTGCGGTGCGCCGCCACGGCCAGGGCCAGGCCGACGACCAGGCTGACGGGCACGACCATGAGGACGAAGAGAAAGGTCGTCACCAGGCTCTGCAGGAAGCTGCTCGAGCTGAGCACCTGGGTGACCTGGTGCAGACCGACGTAGTGGGAGGGCAGCCCGGGGACGGGCGGCGTCTGGTAGAGGGCCAGCTGGAAATTGCGGAAGAAGGGATAGAAGGAGAAGACGGCGAAGATGGTCAGCGCCGGCACGATGAGGAGGTAGCCGAGGCCGGCCTCCTTGAACCTCCGCAGGCGTCGTTGCGCCCGCAGGTCTCGGCGCACGGCCAGGCTGCTCACCCCGGGAGCTCCCGGCGTTCGCCGGTGGCGGCGGAGAACAGGTGCAGCGCCCCGCGATCGACGGTGACGGCGATCGCCTCTCCGGGGAGGGGACGGGCCCGGTCGCTGTCCTGGCGGATCACGAGCCGGGTCCCATCCTCGAGGGAGCAGATGACGTGCGCCTCGGCACCGAGCAATTCGACGATGGTGACCGTGGCCGCGATCGGGCCGTCCGGTGCGATGTGCAGGCCCTCGGGCCGGACGCCGAGCACGACCTCGGGTTCGGACCGCTCCGCGCCGGAGGGCAGGCGCACGGTGCCCCCGGCCACCCGCACCACCGGGTCACCGTCCGCGGCCTCGATGCGGCCGGGCACGAGGTTCATACCCGGGCTGCCGAGGAACCCCGCCACAAAGGTGTTGGCCGGGCGGGCGTAGAGATCCTGGGGCGCCGCCACCTGCTGGAGCCGGCCGTGGTCCATGACGGCGATGCGGTGGCCCATGGTCATCGCCTCGACCTGATCGTGGGTGACGTAGAGCGTGGTGGTGCCGAGGCGCTGCTGGAGGGTCACGATGTCCGCCCGGGTCTGCACCCGCAGGGCGGCGTCGAGGTTCGACAGCGGCTCGTCCATGAGGAAGACCCTGGGGTCACGCACGATGGCGCGGGCCAGCGCGACACGCTGGCGCTGGCCGCCGGAGAGCTGACCCGGCTTTCGGTGCAGGCACTCCGTCAGCCCCAACCGGTCGGCCGTGGACTGGACCAGGCGTTCCCGCTCCCCCTTGTCCATGCCGCGCTGTCGGAGCGGGAACTCGATGTTCCGGGCCACGTTCAGGTGCGGGTACAGGGCGTAGCTCTGGAACACCATGGCCACGTCGCGATCCTTCGGATCGACCTCGTTCACGATCTCGTCACCGATGAAGATCTCGCCTTCGGTCACGTCCTCGAGACCGGCCACCATGCGCAGGGCCGTGGTCTTGCCGCAGCCCGAAGGCCCGAGGAGCACCAGCAGTTCGCCGTCGGCGGCCGAGAGGGTGAGCTGCTCGACGGCGGCGACCCCGTCGTAGCGCTTTGTGACGTCGTCGAAGGTGACCTGGGCCAAGGAACGCTCCTCGTGGTGGCCAGGCCACCTTATCCACGGGGTCCTACGTCCCCCCGGTGGCGCTCGATCACGCGGCCGTCGAGGCCCTCGACGCCCTCGACGGCTAGGACGCAGACCCACCGCCGGGCCCGGCCGGGCCCCGGGATGCGACCGACATCGTGTGCTCTCGGCCAGGGCATTCACAGGTTGCATTGAAGGAGCCCCTGGGTGCTCCCAAGGATCGCCGCCCACACTGCACCAGTGCGATGGCATCTCGAGCGCCCGGTCGACCGCGACGAAGGGAGCGAGTCGACATGGCGTCGAGATCGAGCACGGCGACCGGATGAGGTGACGGCCGAGAGGAGGGACATGGACGAGCCGACGGAGGGGGCAGTCGAGACACGGATCGACACGCTCCTGCGGGAGCTGATGGCATCGGGGTTGGTGGAACCGCAGGCGCCGGGTGAACAGGAGCCCTGGCGGCTCACCCGGCAGGCCCAGCACGGACTGGAGGCGCTGGCCAGCCCGGCCTTCCCGGCTGATCAATTGATCTACTTCGGACATCATTGTGCCCGCTGCCACGTCCACGCCGCCACCAAGCTCCGAGACGGTGCCTTCGTGTGCTTCTCCTGCTTGGAGCGCGCCACGTCCGGCCCGGCCGGGTCCGGGGACGACACCCGTCCCCCGGACGTCCAGCGCCTCGTTCGGTCGACGGATCTTCTCGGCGTCCGGGCGCGGACTGCCTAGCCCCCAACCTCAGGAGTCCGCGGCCGACCATTCGTGCTGCACGACGACCGGCTCTCCGATGACCGGACCGGGTGAGCACACGGCGTTGATCGGGTCGACCGGGATGGCCGCGACCGGTCGCCTGCTGCCCCGATCCGGCGGCAGAAGCGGGAGGTACCATCGTCCTGTGCTCATCGCTCAGATCACCGACCTGCACGTGGACGAGGACAGTGGCTTCATGCGCCGCTTCGTGGACGGGAACGCGAAGCTCTCTGCCGCGCTGGCCTTTCTCGCCGCCCGCCGTCATCCGCCCGATGTCATCCTGGCCACCGGCGATCTGGTCAACGACGGTCGCTCCGAGCAGTACCGGCTCCTGCGCGACCTGCTGGCACCGTGCACCATCCCGCTCTACCTGGTACCGGGGAATCACGACGATCGTGAAGAATTCCGCGCCGCGTTCGCCGATCAAGCCTGGATGCCCGACCGTGGCCCGATCGACTACGTCATCGACGAGTACCCGGTGCGCCTGGTCGGCCTCGACACGAGCGAGGCCGACCGGCACGACGGCTACCTCGACGCCGACCAGCTGGCGTGGCTCGAGCATGTCCTGGCACAGGAGCCGCAGCGCCCCACGCTGGTGTTCCTCCATCACCCGCCCTTCCTCACCGGCATGTGGATGTTCGACGAGATCCGCCTCAACGGTGCCGAGGCGCTCCACGAGGTCGTCGGCCGCCACCCACAGGTCGTGCACATCCTGGCTGGCCACGTGCATCGCCCGGTGAGCACGACCTGGGGCACGACCAGCCTCACCACAGCGCCGAGCACGGCTCACCAGAGCCGCTTCGACCTCCTCCCCGATGAGGGAGCCGGCATCGTCGACGAGACGCCCATGATCCAGTTCCACCTGTGGGACGGCGCGTCGGTCGTGACCCATTCGGTCCCGTTCGAAGCCCCAGCCAAGACGATCGAGATTTCCGAAGTGGTAGGCGACTGGCCCGCCGCGCGCGACCGGATCTTGGCCGGCCCCCCGTTCCCCAAGGGGCCCGGCGGCCTCTTCTGACCGCGACGCCGGTGCCACGGACCGGCTCGATGCGCGTCGACGGAGGGTCGCCGCCGAGGCCGGTCGCTATGGTTGCCCGCGAAGAAGGGGGACCCGATGCACCCCGCGTCTTGCCGCTCATCGCTCACGGTCCGTGCCGTCTTCGTCGCGCTCAGCGTGATGGTGACCGGGGTTGGGCTTGCTGGCACGGGCGGAGCCAGCGCGGCCAGTCGGCCCCTGCGTGGAACCACCGCTTCGGGCTCCCCTCCCGAGGTGCGCGGACAGGGCAACGCGTGGCCCCTACCCGATCACGACTACCTGAACTCCAGGGACGCCGGTGCGTCGCCGATCCGGATGGCCACGGTGTCCCGGCTGTCCTCGGCCTGGAGGGTGCCCATGGCCGTCGGCGCCTCCACCTCTCCGATCGTGCTGGGCGGCGTCGCCTACGTCCAGGACGAGGCCGGGACGGTGTATGCCATCGATGTGTCGTCGGGCCGCGTGAAATGGCAGAGCAAGCCCTTGGGCTTCAGCATCGGTCCGTACGGCGTCTCGATCGGGTGGGGAAAGGTGTTCGCCGCCACCCCGTTCGGCGTGGCGGCGTTCCGATTGTCCGATGGTGCCCCACTCTGGTCCCGCAAGATCACCTCGACGCCCGGTCAGGGCGTCGACATCCAGACGCTCCCCTACGCGGGGAGGGTCTACGTGGCCAGCGTGCCGGTGACCATCGGCAAGCTCTACACCGGGGGCTCCGTCGGGTACCTCGAGGCGCTCGACGCCAGCACGGGAAGGGTCGACTGGCGCTTCGACACCGTGCGCTCGAAGGACCTGTGGGGCCATCCCTTGGTGAACTCGGGGGGAGGAGGCTGGTACCCGCCGGCCATCGACACCAGCAGAGGCATCGTGTACTGGGGCGTGGCCAACCCGGCACCCTTCGTCGGCACCGAGGAATACCCGAACGGATCGAGCCGACCGGGCGCCAATCTCTACACGGACTCCATCGTGGCGCTCTCCGCCTCGACCGGAAAGCTCCTCTGGTACCACCAGGCCTTTCCCCACGACCTCTACGACCGCGACGAGGTGCAGGCCCTGCTCGTACCCATCAGCCGTGCCGTCGGCGGGTCCCATCAGGTGGTGATCAGCGCCGGGAAGGGCGGCTACGTGTTCGGGCTCAATCCACTCAGTGGACGCCTCCTGTGGAAGACCCCCGTGGGGATCCACCGGGACGGTGACCTGCCCCGGCTCACCGGCACGACCACCATCTTGCCGGGGACGTTCGGGGGCGTGCTCACCCCACCGGCCTCGGCGGACGGTGTGGTCTATGCGGCCGCGCTCAACGCTCCGTCCACGCTCGAGCCCGATCAGACGGCGTACTTCGGCGGGAAGGTGGGCACCATGGATGGCGACGTCGAAGCCATGTCCGCTCGCACCGGGCGGATCCTTTGGGACACCAAAGTCCCCGGCGACCCCACCGGTGGCGTCACGATCGTGAACAACCTCGTCCTCACCGCCACCTATCAGGGAAAGGTGCTGGCCCTGAACCGGGCCACCGGAGCCATCGTGTGGAGCTACGACGGCCCAGGCCTGGTCAATGGATGGATGTCCGTCGTGGGCGACGAGATCTACCTCCCGGTGAGCTCGCCCGCGCAGCTGGTGGCGCTGAAACTCGCTCCTGCCCCGTAGGTCTCTCGGCGCTTGTGGTCAGAGGGAGCGTGCCTTCGCCGGGTGGCTTCCATGGCGACCTCACGCCGGGCCCGGATCCCCCGGTGCCTTCATCCGCTCACCGCCCCGCCAGACGTGGGTCACACGGGCGGGATCGGCCAGGATCCCCACATCCATGCTCGGATCACCCGAGACGGCGATGACATCGGCGTCGTAGCCGGGCTGGAGCTGTCCGGATCGAGGAGCCTGCGGGCCGAGCGTCGATGGTGCGGTCGCCGTGGCCGCCTCGATCGCCTCGAGTGCCGTCAGTCCCTGCTTGACCAGATAGCCGAGCTCCGCGCCGTTCTGGCCCCAACGGGCCGGCGTTGTGGGGCCGGATCCGCCCACATCGGTCCCCACGGCGAGACGCACCCCGCACTCGTGCGCCAGCGTGATCGCCTCGGCGTGTCGGTCGGCGACGGCGAGCAGTTTGCGCTGCGCGTAGTCGGGCAGTCCGGCGGACGCCCCGTACGCGAGGAATTCCTCGACGATCAGGCGGGTCGGCACCAAGAGCGCATCGCACTCCCGCATCGCCTCGGCGCACTCGTCGTCGAGATAGGTCCCGTGTTCGATGGTGCGGACTCCGGCGTCCAGCGCGGCCATGATCCCGGGTTTGCCGTGGCAGTGAGCCGCCACGATCCGATCAGCCTGGCCAGCCTCCTCGACGATCGCACGGAGTTCATCGCGGCTGAACTGCTGGTGGATCGGATCGTCGATCTGGCTCATGACGCCGCCCGACGCACACACCTTGATCAGCCGGGCCCCCTCGCGCAGCTGGAGGCGGACCGCGCGCAGGCACTCCGGGACGCCGTCGCATTGCCGGAGCATCCCGATGCGGTCGGCCAGGTCGCAGACCCAGTGCACGGGGTACATGTGCAAGTCGGCGTGGCCGCCGGTCGGACTCAGGACCGACCCGGCCCCGTACACGCTGGGGCCCTGCACCGTACCTTCGTCAACGGCGCGACGGACCCAGACCCCGAGCCCCCCGACCTCGCGGACACTGGTGAACCCGGCATCGAGCGCGACGGCGGCATCCCTGGCCACTCGCATCGCCGTCAGGGCAGGCGGATTGGTGGCCAACTCGGCCAGATCCGGGGTGAAAAAGCCCATGAAATGTGCGTGGCAGTCCCACAGCCCGGGCATGACGGCCTGGACCCGGTACGTCGCCGCATCGGGCGTGCCGGGTGCCGCGGCGCTCGGGCCCGCGTAGTGGATGGTGGGTCCGTCGAGCACGACGCACCCGTCGCGAATCGGTTCGCCACGGCCGGGGATGAGGATCTGCGCTTCGATGCGCTCCATGGCGCCCCCTTCTCGATCGGCGGCCAATATTCAGCGGACCGGATACTTTCACGCCGGCGCTTCGATGTCAGGTCCTCCGGCCTCGTGTTCCCCGTGGCGGGCGACGGTCACGACGCATCGGACACTACGATGCCACGCGCAGCGTTGCTTCGTGGAGGGGTCCTGGTCCCGTGTCCATGGAGTGCTCTCGGTCCGTACCTGTCACGACGCTCATGGCGCGGTGGTGTAGTCGAAGGCGAGGAAACGAGATGCGAATCGGGGTGATAGGAGTCGGCATCGTTGGGGCCAGCATCGGGTGGCACCTGGCCAACCATGGGGTCGAGGTTGTGATGATTGATGCCCGAACGCCCGGAGAGGGCGTTACCAACTGGACATTCTCGTGGGTCAACGCATCAAACAAGACCGAGACGAAGGAGTACTTCGACCTGAACGTGGCCGGCGTGGCTGCCCACGTGGATCTGGCGGCGACGCTCGCCACTGGAGATTGGTGGCACCCGAGCGGGCACCTTCGATGGTTCGAGGACTCCCGTGGGGCCGAGGGACTCAAGAACCAGGTAGACCTCCTCGGTTCCTGGGGGTATGACGCGACGGTTTGGGAGGCCCAAAGAGCACGCCGCCTCCTCGAACCCGAAGTCGTGTTCCCCTCCGACGACACACCTGTCGCCGTGTTCCGCGATGAGGGCTGGGTCCAGGGTCGATCGCTCGTCGATCGACTCGTACACGCCGCCGAGAACCTCGGTGCAGAACTGTGGACCGACAGCACCGTCACCGGCATCACCATTCGTGACGGCCAGGCCAACGAGATCGGGCTAGCCGACGGCCGAACGATCGAGGCTGACGGCGTCGTCAACGCCGCCGGACCGGCGGGCGGCCAGATCTCCGCCCTGGTCGGACGAGATCTGCCCATGCGGGACGAGCCGGGGATCGTGGCCCGGCTGCGGTGTGACCGGGTGCCGATCCGTCGTGCCATGCACTCTCCGCATGTGGAGTTGCGTCCTGACGGTGAGGACCTCGTGGCGATCCACAGTCGGGAGATCGATGGGCTCATCGACCGGGGCACAGAGCCTCACGAACTGGCCACGCGCCTCCGCGAGCTGGCTGTTGAGGTGGTACCGGCTCTCGGAACCGCAGAGTTGGTCGGCTCGAGCGTGGCGATGCGCCCCATACCTGGCGACGGCTTCCCGTCCGTTGGCGCCGTCACCGGGATCGATGGGTACTACGAGGCAATTACCCACAGCGGCATCACGCTCGGCATCATCATTGGCCGTTTGCTCTCAGAGGAACTGGTTGAGGGTACCGTCGACGACCTGCTTAAACCCTTCCGGCCGGCACGCTTCTGAAGACGCCGAACGAACATCGCGCCGGTCCGGTCGGAAGGAAGCCAATGCCCGACCCTCATCCCCACTGGCCGGGTTGGTAGTCGCCCCCGGGCTGCTGGGTGATGACATTCATACGGTTGTAGGCGTTGATGAGTGCGATGAGGCACACCAGTGCGCCGAGCTGCTCTTCGTCGAAATGCTTGGCCGCGTGAGCCCAGGCTTCGTCTGCGACGCCGCTGCCATCCGCGAGCCGCGTACCTTGCTCGGTCAGGTCCAGAGCGGCCTTCTCCTTGGGCACCGGGATGTGACAAATCAGCTCGAAACCAGCCCGATCACGGTGCCAATGGTCCTCGTCTTACCGGGGCCCCATGGATGACGTCACGCCGGCACGGCTCGGCACCCCTTCGGCTCACGATGTATACGATCTCCCTCAACAGCCTGGCGTCACCCGTGTGGCGCAGCAAGCTCTCAAAGGGGAAGTCTTGGCGAGCCAGCAGGAGCAGGAAGCGATGGCTGACCTCTTCGGTCGGCACATGGACGCCGAGCTGGCCGGTGACCTGGAGTCGACCCTCGCAACCATGACGGACGATCCCCACCTGGTGAACGTGCCCACGATGATCGGGGGCGCCGGCCGGGAAAGTGTCCGCTCGTTCTATGCCGACCGCTTGATCGGGAAGTTCTTCCCACCCGATGTCGCATTCACCGAGGTGTCACGGACCATCGGTGACGGACGGCTCGTCGACGAGTTAGTCATCTCCTTTACCCACAGCCAAGAGATCGAGTGGATGCTCCCGGGCGTCGCCCCGACCAACAGACCGATCTCGGTCGCCTTCGTGGTCGTCGTGGGGGTGGAAGGCGGAAAGATCGCCTACGAGCACATCTACTGGGATCAGGCGACGGTGCTCGTCCAGCTGGGGCTGCTCGAGGAAGGGCGCCTTCCGGTCGCCGGCGCCGAAGCGGCAGCCAAGGTCCTCGACCCGACCATCCCGGGTCCGCACGGCTGAGCCTTACTCGGGGAGGGCTTTTGGCCAGCACGTTTCTGGTCGGGCTGCGGGATTCGCACCGGGGACCTCCTTCGACGCGTCGTGAGGTCCTGTGAAATCTGAGGGGCGGGAAACCGCGGAATTTCGGTAGCCCCGATGGGGTCGTCGCCGTCAGAGTCAACCCTTGTTGAAGAACCAGAAGTCCATTACCATGGCAACTGCTGTTTTGGTAGTCGGAGGCGAGCGCTCGCTGCGAGCCGGAGTGAGTACGTCGAGGTCGATGATGGCGACCGGGGGGTTCTCACATGCGGGAAGGTGCTCGTACGCCGTCGAGAATCCTTCGACTCGCCGTAGTGCTGGCGGCGGGCATCGGGGCTGTGACCGTTTCGGCCCTCGGGATCTCGCCGGCGGCCGCGGCGGTCGGCGTCTGGAGCACGACGTCGCTCACCATCCCAGCCGATGCCGAGCCCGGCAGTGTGCCCGTCTTCAGCGACATCTCGTGTGTCGACGTCACTGACTGCCTGGCCGTCGGTGAGTACCAATCCTCCCAGTCCCCGGTCGGGGGTGTCCCAACTGCGTTCTTGGAGGTCGAGTCCGGCGGGGTGTGGTCCCAGGTCGACACGCTGGGCTGGTCTGGGGGTGGATCGAGCCTCAGCTCGGTTTCGTGCCCAGTGGGTGGGGCACTGTCCGATTGCGTGGCGGTAGGTTCCATGGGGTCCGATTCCAACGTGCAGGTCTCCGTGGCGATCGCGGTGAGTGACGTAGCCGGGACGTGGACGCCGACCCAGCTCCCTGATCCCCTTGATTCCTCCCCCGCGTCGTCGAGCGACGAGATGCTGGCGGTCGCGTGCGCGGCGGTCGGGTGGTGCACGGCAGTGGGCTGGGACGACTTCACGGGTGACGCCCTGGTGGAGACATTGTCGGGTGGCAGCTGGAGTGCCGACTACGTCTCGGGCATGGGAGACGTCGGGGGGAACATGGGCCTGTCGTGTCCGACGTTGGGGCTGTGCTTCGAGAACGGCACGGGCGGGATTTGGACGGGGTCCGGGGGGAACTGGACTGACTATCCAGACTCGCTCTCGGGCTACGACGACGAGTACTCGCCGGACATCGATTGCACTTCGGACACGTCGTGCACGGTGGCGCAGGGTGCACAGGGCGACGCCTCGGTGCAGGCGGGCATCGTGGTCGAGACCCTGAGCGGCGGCTCGTGGACCACTGTCGCCTACCCGGCGCCGGACCTGCCTAGCGGTGAACTCCTGAGCCCCGGCGGAGCCCCTGCCTGTTCGACGCCCGACTCGTGTGTCGTGACCGGCGACATCCTCAGCCCAAGCGGCGGCCCCTACCCCAACTCGAGCCCGGTCGCCTTCACTGTCAACGACGGAACGTGGGGACCCACGGAGACCCTCTCGGTGGACGGCGGGACAACCTCAGACGAGGCGTCGGCCGTGTGGTGCGTGCCCACCAATGCGTGCGAGGCGGTGGGCCAGGGCGGCGACGGGCTCTTCGCGTGGGCGCGATCCCCCGACGTGACGGCCCCCGACGCGCCGGCCATCGGGACGGCGTCGGTGCTGGGCGCGTGCGCCACCGTGCCCTGGACGGTGGGTACTGACGGGGGCGACCCCATCACGTCGTTCACGGTCACCACCGACGAGGGCGGTCAGTCGGTGGGCACCGAGGACCTCAGCGCCGGGGTCGTCGGGTCCGCCCTCGACCCGACCCCTGGTGCCTCCGACAGCGCACAGATCTGCGGCCTCACCGGTGGTGAGACCTACACCTTCACCGTGGGCGCCACCACGGCGAACGGTCCCGGGCCGCCCTCGGCCCCGTCCAACCCGGTCATCGCGGTGACGGCCCCCGGCGTACCGGCTATCGGGACCGCACTGGCCGGAACCACCTGCGCCACCGCTCAGTGGACCGTGGGCGATGACGGGGGCGAGCCGATCACGTCGTTCACGATCGACACCTTCACCACGTCCACTGCCCCTGCGACCCTGCACAGCATCGTGACGGAGCCGAGCGGCGCGATCGGTTCGCTGACCGACCCGACGCCCGGTGCCTCCGATGCGGGGGTGGTGTGCGGTCTCGTCAAGAACCACAGCTACTTCTTCGACGTCACGGCTGCGAATGCCGCAGGCAGCGGGGCCACCTCGGCGACGTCGAACGTGTTCACCCAGTCCTCGACCCCCCAGACGGTCACATCAGTGACCAGCTCGGGAGCGCGCGCGGCCTTCACCCAGTGCGTGACGTTCACGGCCACGGTGGTGGTCGGCGGTGGCGCCGCACCGACCGGAGGGATCAAGTTCAGCGGTGTTCCCGGCAGCCCGTCGGTGACGCCCATCCAGACTGCAGAAGGTGACTGGTCGGCGTCCACGACCACCTGCACGCTCGGGCTGGGTGACGACACCATCACTGCCACCTACTCCGGTGCGGGGCAGGTCTCCAGCAACGCAAGTATGTCGGAGGTGATCGTAGCCGAGGCGACCGAGACGCTCATCACCGTCTCGGGAGGCGTGGCGAGCGGGGGTACCACGAACGTCACGGGCACCAGTTGGACGGCGGAGGTGTCGGTCACCGCGCTGAACTCGGCGACCGCACCAACCGGAAAGGTCACCGTCTACGGCACGACCGATCGGAGCACGCTGAACCTCAGCTTGGTCAACGGCCAGGCAGCCGTCCCCCAGTCGGACATCGAAGCCGTCGACGCGGGACAAGCTCCGACCACGTATGAGCTCACGGCCACCTACCTCCCCAGCACGGGATACGTAACGTCTTCGACCACCTCATCCACCGCGCTGACGGTCGGACAGGAAGCGACGACGCTCTCCCTGGGCGAGTCCATCGGCACCTCGACGTCGACCTTCACTGCGACCCTCTCGCCCGATCCGGTCGGTACCGCGGACATCGCCGGCACCATCAGTTTTGTCGCGCAGGTCCCCGGCAAGACGACGTGGTCCACCATCGGCACGGCGCCCTTGTCCCCGTCCGATTCGGCGACCCTGACGATTGGTAACGCAGTGATTGCCACCTATGCCGTTTTCCACGCGACGTATGACGGCACCGGTGACTTTGCCTCCTCGACGTCGGAGAACGTTCCCCCGAGCCGACATTGGGGAGTCTTCACATCCGGCAACGGCGTCCCTCCGGACGCCAGGTTGGTGTCCCCCACCCCGGTGTCCTTACCCGGGACCGTGGTGCAGGTGGCGAGCTCGAACTCCACGGAATACGCCCTCCTGGCCAACGGGTCGGTCTATGCGTGGGGTTTGGGAGGTGGCGGGGAGCTGGGTGACGGCGGCACCACCGACTCGTTGTCGACCGCCGTCGAGGTGCAGTTCCCCGCCGGTGTGAAGATCGCCGAGCTACCGACCGACGCCATGCCCTACGACACCGGCCTGGCTATCGACACCGAGGGTCGGGTGTGGGGTTGGGGCTTGAATCTGTCGGGCGAACTATGCCTGGGGAACGCCCGGGAATACCTGACCCCGACCCTGCTTCCCTTCACGGGTGTCACCGCTGCGGCCGGCGCAGGCGGTCACAGCCTGTTCGACTCCGACGGCACGGTGTACGCATGTGGTGACAACAACTACGGCGATTTGGGCGACGGTTCCACGGCACCGAGCAACACCCCAGTGGTGGTGCAGAATCTGCCGAGGGGACAGGTCAGCGTCCTGGTCGCTTCATGGAGCAACTCGGGCGCATTGTTGGTCAACGGTACGTACCTCGACTGGGGCTTCGACGGAGAAGGCCAGTTGGGCACCGGGACCGTCGGCGCACCCTCCTCGGTCCCGGTGACGGTGCCGCTGCCGCTGGCGGTGACCCAGGTGGCCGTCGGGGGTTCGGACGAGACGAACGGCCAAACGCTGGTCATGCTGTCGGACGGCTCACTCCGGGCCTGGGGCGACGACGCGAACGGACAGCTGGGCGACGGCGGTAACGGTGAGCGAGCGTCCCCCATCGTGGTTTCTCCCCCGAACGGCGTGACCTTCCAGCTCTTGGCCACCGGGGGCAACACCTCGTACGGCGTGAGCACCTCCGGCGTGGTGTACAGCTGGGGTGACGGTGGTGGGGGGCAGATCGGCAACGGGCTCGAAGAAACCGAGCTCAAGCCGGTGGCGGTCGAATCCGGTGTGTCCCTCATCTCAGCGACGGCCGAAGATGTCGTCACCAATTAGCCGCAGGTGTCGTCACCAATGAGGCGGGCTCACGGTTGGAGAACCGCTCGCCACGCCACGACTCTGGTGCCGCGCTCGAAACAGAGGGAATCGTCTCACTTCCGCTGACGCCCGTGAGGCGCTGACGGCTCGGCCCGCGGCCACCACGAAACCGGAACTGGCTCGCGGATCGGGTGTTCGGTGTGGTCACCGGCTCGCCGGGCCGGCGAGAGCCTCAACCATTGCCAAGGCATAACGGAAGGCACCGGATGAGTACGTGGAGCAGCCGCCTATCTCACCTTCTTCGTTACCGGTCTCGACTGGACAGAAGTGGGTTCCGTCCGGTGAGCGAACAATGTTGGATGGCACGCCGCCTACGATCGGCCCGCTGCACTGCTCGATTGGGAGACATGGCAACGTCTCAGTGAACGTGTGGTCAGGCCCTTCGACCGCCGCTCCGGCGTCGACGTAGGTCACGTGGAGCCGGTCAGTGGCGGCGATCTCGGCGTACTGTTGGTTGAGCCGGTCCCAGTTCGGGTCGGACTGCTGGCTTTTGGTGATCGGGGCCCCGATCAGGTAAACGTGCGCACCGGCTGGAACGAAGATCTTGATTGCCTCTTCGGTGTCGGCCCGGTATTTGTCGTAGTAGGCCTGGGTCCCCGGTTTGAACCCCTTCATGCACGGGGTGAGGGCGTTGCCGCTGAATTGCAGCTCGACCGCGATCGGGTGATGGTTGGCTTCGACCTCGCGCATCTTTGGCAACGCGTCACAGATCGCCGTCCCGCCGAGGCTGTCATAAGTCAGGGCGGTCTCGCCGGTTGCCTTTATCAGCGACGTGAAGTACGGCTGTGCTTCGAACGACAGGGAGTCACCAAATAAGGCCACCCGAGCTGGAAGCTGAGCAGGACGAGCCGCCGAACAACCCGCTGCAAGAAGTGTCAACCCGAGGAGGACAACCAGACGGACGGCCCGCTCGCTGCGGGTCGTCCTGCTCGAGCCGAAACGGGCGGCGATCTCTGCGGCTCCTACCAAGTCGTCCACCGAGACCCTCCTCGCCATCGTTGAAAGCTATCTGAGAAGGCGGTCTGCCAGAGTCTGTGCTGGAGAGCCGAAAGTGGAACGACGTCTCTGACGTCCATCACGGCCTGTTCCCGGAGCATTCTCCCGATGGATGGCATGGGTGTCCGGCTGGTTGGAACAGATGGCGGCCGTCCAGTCGGCGGGAGCGCCTCTATGGGACGCGCACCGAATTGTTGGCGCTTGCAAACGTGCATGGGGTCAAGGTCCTGAAGACGGGGGCACGGGCACTCATCATCAGGGAACTCGATCGTGAAGGGGTTCATCCGCCCCGCCGAGACGCGATTGAGGCGGCCTGACACACCCCCGGGCCATACTCGGCCCACGCGACGCCTCGACCTGAGAGAGCACTGAGCAACCGCTCAGCCGTAACGTGCAACGCCGTGGACAATGCACTGACGGCGTGGCTCAGGAGCCGGGCGCGGTTGCGGCCGCCGGCGGCCGATGAACTCCTGCGGCGCCCCGACTGGCATACGCGGGCTGCGTGCCGCGGCGAGGATGTCAGCGCATTCTTTCCGACCCGCGGCCGCGCACCCCGGCGCGCGCTGAAAATATGCACAGGTTGCACCGTTCGCTTCGAGTGCCTCGAGTGGGCGCTTGTCTTTGACGAGTCCGAAGGGGTCTGGGGTGGCGCGACCACCGAAGAGCGACGTCAGATCCGAGACCGAATGGGTGGCGAGTAGTCCGACGAACCGCGACCACCGGGGCCCGGGCGTGGGTCACGGGCCGCGATTCAATCCCGGGACCCGTCTGGCCACGTAATGCATATATCGGTGTAATGCTTATATCGGTCGAAATTGAGAGCGGCCCGAGAATTTCGTAACGGGACTGTTTCAACTCGACCGCGCCGGAAACGGCGTGAGTTCGTTGATTTGGCCGAACGCCGGCGGCGCCTTGAGCGGGTGGCGGATCTCATTGAAGACATCTGCAGCGGGAACCCGTCACTCGGCATTCCGAAGGTGACGATGAGCCGATGACCACTGCGCTCATCGGGCTCGACGACAAGCTCGAGCCTGCGGTGAGATCGCCATGACCCCCCAGGCACAGAGCGGGGTCTCTTCACGCGCTCAGCGAGAGTTGCAACATCAACTCACCGACATCGGAGGGGCTTCGGAGCTTGTCCGTGCCCGTAAAGCTGCCAAGGGTCGGGTTGCACGATGGTTGCATCGCAACCAATCGCAGCTTCCCCCATCCGAAGGGCCACAGCCCCCTGACCTGATTTTCGAGTCGGGCTGCCGGGATTTGAACCCGGGACCTCTTGACCCCCAGTCAAGCGCGCTAACCAAGCTGCGCCACAGCCCGCGTTCCGATCGGCCTGCTCAGAGCAGGTTGGCGGAGGAAGGCCACACTAGCGCAACGTCACCTTGGGCCCGCATCGACGCGTACGTTGGGTCACGAGGTGTCGACCCCGGCACGGCGGATGCGAACCAGGGCGCGGCCTGTCGGTGGGACCGGCCGCTCAAGATGGGAAGTTGTCGGGCACGCTCACGGTGGACGGCATCGAGGTGACCGGCGCCGTGGCGCCGGCGACCGTGCCCTGGGCGGTGGCCGTGTTGACGACCGAGCCGGCGTCGAGGTCGGCCTGGGCGACGGTGTAGGTGGCGGTGCAGGTTTCCGTGTTGCCCTTCTTCAGAGTCGGGTCGGGACAGCTGATGGCGCTCAGACCCGGGAGGGCGTCGGTGACCCCGATGCCCGAGAGCGTCTGGCCCGCGGTGTCATCGACCAGGAAGCTGTAGGTGATGACCTGGCCCACCGACGCGTAGTTGGTCAGGCTGGCCGTCTTCAACAAGGTGATGTCCGGAGACACCACGTAGGGCACCGTCAACGTCGACGGGGGCGACTCGATGGCCGCATGCCCGGTTGGCGTCGCCGAAATCGTGGCCGTGTTGACGATCGAACCGGCCGAGACGTCGGCGCGGACCGCGGTGTAGGTACCGGTGCAGATTTCCGAGGTCTCCGGAGCGAGGGTCGCAGAGGGGCAGGACCGGTACGTGACGTCCGAGAGGGAGTTGGTGACCTTGATCGAATTCACCGTGAGGTCACCCGTGTTGGTCACCAGGTAGCTGTAGTTGATCGGCTGGCGCGTCACCGAGTAGCTGCTCTGGGCGGCGGAGAGCACCACGGTGATGGCCGGAGCTCCCACGAACCGGACGCTGGCCGTCGACGGGGTCGAGTCGATAGGCGTCGCCGTCCCGGGCGGCGTGCCCTGGGCCGTAGCCGTGTTGACGATGTCGGCGTGGTCGTCGATGTCGGCCTGGGTCACGGCGTAGGTGGCGGTGCAGGTCTCCGATGCCACCGGGCCCAGCGTGGGATCGGGGCAGCTGATGGCGCTCAGGCCCGGGTGGGTATCGGTGATCCCGATGGCCGAGAGGGTGACGTTGCCCGTGTTGGTGACCAGGTAGCTGTAGTCGATGGTCTGGCCCACCGCGGTGAAGGTGGTGGGAGTGGCCGATTTCACCAGCGTAATGGCCGGCGAGGTCACCGCCGGGATGGTGAGGGTCGACGGCGCCGAGGACTCCGGCGTATCGGCGCCGGGCGGCGTGCCCTGCGCCGTGGCCGTGTCGACGATCGAGCCGGCGTCGAGGTCCGCCTGGGCCACGGTGTAGCTGGCAGTGCAGGTCTCCGACGCCGCGGAGTCCAGCGTGGGTTCGGGGCAACTGACGGTGCTCAGACCCGGGAGGGGGTCGGTGATCCCGATGGCGGAAAGCGTCTGGCTCCCCGTGTTGGTCACCAGGTAGTCGAAGTCGACGGCCTGGCCCACCGCCGAGTAACTGGACTGTTCGGCCGAGTCCTCGAGGGTGATGCCCGGAGACGGCACGTACGGGATGGTGACGGTCGAGGAATTCGAGTCGATGGGCGTCGCGGTCCCGGGCGGCGTGCCCTGGGCCGTGGCCGTGTTGGTGATCGAGCCGGCGTCGATATCGGACTGGGCCACGGTGTAGGTGGCGGTGCAGGTCTCCGATCCCGCGGGGGCCAGCATGGGATCGGGGCAGCCGGTGGCGCTCAGACCCGGGAGGGGGTCCGTGACCCCGACATCCGAGAGGGTGACGTTGCCCGTGTTGGTGACCAGGTAGTCGTAGTCGATGGTCTGGCCCACCACCGAATAGCTGGTCTGTACGGCCGACTTCACCAGGGTCAGGGCCGGCGAGGTCACCGCCGGGATGGTGACGATCGACGGAGCCGACGACTGCGGCACTCCCCCGCTGGGCAGCGTGCCCTGGGCCGTGGCCGTGTCGACGACCGAGCCGGCGTCGAGATCGGCCTGGGCCACGGTGTAGGTGGCGGTGCAGGTCTCCGCCGCCCCGGCCGCCAGCGTGGTGTCGGGACAGCTCAGGGCGCTCAGACCCGGGAGGGTATCGGTGACGCCGACGGTCGAGAGGGTCTGGCTCCCCGTGTTGGTCACCAGGTAGTCGAAGTCGATGGTCTGGCCCACCGCCGAGTAACTGGGCTCCTCGGCCGAGTCCTGCAGGGTGATGTCCGGCGAGCCCGCAGGCGTCACGGGATTGTCTTCCAGTGTCTGCTCGAGGTAATCGATGGTGGGAGTCATCTCCTCGCTGGTGTAGCCCACGGCATGGGCACTTCCGGGAACCTCGACCAGATCCACGGGGACGTCGTTCGCCGTGAGGGCATTGGCCATGTCCTGCGCCTGGCTGAAGGGAATGGTCTCGTCGGCAGAATTGACGACCATCATGGGGCTGGTGGTGGGGGTCACCTCATCGAGTGGGGAGGCCGCGCTGTAGGTGGCCGGGCACTGCGACGGGCTGCAGCCCCCCAGATAGGTCTCGATGTGCTCGGTGTTGTAGGAACCCGCCTTGAGGCCGATGAGCGCCGCCAGATCCATCGGCCCCGACCATGACACCGCTGCGCTCACCGGGGCCCCGTTGGCCACACCCTCGGTGGCGACGTTGGCCGCCAAGGTGCCGCCGCTCGACGTCCCGAATGCGGCGATGCGGGTGGGGTCGACGCCGTACGTCGCGGCGTTGTCGCGCACCCATTGCACCGCCGCCATGGCGTCGTTGGATTCGTTCGGGAAGCCGTTCAGTTGGTAATTGATGTCGAACGCCACGAACCCCGCGTCGGCGAAATCGTCGGCCTGCTCGATCAGATTCGCGGTGCTGCCGGATGTGAAGCCGCCTCCGTGGATCAGGACCACGGCGAGGCGGTTCTGACCCGGGGTCGATGGCTCGATGACGTCCAGATCGGTGAGGGGTGAGATCGACGAATACGGCACGTTGTCGATGGTGGTGAGCCCGTCGCTCGTGGTGGCTCTGGCGGTGACCGCCATGGCGGTCATCCCGATCGATGAGATGAGAATCCCCAACGTGAGGACCAACCCCATCGAGATTCGCGTCAACCCGCCGTTGCGCATGCTGGTCCTTCCCTACCCGAAGTGTGACTGGCCACTCCCGCACCCGAAGTTTGACCACAAACTACCCCGCCGGGAAGCACGACACCCAATGACCATTGCCGAGAGGCGCGCCCGTTCCGCTACGGGCCTGAGCGATGATCGTCCGAGATCACCGCGGGCGAGCGCGCCGCAAGGTGGGCCCGGTATTACACTCCGCTCCTCGGCTCCAGGGCACCGGTCCCGGGCCCGGCTCGGCAAGGGGATGAAGGGATGCGCACACGGACCCGCCACGGCGTGGCCGCCACCGTCCGTGGTGGCGCCCTGTGTGCTTTCCTGGTCGGGTCGGCCTTGACGGGGGCCGCCACCCCGGCCGGCGCGTCCCCGCACACGAACACCGTGGTGCGGGCCGCGCTGCCCCCGGGGAAGATCGACCACATCTTCGTCATCGAGTTCGAGAACGAGGGCTACGAGACCACGTTCGGCCCCGGCTCCCCCGCCACCTATCTCAACGGCACGCTGCGCAAAGAGGGGGAGCTGCTGCAGAACTACTACGCCATCGGGCACGACAGCCTCGACAATTACATCGCCCAGGTCTCGGGTCAGTCACCGACGGAGGACACGCAGGCCGATTGCGCCGACAACGGCTTCACCTACGCCGACGTGCTCCCGGGGACCCCGGACCCCGATCAAGCGGCCGATCCGGGCCAGGTGGACGGCGAGGGCTGCGTGTACCCGGCGTCGGTCCAGACCATCGCCAGCCAGCTCGATGCGAAATACCCGCCGAACAAGACCACCCACGTGGCGGCCTGGCGAGCCTACGAGCAGGACATGGGCAACACCCAGACGCGCGACGGGGGCGTGGCCGACCCCACCGGTGGGACCGACTGCGCCCACCCCGCCCTCGGGGCCACCGACACGGCCGAATTCGCCACACCGACCGATCAGTACACCACCCGGCACAACCCCTTCGTGTGGTTCCACTCGGTGATCGACGACACCGCCGAGTGCGATGCCAATGTGGTCCCGCTCGGGATCCTGGGCGCCAACGGCCGCCCGGCGCCGAACGGACACCTGGCCCGCGATCTGCGGAGACAGGAGACCACCCCGCGCTTCGCCTTCATCACCCCCAACCTGTGCAACGACGGCCACGACGACCCCTGCGCCGGCCCCAACTCCGTGGGGGGGCACACCGGTGGTCTGGTGGGGGCGGACGATTTCCTCCGGGCCTGGATGCCCCTCATCCTCGACTCCCCCGCCTACCGCTCCGGAGACACCCTGGTGGTCATCACCTTCGACGAGGCGGACGTCGACCCATCGAACCCGGCCTACGCCGCCGCCTGCTGTAACGAGCAGACCGGTCCCAACACCCACGCCCCCGGCGACGCCGGTCTGAGCACGGACACGGCGCCCGGTGGCGGCCAGATCGGGGCGCTGCTGCTCGACGCCAAGTACATCGCGCCCGGCACGATCGACACCACCGGGCACTACAACCACTACTCGGCGCTCCGCAGCTACGAGGACCTCCTCGGATTGACCACGGGGGGCACCGACGGCGAGGGGCACCTCGGCTTCGCCGCCGCCAAGGGCCTGGCACCGTTCGGCAAGGACGTCTTTCCCCGGGGTTGAGCGAGCTCCGGGGGTTCGGCAAGTCCCCCCAGGGGTTCGGCACGTTCCCAGGTGTTCGGCAAGTCCCCCAGGGGTGCGCCGAGTCCCCAGGGGTGCGCCGAGTCCCCAGGGGTCAGCCGAGCCGGCGCAGCGCGGTGCGGAACCGCTTCCCGTTGGCCACGTACTCGGCCGCCGAGAGCCGGATGAGCTCGACGTCGCTCCGCCCTTCCCGCAGGACGGCCGGGACGCCCAGGGCCAGCGCGCCCGGAGGCACCACCATGCGATTGGGCACGACGGCGTTGGCGCCGACGGTGGCGCCCCGACCCACCACGGCGTGGTGCAGGACGACGGAGCCCGAACCGACCAGGGCGTCGTCCTCGAGAAGGCAGCCCTCCAGATGGGCCAGATGCCCGATGACGCAGCCTTGGCCGACCACGGTGGGGAAGCCGGGCCCGGCGTGGATCACCGTGCCGTCCTGCACCGAGGTGCGGGCCCCGATGGTGATGGTCCCGAAGTCGCCCCGGAGCACGACCTTCGGCCACACCGTGGCCTCGGCCCCGACGGTGACGTCGCCGATGACGACCGCGTCGGGATGGACGTAGGCCTCGGGGTCGATGCGCGGGGCCACCCCGTCGAGCTCGTAGATCGCCATCGCAGGGACGCTATCGGGCAGGGACGCTCCCGGGCAGGGACGGTCCCGGGCAGGGACGCTCCCGGGGTCATCGGGAGGTCACACGTGCCCGACGACCCAGGTCACGCCCTGATAGCCGCGATAGCCCAGGTAGACGACCGAGGCCACCAGCATGGCCTTGAAGTACCAGGGAACGGGCGGTCGTTCCTGGTCGGCCAGGATGGTCCCGCACTCGGGGCACTCGCCGTCCGGACCGAGGTCCTCGTCCTCCACCAGCGCATCACATTCCTCACACCAGGCCATCAGGCGCCGACGCTCACTTGCCGCCGATACGCACCCGCAACTTCATGGGGGTGGTGCCGAACCCGAACGTCTCGCGCAGTCCCCGCTCGATGTAGCGCAGGTAGGTCTGGTGCAGCCGACCGTTGGTGAACAGGGTGAAGGTGGGCGGGTCGATGGCGCCCTGGACGATGTAGCGGATCTTGGCCCGGGGAGCCGGCTGGCGTTGCTGCAACTCGGCGACGGCCCGGTTGAGGGCCCCGGTCGGGACCCGCTGGTGATACGACTCGACGGCGTCGCGCAGGGCCGGGAGGATGCGGTGCACACCCTTGCCCGACAGGGCGGAGACCTTCAGCACCGGGGCGGCGCCCAGGAAGGCCAGGCGGTCCCCCACCCCGGCCAGGATGTCGTCGCGGTCGTCCGCCGGCACCAGATCCCACTTGTTGAGGACCACGATGGCGGGGCAGCCCGAGACCCCGATGCGCTCGGCCAGGCGCTGGTCCTGATGCGAGGCGCCCACCGTCGCGTCGATGACCAGGACGGCGATGTCCGCCCGTTCGAGCGCCCGCAGCGCCCGCAGGACCGAGTGGTGCTCGGTCCCCCGTTCGGTCCGGGCCGGGCGGCGCAGGCCGGCGGTGTCGATGAAGCAGACCGGGCCATCGGGGGTCTCGACCACCGTGTCGATGGCGTCCCGGGTGGTGCCGGGCAGGTCGTGCACGACGGAGCGCTCCTCGCCCAGCAACTGGTTGAAGAGGGTGGACTTGCCCACGTTGGGCCGGCCGATGATGGCCACCCGGGGCGTCGATCCCGGTCCTCGGGTCGGCGGCTCGTCCACGGCCGGCGCGGGAGGGGGCAGCAGGTCCACCACGGCGTCGAGCAGGTCGCCCGTGCCCCGTCCGTGCAGCGAGCTGACCGGGTAGGGGTCCCCCACCCCGAGGCCGACGAACTCCCACGCCGCCGGCTCGCGGTTGGTGTCGTCCACCTTGTTGACCACCAGGCGCACCGGGGGGCCGGCGCGGCGGACCAGCCGGGCGGCGGCCAGGTCCTCGTCGGTGATCCCGGTCGTCACGTCCACCACCAGCAGGATCACGGCGGCTTCGGCCAGGGCCTGCTCGGCCTGCCGGCTCACCTTGGCGTCCAGTGCCGTCCCCCCGGCCAGCCATCCTCCGGTGTCCATGACGGCGAAGGGCACCCCGGTCCACTCCGCCGTGAGCACCTTGCGGTCCCGGGTGACCCCCGGCTCCTCCTCGACCACGGCGGCCCGCTGGCCCACGATCCGGTTGACCAGGGACGACTTGCCCACGTTGGGACGCCCGGCGACGACGACCACGGGCAGCGTGACCAGGGTGTCGGTCACGCCGCACAGCCGCGGAAGGACGCCCCGTCCAGGGCGCGGCGCAGTGAGCCGCCGTCGGTCGGGACCACCTCGACCGGCCGGGGCAGGTCGGCCAGCGTCAGCCCATCGAGGAAGCGGCCCTCGTTCAGGCAGGCATCGGGCAGCAGGTAGCGCCGGTCGGACGGCCCGGGGCCCAGCGCCCGGGCCAGGTCCTCGCCGGTCAACAGGCCGGCCACGCCGATGTTGCCGCCGAAGAAGTCATTGCGGATCTCCCGCACCGTGACGTCCCGGCGGGGGTGTGTGCCCAGCAGGGGGGCCAGCACCCGGGCCCCGTAGGTCCCCGTCAGCACGGTCACCGGGCGCGCGTCCCTGCCGCCGCTGCCGGGGGCGGGGTGGAGGCGGGGGGCGCGGTACCCCTCGGCCGGGGCGGCGTCCACCGAGGCGAAGAACCCGTGGCGCACGCCCCCCGGGCCGCCCGCCCGGGGCCGGGCAAAGGCATCGGCGAAGGCCCGCGCCATGCCGATGCCGTTCTCGTGCTGGGGGAACTCGTCGTAGGCCCGGGCCGTCGGGAAGTCGCGCCCGGCCAGCAGGTAGTACTCGTCGGCGGCGTAGGCCAGGCGGCGGCCCAGGGCGCGGCGGTAGATCCCCTGCCACTCGGCCACGGTGTCGACGACGAGGGCCGCCTCCTCGGTCGTGTGGGGGCGCAGCTCGGCCTCCTTGGAGAACCGGCTCAGGCCGAGCGGGACCACGCCCACCGTGGCCAGGCCCGGGTAGAGGTCGAGGATCCCGGCCAGGGTGTCCTCGAGGGCGGCGCCGTCGTTGACCCCGGGGCACACCACGACCTGACCGTGGACCTCGATCCCACCGTCGAGCAGGACCCCGAGCCAGCGCAGGCTGGTGGCCCCCTTGGGGTTGCGCAGCATCTGGGCCCGCAACTCGGGATCCGTGCTGTGGATGGAGACGAAGAGCGGGCCCAGCCGTTCGGTGAGGATGCGCTCGGCATCGAGCTCGGTGAAGCGGGTCAGGGTGGTGAAGTTCCCGTACAAGAAGGAGAGCCGGTAATCGTCGTCCTTGAGGTAGAGGCTGCGCCGCATGCCTTTGGGCAGCTGGTAGATGAAGCAGAAGGCGCAGTGGTTGTCACAGGTCCGGATGCGGTCGAAGACGGCCGAGGAGACCTCGACCCCGAAGGGCTCCCCCGGCTCCTTGGCGATGCGCACCAGGCGGGGCAGCGCCGCACCGGCGCGCTTGACCAGGACGCTGAGGTTGCCGGCGTCGGTGAGCTGCTGGAATTCGATGACGTCGCGGGGCTCCCGGCCGCCGATGGTGAGGAGCTCGTCGCCCACGGCCAGGCCGGCCCGGGCTGCCGGCGACGCCGCGGTGACCGAAGTCACCGTGGGAGCGGACATCCCCCCAGGTTACTAGCGGTGTGGCCCGTCACGTGCCCGGGGGGCGGCGCGACCGGGACGCCGGGCCGGAGCAGTGCTGCAGCGGCGGCGCACCCGGGACGAGATCGGCGGCGGACCCCGGGGCGAAGGGGTGGCCGACGGCCGGTAGCGTGGGCTCGATGTCCGACGTCGAGGAGGTCCTCCTGGCCGAGCCCCGCGGCTTCTGTGCCGGGGTCGAGAAGGCGATCAAGGCGCTGGCCTGGATGGTGCGGGTCTTCGAGCCGCCGGTGTACTGCTACCACGAGATCGTGCACAACCGGCACGTGGTGGACCGCTTCCGCGACCAGGGGGTGATCTTCGTGGACCACGTCGAGGACGTCCCGCCGGGGTCGCCGCTCATGCTCAGCGCCCACGGGTCGGCGCCCGACGTGGTCAGCGCGGCCCGGGCCCAGGGCGGTGTCGTGGTCGACGCCGTCTGCCCGCTGGTCACCAAGGTGCACCACGAGCTCAAGGTGCGCAGCCGCAAGGGCTACACGGTGCTCTACGTGGGGCATGCCGGCCACGAGGAGGCCGTCGGGACCATGGCGGTGGCCCCCGACTCGGTCCGCCTGGTCGAGCACGAGGCGGACCTCGATGCGCTGCAGCTCGAGGACCGGGCCGGCGGCCCGATGGCCCTGCTGGCCCAGACCACGCTCAGCCACGACGAGTGGCGGGGCCTCATGGAGTCGGCCCGCCGCCGCTTCCCCGACCTGTGGATGCCCAACCGGAGCGACCTGTGCTTCGCCACCACCAACCGGCAGGCCGCCCTCAAGTCCATCGCCAGCCGGGCCGACGCCGTGGTGGTCATCGGCTCGGCCAATTCGTCCAACACCGTGGCGCTCGAGACGGTGGCCCGGGCCTCGGGCTGCCCCCGCGTGCTGCGGGTCAACGAGGCGGACGAGCTGCCGCCCGACCTGCGGGGCACCGTCGGCGTGACGGCGGGCGCCTCGGCCCCCGAAGCCCTGGTGGAGGAGGTCATCAGCGCCCTGGCCCCCCGGCTCGGGGTGACCGAGGTGACGGTGACCACCGAGGACGAGTACTTCCCCCCGCCGCCCGAGCTGCGCGAGCTGTTGCGGGCCGTGGGCTCCACGCTGGGCTTCCTGTGCGGCCGCCCGGCACCGGCGCGGGCCGACCCGGCCGCCGAGGACCGCTCCGTCTCGGCCGCCGACGTCCTGGACATGCTGGCCTCGTGAGGGGCAGAAGTGCGATGATGGCGCCGTGACCTTCACCCGCATGGACGAGTCGACCGCCGCCGAGTGGCAGGCCATTGTGGCCGAGACCATGGAACAGCAGCCTCGAGTGGCCGAACGGGTCCTGGCCATGCTGGCCTCCCTCGAGGAGATCACGGACAACTTCGCCGTCGACCAGCTGGTGCACTCGCTGCAGACGGCCACCCGGGCCGAGGAGGCGGGCGCCTCCGAGGAAGTGATCGTGGCCTCGCTCTGCCACGACATCGGCAAGGCCGTCTCCGTGCTCAACCACCCGCGGATCTCGGCCGAGGTCCTGCGGCCCTACGTCTGCCACGACACCTACCAGATGGTCCTGACCCACCAGGACTTCCAGGGTCGCCATTACTACGAGTTCATCGGCCAGGACCCCAATGCCCGCGATCGGCACCAGGGTGCGCCGTGGTACGCGCTGGCCGAGCAGTTCGCCGACGAGTGGGATCAGACCAGCTTCGATCCCGACTACCCGACCCAGCCGCTCGCGCACTTCGCCCCGATGGTGCGCGCGGTCTTCGGTTCGCCCGCGACCCTTTGACCCCCGGGTCGCCCCCCTCGGGGAGCGCGCGCGTCCGGACCGACCCGGCTCTGGCCCGCCGGGTCATCGCCGCGGGGCGCGCGGCCTTCACCGGCCGGTACCCCGACCGAAAGCTGGCCCCGGTGGTGGGCCTGATCTGCGCGTTCGAGGAGGAGGCCAACATCGGGGCGGTCCTGGCCGCCATGCCGCACTCGGTGGACGGGCTGGAGCTCGACACGCTGGTCGTGGTGGACGGCGGATCGGACCGCACCGCCGAGGTCGCACTCGACGCCGGGGC